>JAQBVJ010000013.1 GCA_027623235.1 Planctomycetota bacterium
CTTACGGCTACAGAAACAAAGAACACTTCCGTCTGCGAATCCTCACGCTGCACCACACACGAATCAAAATCACCGGATAGAATACACTACACAATTAACCCCAGCTTTTCGCGAAGAACCAACAATTCGCCGTGATCGCTGATGAAGCTCACAGTTCACAATCCGGAGAAGCAGCGTCCAAGCTGAAACAGGTGCTGTCCGCTGAAGAACAACAGGAACTGGCTGACGGCGGAACGGTCAGCACGGAAGATCTTATTCTGGCCGCACAAATGTCCGCTCGTGCCAGCGACAAGGGCATCACGTACGTGGCGTTCACAGCGACTCCGAAGGCGAAGACGCTGGAACTGTTCGGCAGGCGACCTGACCCGTCTCAGCCTGCCTCAGAAGATAATCTGCCGGAACCATTCCATGTGTACTCGATGCGTCAGGCTATCGAGGAAGGTTTCATTCTGGACGTGCTGAAGAACTACACGTCGTACAACCTGGCTTTCAAACTGGCGAACGGTGGTCAGGAATTCGACGACACGGAGGTCGAACGCAGCACCGCCATGAAGGGCCTGATGAACTGGGTTCGGCTGCATCCCTACAACATCGCACAGAAGGTCCAGATCGTTGTCGAACACTTCCGCGAACTGGTGGCTCCGCTGCTGGACGGTAAAGCCAAAGCGATGGTCGTGGTCAGCAGTCGGCTGGAAGCTGTCCGCTGGCAATTGGCAATTGGCAATCGATAAGTACATCAAAGAAAAAGGCTATCCGCTTCGATCGCTGGTGGCGTTTTCCGGTGAAGTCAACGACAAGGAATCAGGACCGGAACCGTTCAAGGAAACCAGCAAGGAGCTGAACCCGGATTTGAAGGGTCGCAACATTGCCGAAGCCTTCAAGGACGACCAGTTTCAGATCCTACTGGTGGCGAACAAGTTTCAAACCGGTTTTGATCAACCACTGTTGTGTGGCATGTACGTCGACAAGCGGCTGGATGGGATTCAAGCCGTACAGACCCTGTCACGACTCAATCGCTGCTATCCGGGCAAGGACGACACGTACGTCCTGGACTTCGTCAATGACTCAGAGCAAGTCCTGAACGCATTCAAGACCTACTACACGACCGCCCAACTGTCGGATGCCACCGACCCGAATATCATTCTTGATCTGCGGACCAAGCTGGACGCGACAGGGTATTACGACGAACACGAGATTGATCGCGTGGTCAACGTGATCCTGAACCCGAAGGCAAAACAAAGTCAGCTCGAAACTGCCATCACGCCAGTGGCTGACCGACTGCTCAAGGGTGTAACCGACGTCCCGAGACGCGAAATGCCTGGTTTTTCGTTGTTTCTTACTGATCTCTAGCACGGAAAGGTCGTCTTACAGAATGGACGACGACCGAATGATGAGCATGTATAAGTTCAAATCACATAACATTTTACGCAAAACGCCCCGTGATTCGGAGTTTTCTTGATCCCCGCCGAGCCGGACGCCTTGTGATTTCGCATATAGACTTCCCATTTTCTCGCCGGATCGTCGGTTACACCCGTACGCTTCGTGCAGCGTCTGAAAATACGCGAGTTCTTTGTCGCAGCCTGAGCAGCCGCAGGTCAACCGGACCAGAACCGGGCCCTTCTTTGTCAGATCAGCCAGCTTGATCAGCTTGCCATTCGAGTCCTTGATCGCGAACTCCGGCGCCTGATCGCCAATCTGCAGAGGCTTCTCGGCTTTCGGATCGGCCTTCTTCTCGCCTTCTTTCTCTCCCGCATCCAGCACCGAAACCGACAGCAGCACAATCAGGACGCCTGGCAAAAACGATTTCATAACTGACCCTCTTAGCTTGTGAATCGTGGCAGAACAGCTTCGGTGCAGGACTTATCCGACACTCGCAATTCAGGCCCGGATCGTTTCGGTCAGAATTGATGCGTGAAAGGTAGAATCGAAACAGTTCCAGATGGCAGGTCAGATTCCCGAAAGCCGTTCGGTCGAGTCGCCGAATTCGGGCAGTTCCAGACCCATGCGATCCATGATCGACAGGTACAGGCTGCAGAGGCGGCGGTTGTCGTCACCGGCTTTCAAGTAGTCGATCGACCGGCCGGTCTTCAGTGTTCCGGCCAGCCCACCCGCCAGGATGCACGGAACCTGCGTCCCGTTGTGGGCGTTCCAGTGTTCGGACACGAACATCAAGCACGAATTGTCGAGCACCGTCGCATCGCCTTCCTGCATTTCGGACAGACGCTTGATGAGGTACGCGTACTGCTCGACGTGGCAGTTGACGATTGACTGGAACTCCGGCCCCTCGTTCGAGTGCGAGTAGCTGTGGTGATCGTCCTTGATGTTGAGGAACGGGTAGACCTGCCCGGACAGGTCGTGAGACATCAGCAGCGTCGCGATCCTTGACCGGTCCGTCTGGAAGGCCATCGCGATAATGTCGCACATCAAACGTGAGTATTCGCGGAAGTCGCGCGGCTGGCCTTCCGGTGGTCGCAGTTCGTCGGTGACAGTTTGAGAGAGACCTTCCTGCTTCTCCAGTTTCTTCAGACGCTTTTCGGTTTCGCGGACCGATGTCAGGTACTCGTCGATTTTGACTCGATCGGAGTTGCTGACCTGACGCCGCAGATCGTTCGCCTGCTCGCGCACCTGGTCGAGGATGCTGGCCTGCAGCTTGCTCGTTTGTGTTCCAAAGAGCGTGTCAAAGGCGAGTGACGGATAAAGCTCAATCGGCACCGGCGAGCTTGGATTTCGCCACGAAATGTGTGAGGCGTAGACCATCGAGTACTGGCTTTCGTGAAAGCCGCTGACGGGTTGCTCGCAGCCAAGCACGAGGCTCGGGACGAACGTGTCGTCCTCAAAGTGCTTTGCGAGCCGCTGATCCATGCTGACGCCGCCGAGGATTTCGCGGCCTCGTTTAAGGTTGGCACCCGACAGAATGTTGCCCGTGCACTTCGCGTGACCGCCCGATCCGTGGCGGTTGTAGAGGCCGTTGATGACGTTGATTTTTTCTTTAAACGGCTCGAGCGATCTGAGGCTCGCTCCGAGCTCCATCTCTTTTCCATCGCCCTTCGACCACCAGTACGGCGGAGAAATCCCGTCACCGATGAAGAAGCAGGCAAACCGCTGCGGCTTCTTCGTCGGAGAAGCGGCGGATTCGTTGCCCCACACGTGAGCGGATTCCAGCCACGGCAGCGCGAACGAAAAGCCAAGTCCTTTGAGCAGCACTCGTCGCGAAAGATTGGGCGGATGACTCATAGTCGGTTTCCTGAATCAGTTTGGAATTCGGGCCACGCGGAATTTCGCTGCCGAGAAGTCGCGGCAACGTTCGTTTTGGAATTGAGGACTCAACACCACGGTCTCAAAAAGCGAACTGAAACGATAGTCATTTTCCTTCAGGTTCGTCTGCATCTTTTCCAGAAGTAGCTGATCGGACAGCAGCAGCGACCGGCCCAGGGCATACCCCAGAAACTTGCGGCAGAGCGTCCGCACGAAGTCGTCTCGGCGGTGAGTCGCGAGGTAATCGGCAAATTCGGGGACGCCACGAGCCTCTTGACCATTCGGCAATTGGACCAGGTTGTCGACAGGCCGTCCGGCAAGATCCGTGCTTCGAGCTCGCCCCGTCGCGTCGAACCCCTCCATGGCCAGCCCGATCGGATCAAACCGCACGTGGCAGCGGGCACATTTCGCGTCATCCGTGTGCAGCTTCAGCAGTTCGCGAATGGTCTTTCCGTTGGTGTCCGTTTCGCTCTTCGGCAGAACGGCGACGTCGGCGGGCGGAGCCGGGATGTGCTCGCCCAGAACCTTGTGGAACACCCAGAACCCGCGTTTCACGGGGCTCGTCCGTTCCGGCTGAGAGTTCTTCGTCAGGAACACCGCCATGCCGAGCAGCCCGCCTCGCCCTTTTTCCTTGAGGCCGTCGATCCGCGACCAGAGTTTTTCGACGCCGTCGCCGACCGGCTGCGAAAACGGGACGCCGTAGTGCTTTGCCAGGCGCGCGTTGACGAACGTTGAATTGCTGCTGAGCAGATCCGTCACCGGCAGGTCGCTCTGAATAAGGTGAGCGATGACGCGCGTCGGTTCGTCAAACATCGCTTGTTTGAGCTCGTCATCGAACTCACGAAAGACCTCGCGGTTGACGGACTCCCGGCTGAGGAAGTCGCGATGGCCGAGCCACTGCCCGAAAAACTCGAGGGCAAACTCGCTGACCTTCGGATCTTTCAGCATGCGTTTCGTCTGAGCTCGCAACGTCGCTTCGTTCTGAAGCCCACCTGACTCGGCCGCGGAAAGCAGTTCCGCATCCGGCATCGATGACCAGAGGAAGTAGCTCAGCCGCGAGGCCAGCGCGATGTCCGAAAGCGGCTCGACGGATTCCCCGTCCGGTGCAGCCGCCATCCGATAAGTGAAGTGCGGCGAGACGAGCAGCCGGATCAGTGAAGCTCGAACAGCCTGCGCGACGCCGTACTCCGGCTGCCGGCTGACCTCGGCGAAGAATGTGCGAAGCTGGTTTCGTTCCGCGTCGGTCAGCGGTCGGCGCCAGGCTCGTCGAGCGAGCTCTTCCAGCTGGCGGAGATAAATCGGCTCGGCCTGCTTCCACGTTGAGGCCTGTTTTTTCAGTCCGCTGCGGACGGTTTCGAAGAACCGGTAGACGGGCTCGTTCTTAAGTTCGTCGCCGGTCGTTTTCACGTTGAACCGCGCCAGATAAAGGTCACGAAAACGAGAGAGCGCTTCGTCCCCAACCAGTTTCGGATCCTCTTCCTTGATCGAATCGAAACTTTCGTGCTTCATGAAGTTCCGCTCAGACCGCTCGAAAAAGACGAAGCCCCTCAGAAACTTCTCGGTGATGCCGGTGCCAAAGTAGAGCTCATCCCACAGCCGGTTCAGTTCCGCGTTCTGCTGCTCATCGAGCACCAGTTTGCAGAGCGGTTGATCGTCCCGGAAAAACCCTTCGATCAGGTGAAAACCCGCCGAGAGTCCGCGAGTGTCGTCGACGTACAGAAACCGGTTCGGGAATGTCGAACAGAACTCCTCGCACGATTTTTTCAGCCTGGCCGCCGTCGGATGGTCGGGGTTCACCAGGGGGAACTCGGATCGGGCGATTTCCTCTTCGGATGGCTCGTGATCAAACACGCCCAGTCGGACGAAGCCTGCCGTTGAGTTTTCGCGATCGAATTTCGCCTTCGCATGGAAGTGAATTCTTTTTTCTTCTCCGAAGGCCTTTGACGGGAGCTTGATCTTCAACAGAGTCGGCGAGGCGAGAACGAGGCTCGCCGGATCGGCGTCTTTGCCGAGCGGATGCCGACCGAATTTCAGTTGCTCCAGCTGGTCGGGAGCGTGCTCCTTCAGGACGTCCTGCAGCGACGTATTTCGCTCGTGGTCGCCGGGTCGGTACTGGCCGACAGATTGCGTGCTGAAATCCAGCTCGCTCAACGTCACGAATCCGCTGCCCTCTGCTTCGCCGACCCGGATGACGAGACTGACGAATGGTTGCTTGTCGAGGTCCCGCAGTTCCACGTGCAGCGGTCGTGTGTCGCTGATCAGAGTTTCGTTGAACAGGTCTCGTTCTCCCGCCGTTTTGCTTCGACGTTCGATGTGAACGATTGGCGGGTTGCCCGCGTTCGACACGATGGCCTGAGTTTCCTGCCGGCACAGCAACTGGCTGAGCCGTCGAATTTCCCCGGCCAGCGCTCCAACACCGTTGGGAGTTTCCTGCGAGGCGAGCCTGCTCCAGCGCTGCCTCAGCCAGCCGACGTAGAATCCGTCCTCGCCGTCGCCTTCGAGCAACTCGTGAAGCCGCCGAAGATAATTCGGGCTGAGGTTTCTTTCGATGGCCCACTCCCCGATCGACTTCGTCCGGAACTCGGTACCCGTGCGGTTGCGGTACGACCACGCCGCCGTCAGGTACTTTTCATAACTGACGTTGTGCTGCTCATAGAAACTGAGAATTGCTCTTTCATGAAATTTCTCCTGGTCAGCGTAGGTGACGACCGAATACGGAGCGAACTTCATCCCGGACGGCGTGAGCAGCACGTGATCGGCCACCTGCTGAGCCGCCGCGTAGTGCTTCTTAAACAGGCTTGGCGACATCGTCAGCGCCTCGCCGGTATTGTTGAATCCTTCGCCAGATGCCGGGTCGACGGGAAATGAATTGGTTGGCTGAATGTCGACGCCGGTCAGGTCGCGAATCGTGTAGTTGTACTCCGCATTAGTCAGCCGTCGCGGCAGCACGGGGCCAGGGTCGCCGGCCAGTTTGCGTGCCTCGCCTTTCAAAAGTTCGTCGATCGTCTTGAGCATCCCGGCGCGAAGAGCGGGCGAGGGCTGCTTCGCATCCTCGGGCGGCATCTCCTCTTTCTTCATAAACGAGATGACGTGTTCCCACTGCCGAAAATGCTCGCCGAGCATTTCCACTGACGTGTATTGCGTCAGGTTGAGCTCGCCTTCGGACGTTGTTTCGTTGTGGCACTCGACGCAGTATTCCTTGACGAAGGGAAGAACGCGTTCACGAAACGCGTCTTGAGCCTCGACCGAAGTCACGCCGACAAGCAGGACCAGCAGAACGAGAACGAAGGCAAGCTTTTGAGTCATGGCGGGCAACATGCGGGAGTTGTCATCAGGCGGACTGAAAGGTGGGAGACGTCGTTCAGGAACGCGTCCTCCCAACTTAACCCGAAGCGTGAGCGAGGGCGAACGTCGGGCGGTGTCGCTATCTCTAACGACGTTCGCCCTTGCTCACGCTTCGGGTTGGTAAAGACACGACCATGCTTTTCCTATCGTGAGGCGGCTTCAGCAGCGATCTGTTCGTAACGACGGATGGCCCGGTCGTAGGCGGCGCGGGCGGCGGGACGTTCGGGTTCGGAGATTCGTTGATGCCGGTTTCGCCACAGCTCGTGAATCGTCTCGATGCACCAGCGGGCGCTGTCGGCGGAAACTCGAATCGGTTTTTCATCGACGATGACGTTGACCGGGTTCGAGTGGAGCTGCGGGAAGTGCCGGACGGCGACCCAGCTGCTTTGAGCGATCTCCACCGGAAATTCCAGATCGTGAGCGTTGCCGTCGGCTGGAACCTCGCGGGACGCGACGACTCGCCCGTTGACGACGATCTCGATCAGGCGGCTGCCTCCGGTGACGTAGTCTTCTGAGCGAGGGGCGTGCAGGTTGACCGTGTCGCCGAGCATTCGCCGACCCGTCGACGGAGCGACGTTTCCGTAGGCGACCCCGACGGGAGTCCGCGGCGCGAAGGCGACCGTCGTCCTGACGTTGATTTTTCCCGCCTTTGCGAGAGCCACGTCTGTTGTGCCAGGAGTTTTCCCGTCGACTTCAAACTTCAGCGCGTGAGCGTAGCCGTCAGAAACGTACGAGCGGCCGGCGGCAATGCCGTTGCACCAGTCCGTGAAGTCGACCTCTTTCACTTTGCCGAGCTGGACGTAGACGCGGCCCTGTCCGACCTGCCGGCTGCTCATGCAGGGGAAGTCCGTCTCACCGCTCAGCTTCAGCGGGAAGCCACAATTCATCAGGTGGTACCACGTGTTCCACTCGGGAATACGGGCAGTGTCCATCGCGGAAATGAAATCGCAAACGCCTTCCGCAGTGCTCACGCAGATTTCGAGGGCTCCGCCACCGGCCATGTCGGGCACGGCGAGGTTTGGCAACTCGTTGGCGGCTCGGCCGAAGCTCGCGACCAGTTCCCGTTCGGTGAGCGAGCCATCGCCGTCCTCATCCATTTTCTCAAACGGTTCCGGCATCAGGAGCTTTGATGCTTCCTCGCGAGAGATGGACGCGGACTGATCGGTGTCGTGTTTGTTGAGCCAGCGTCTGGCCGACGATTCCGCGTTGACGTGCATGGCCGAGTGCGGGTAGCCGGTCACGCCTCCCTGATCCTTGCACCACTTTAAAACGGGCACGGTCCAGGTCGGCCAGCCTTTCGTTTTTGTGCCGTCGGAGTTCGGGTAGGTCTGATCTTTGAGGTTCAGAAGACAGACGTGCCCGAGCGCGGCCGAACCGAAGCCGCTGATTTCCAGGTCGTACTTGATGAGCGTTTTCGGCTCGCTGATCTTGCTGGCAAACGGGTTAAAGTAGTCGCGTTGAAAATCGAAGCACGGTCCCCAGGTGAGGATGCAGCCGACGTTGAGGCCCTCGCCTTTGACCTGAGCGAACATGTCGATTGGTCGCACGCCCTCGGTCGGGCTTTCGTAGTGCGAACAGCCGGCTCCGTGAATGTGATGGTCGCCCGAGTAGAATCCGAAGTCCGACGGAGTGACCCATCGCTTGAGGTTGAACGTGAACGTGCCGGCTCCATCGGACAGGTCGACACCCGCCGGAATCTTCTTCGGCGAGCTGAGCGGTTCCTCAGTGCGGACGACTTTGGAAAGCACGTGGTATTCCGGGCCGCGCGAGTACTCGACCTGGAACTCACCAGGAGGCAGGAAGATCTTTGCTCCGTCGTGACGGTAAATCTGCTTCTGAAAGAAGAAGTCCGGCGCGAGCCGTTTGGCCTGCGGCGGGTAGACTCGCCCGTGCTTGTCGCGGATCGTAAGCCGCGCGGCCGTGGGCTCACCGTCGAAATCTCGAATCGCCAGGCGGGCTGCGATCGCCGGTCGAATGTCAAACAGCACGGGGACTTCGCCGCGGAAACCGATGTCCTGCGTTCCGGCTCCGACGTCGAATTCGATGGTCGCTTCGCGCTTGCCGGATTCCTGGCTGTAGATCAGCGCGATGGCGTATTCGACCTCCAGGCCGCTCAGCTTCATCGTCATCGGCGGTTTCTGAAAGAGGTCGACTTCCAGGAAACGGTCGGTTTCTCGTTTTGTATTCTCGTTGTCGTTCAGTTCGGTCTGAGCCTGACGTTGAAGAATCGCCAGCGCCGCCCCCGAGTAGACCGGTCCAGCCTGCGGGCTGCGGATGCGAAGTTGCCGCGTGACGGTACTCTCGTTGATCATCTTGACGAGGAGCGGCGTGAAGCCTCCCTGCTGGATCGTCGCCTTGCCGGGACCTCGCTCGACTTTGACGCGCACTTCCGGGTTGAGCGACACGACAAACGTCGCGTGCGGGTCGAGCAGTTTCTGAAGCTGTTTCGCGTCGCGTTTCTTCGCCGCGTCTTCCAGTTGTGCGACGAGAGAATTCGGCAGCGGAGCTCCCAGAAACTCCAGCGTCTGAGTGACCCTTGCGATGCCGGCTCCCAGCGGCTGACCTTCGACGGCGAGAATTCGTGGCGCGTCGTCCGCGGCAAACGAGACACACGGCACAAGCCACACGACAAGCAGAATGAAATGACGCATGATCAACTCCTGCCCCTGCGAATCGAGGTTTCAATCAGAGTAGGACGGATGCCCACATCCGTCCGGCTGAGGCCGCATTAACGATGACGGACGTGGGCGTCCGTCCTACTGAGTGTTTTCTCATCACACGAAATTCGCGGTGGCACCGTAACGTCCCGTGGCGGAGTTTCGAAGTCGCTGGCGTCTCCAACCAGACAGGGCCGTGTCTGCTCACGTGCCGGCGGTTCCTCGCGGCGATCCGTTCGGCGGAAGCTTGATTGACGAAAGCCACCTGCCGAAACTCCGGGCTCGCATCCCGTTTCAGAGACCTCACCAATGACCGACGCTGTCCTCAAAGAAATCGAATCCCTCCGCGAGCAGATTGAGCATCACAACCGGCTGTACTACGTCGAGGCACGGGCGGAGATTCCCGATCACGAGTACGACCAGTTAATGCGCCGGCTGATCGAGCTGGAAGAGGCGCATCCGGATTACGACTCACCGGACAGTCCGACGCACAAAGTCGGCGACGAACCGATCGAGGGATTTCAACAGGTCGAGCATCGAGTGGCGATGATCTCGATCGATAATGTTTACGACGAGGAATCACTGCGCGAGTTTGATCAGCGGGTTCGAAAGATCCTCGACGATCGGCAACCGGAATACACGATCGAATACAAAATCGACGGCGTGGCCCTCGCGCTGGTCTACGAAAACGGGCGGCTCGTTCAGGGCGTCACGCGGGGAGACGGGCAGGTTGGCGACGATGTCACTCACAACGCGCGGACGATCGGAGGCGTGCCACTCCGACTGGCCGGCAAGGATCATCCGCCGGTCATCGAGGTGCGCGGTGAGGCCTTCATCGCGAATTCTGATTTTGCTCACATCGTCGCGGAGCAGGAAAAGAACGGCGAGCAGCCTTTCAAAAATCCTCGCAATGCCACATCCGGGGCCCTGAAGAGCCTCGACCCGAAAACCTGCAAGCGGCGAAAGCTGCGATTCTTCGCCCACAGCATCGGCTACACCGAAGGCGCATCCTGGGACAACCACACGGACTACCTGCAGACGCTGAAGGAATTCGGAATCCCCAACACGCCCGGCACGGCGCTGCTGCCGGATCTCGAAAAGACGCTCGAACATGCGCAGGGCATGATGGACGCGCTGCACGAGCTCGACTTTGAAGTCGACGGCCTGGTCATCAAGGTCAACAATTTTTCGTTGCGAGAGGAACTCGGCGCGACCAGCAAAGCCCCTCGCTGGGTGATCGCCTACAAATGGGAGCGGTACGAGGCCGAAACAAAAGTCCGCGATATCACCATCCAGGTTGGCAAGACCGGAGCTCTCACACCGGTGGCGAATCTGGAACCCGTCGAGATTGCCGGCACGACGGTCTCCCGCGCGAGCCTCCACAACCGCGACGAAATCAAACGGCTCGGTATTCGTGAGGGCGACTGGGTCATCGTCGAGAAAGCCGGAAAGATTATCCCGCACGTCGTCCGCGTCGAAGAGCACCGCCGCGACGGATCGGAAGTCGAGTTCACGTTTCCAGAGAGTTGCCCGGAGTGCGGGGCAAACGTTCTGCAGGACGAAGGCGGCGTCTACATTCGCTGCCAGAATCCCAGTTGCCCGGCTCAGCTTCGAGAGACGCTGCGGTTCTTCGCGTCCCGCTCGGCGATGGACATTGAGGGACTCGGCAGCAAGCTGGTCGAACAGCTTGTCGAGAACGGCCTGCTCACAAGCCTCACCGATATTTATCGGCTCAAAGATCGCCGTGACGATTTGCTCAACCTCGAACGAATGGGCGTTCGGTCGTGCGACAATCTGCTGGCTGGAATTGAGGAATCAAAATCGCGACCGCTGTGGCGGCTGCTCACCGGCCTCAACATCCGCCACGTCGGCCAGGGCACCGCGCGGGCTTTGGCGACGAAGCTTGGCACAGTCGAGGAACTTCAGAAGCGAACCGCCGAGGAGCTGGGTGCTGTCGACGACGTCGGGCCGATCATTGCCGTGTCGGTCTTCAACTTCCTCGCGTCTGACATCGGAAAAACAACGCTTGCCGAACTGGCCGAGCTGGGCCTCAAAATGGGTGAGCCGGTCGCCGAGGAACCGGAACATGCGGGTGAGAAGAAGCTCGAAGGAAAAACGGTCGTCGTGACCGGCACGCTTGTCCGATTCAAGCGGGATGAAATCAAAGAGTTGATTCTTCGGCACGGTGGCAAAGCCTCCGGCAGCGTCTCAAAGAAAACGGACTTCGTCGTCGCCGGAGAAGAAGCCGGCAGCAAGCTGACGAAAGCTCAGGAGCTGGGAGTCAAGGTGCTGACGGAAGACGAATTCGTGGCCATGATCGAAGCGTAGGTCAGCCGGAGCCTGACCTACGACGGGTAGCCGTCTCCCGGCAGAACGGACACTCCGGCGATCAGGAACGCGGCCATGATTGCCAGCCAGGCGAGTCCGAGGGCGTGCCAGAACCACGCACAAAAAGTAACTCCCCACGAATACTCGTGGTCGTATTTGTCGGCGAGAGCTCGCAGAAACACGAACGCGACGAACAGCAGCGCGACGACGAAGTGAATTCCGTGAAGCAGCACGAAAGCGAACGCTCCGTCTTTCAGACCAACTGACCTTGCGGCCTCACTCTGAGCGATGAGACACCACAACCCGTAAGTCTGCACAGAGACGAAGGCTGTCCCCAGCACGAGCGACAACGCCAGGCTCCGGCGGAACTCAGGCTGTTTTTCGAAGCGGACCAGCAGCGAGGCCCGATGAAGCAGAAGACTGCCGCCGGCAAGCAGGACTGTGCTCACCACAAAGGCGGCGGGAAAGAGGATGCGGTTCTCAGCCGGTCGAAACGAGAAGGCCACGATCATCCCCCACGCAGAGGCGAACGAGACTCCCAGCAGCAGCAAAGACAGCCCGAAAAACGCCAGAGCCAGATTGCTCGATCGCTGTAGAAATCGGTTCTGCTTAAAGTTGGCCTGGCGACTGTGCATCGTTGGTCCATCTTCGAAATTCACGGTCCTCGATTCCGGGCTGGAGCGTGGCAACCAGCAGGGACGGATTTGATTGGAACAGAAGGAACGAAGGAAACGAAGCGACCCGTGCCGGCAGTCGCGTCACGACGTTCCTTGAATCCGACTTTTCGAGAAATTGACAGGAGCGATTCGGCATGACGACCCATCCGGCTTGACGACCACGGCGACCGGAGTTCTGTGACCATCGCCCTCTTTGACAGGTCGAGCTACTTTGCACCGGAAACGGCAGCTTCCTCCGATCACTCCGCCTGGCCTCAACAAGGATTTTTCAATGGCAATATCAAATCAGGAACGGCTCAGACGACTCGGCAGCGGCGAGTCCATCGACAGTGTCTGCAACGGAGCAGGCATCACCCGGTCGGAATTTGACACGTGGTGGCGGGAAACCATCGAGGCCTGCGCTGTCCCGGCTTCCGGATCCGTTTCTGTCGGCGTCTCCTCGGAAGTTTCGATCCGGCGCGACTCACATGGCATTCCGCATATTTTTGCCGAGAACGATCGCGATCTGTTTTTCGGATTCGGATTCGCGATGGCTGAGGACCGGCTGTTTCAGCTCGACTGGCTTCGGCGGAAGGGGCTCGGGCGTCTCTCGGAAATCATCGGGCGGGACGGCATCGAGCTCGACACGATCGCTCGGACCGTGGGGCTCAACCGGATCGCTGCTGCCGAGTGGTCGCGTCTCTCACCGGAAGTTCAGGCGACTCTCGAAGCGTTTTCAGACGGAGTCAACGCGCTCATCGCGAGTCGCCGCGACAACCTGCCACTTGAGTTCGCGTTGCTCGACTACCAGCCAGAACCGTGGTCACCGGTCGACAGCCTGGCGATCGAATGCGAGTTCCGGTGGTACCTGACCGGGCGGTTCCCAGTCATCTGCATGCCGGAAATTGCCAAGCGCGAACTCGGTGAGGGCTCTCTTTACGAGGCGTATCTGCTCAGCGAGATCGACGACGAGTCGATTCTTCATCCCGGCGACTATAGCCCGGCGATTGGCAGGCCGCTTGAGACTGTAGGTGAATCAGTTGCCGATCCGGACGCCTCGACCGGCAGCAATAACTGGGTCGTCGCCGGCCGGAAAACGGCGACGGGAGCACCGCTGCTGGCCAGCGACCCGCACATCGCGTTCGAAGCGGTTTCGTGCTGGTACGAAGCTCATCTGTGCGGCGGGTCGTTCAATGTTGCCGGCATGGCTTATGCCGGGATGCCAGCCATCATGTTCGGCCGGAATGAGAAAGTCGCCTGGGGAATCACAAACAACATCTGCTCGCAACGAGACCTCTACCAGGAACGCGTCAGCGACGAACATCCGGGAAGCTTCGAATTCGACGGTGAGTGGGAAGCCGCTCGCGAACTGACCGAAACGATTTCCGTCCGCGACGGCGACCCGATCACGAAGACAGTCCGGTTTTCTCGAAATGGGCCGATCGTCGATGAAATTCTGCCGGCTCCCGCCAATGAACTCGGACCCGTTTCGCTGAGGTGGCTCGGAATGTCGCAGGGAGGCTGGCTGACTTCGCTGTTGAGCATCGATCGCGCGGCAACAGTGTCCGAATTTCGCGAGGCACTTCGACCGTGGCACGTACCGACGTTTGCACTGGTCATTGCTGACGTCGACGGTCACATCGGCTTCCAGGCGTCCGGCCGCGTCCCAGTGCGAAGTCGCAACGAAAGAGCGTTCCGACGCGGGTGGGATCCGCAGGACCAGTGGCAGGGCCTCATCCCGTTCGAGGAGATGCCGTCGCTCGACGATCCCGATCGAGGCTGGATCGGCTCGGCCAACAATCGCGTCGCGCCGAACGATTTCCCGCATCGCATGTACGGCTGCTGGGTGTCCGGCGCGAGGGCTCAGCGGATTCGCGAAATGTTCGGTGACCGCGATTCGCTCACCGTCGAGGATATGCGCGACGGCCATCAGGACGCACTGAATCTGCGAGCGGCCGAGCGAGTGCCGCAGCTTGTCGCTCAGCTGGAATCGGTCCCCGATGAGCAAACTCAGCAAGCGATTTCGCATCTTCGCGACTGGGACTTTGTATCCACACCCGAGGCTGTTGGACCAACGATCTTCAACGTCTTTTACACGCACTGGTGCGAGACGCTCAGCCGAGCCCGCTTCAGAGGAACGGCCGCGGAGTTGATGTCAAAAGGAGTGGAACCAAGTGCCGGAGGCCTCATCGCTGCCGACGAGCACGGCTGGTTTCCGGACGGAAACCGCGCGGAGAAACTTCAGGAGACATTTTCCAGGACGCTGGCATTCCTTGAGGATCGCCTGGGATCAGACATGGCCACGTGGACCTGGGGGCGGCTGCACGTCATGCCGCTTCGGCACGTGCTTTCGTCGCGAGGTGACCTTGCCAAGTTGCTCGACCACGGCGGAGCCGGCGTGCGGGGCGACATGCTGACGGTCTGTAACACCGGCGGCGGCCCGGAATGGATCGCCGCAAGCGGAGGCGGATATCGAATGATCGCCGACCTGAGTTCGTCTCCCCCGGTCCTGCGAGCGGTCGACGGGCAAAGCCAGTCCGGCCAGCCGGGAAGCCCGCATTACTCGGACCAGTTCGAAGATTGGGCCGGAGGCAGGTATCACGAGATCCCACTCACTCACGACTTTGCAGGAGCGACAACGGTGTCGCTCGTTCCCGCTGACTGAGCTTCGCAGTCCTTTTCAATTCTGGGCTCACACAAAGACACGAAGGCACAAAGTTTAGAAGGGACGTGGAGTCGAGCATTCGAAATCCCTCCACTTTGTGCCTTTGTGACTTCGTGTGAGACCCCACCGCCTTGTTGGAACCGACAAATGATTCGACTTCCTTCTTTCGTCCTCGTCCCATTGATCGGCTGCTTTTGTTCGCTGGCTCTGCGTGCCGACGAACAACCCGCACCATTTCGCGCGGCTGAAGGACTCTTCGACAAGGCTCAGCCCGGAACGCTCGGCCTGAAGCCGATTCCGGGTCAGCACACAATGCTCTACCGGGCTCCCGACGACGGGTACCGGTTCTGCCATCATCCGAATCTGGTCGTCTTTCGCGGTCGGATGTACTGCATGTGGTCGAACGGCAAAGTGAACGAGGACGACGCCGGACAGCGAATTCTTTTTTGTCACACCGATGACGGGAACATGTGGTCGAAACCAGTGCAACTGACCGACCATCGGGGCGGCGTTGGAATCTGCGTGGCCGCTGGATGGCACGTCGACGGGGAGACTCTGGTTGCCTTCTACACAACGACCGGCGGGTCCAACTTCCATTCGGAAACGTGCCTGCGGGCTCGAACATCGCGTGATGGAGAAAACTGGAGCGACCCGAAGCGGTTGGCGAGTGGATTTTTCATTGAGAGCCCACAGGCTCTACGCGACGGCAGACTGTTGATGGCGGGTGAGCATGTCGGCGAGAGCCGCGAGACACACCGCATGACGTTTCTGATCACGGACGATCCGACCGGACTGGCCGGTTGGCGGGAAGCGAAACTCAAACCGCTCCCGGCACCGGACCTCAAGAACTATGGCTACACCGAGCCGAGTTTCTTTCATCGGCCGGACGGAACCCTTGTGGCTTCGCTGAGAAATTACAGCGGCTTCCTCTACTCGACCGCCAGCCGCGACAACGGGCAGACATGGAGCGCGCCAGTTCGCACCAACTACCTGGATTCGACGGCCAGGACCTCGGCCGGAAACCTGCCGGACGCAACGGCCTTCCTGATCAATAACGCCATGCCCACGCGGTCGGACCGCAGCCTGCTGACGCTCGGCCTCAGCGAAGACGGAGTTGTATTTGATCGTGCCTGGATCGTTCGTGGCGAGCCGACAAAGATGCGGCATAGCGGGAGAAGTAAGGTCGACGGCTGGCAGTACCCTCATGCCATCTCCTGGAAAGAGTCGCTCTTCGTTGCGTACTCGATTAACAAGGAGGATGTCGAGGTGACCCGGATCGCTCTGGATCAACTGGCCAGGTAAGATCAACGTGCGTCGCTTGACCCGGAGACAATGATGGCTGGATTCCCATTCGAACTGCATTCCCACCGGCCATCGCGACGTGAGCTGCTTCGACTTGGCAGCGGAATGGGCCTGTTGAGCTCCCTGTCGGCAGTGAAGTCCGCTTGCGCCGCTGCAGCGGCCGTCGGGACTTCGAGCAGTTCATCGTCGATCCAGTCCTGCATCGTTGTCTTTTATTATGGGGGACCAAGCCATCTGGACACCTACGACGTAAAACCCGACGCGCCGGATTCCGTGCGCGGCGAGTTCTCAACGATCGACACCTCGCAACCGGGACTTCGAATTTCGGAGCATCTGCCGAACATGTCGAAGGTCATGCACAAGGTCGCTTTGATTCGCAGCGTGCATCACACCAACCGGCTCCACGATTCCGCGTCGACAGAGACTCATACGGGACGCCAGGGTCCGAAGGGCGATCGTGAAGAGTTTGCGGCGATCGAGCAATTCTTTCCGTGCCATGGTGCCGTGCTGTCGAAACTGCGTCCTGGACAGCAGGTGGATGTTCCACACGCGGTCCTGCCCTGGCAGTTTCATAACGTCGTCACGACTCCGTGCCAGGGTGGCGGATTTCTCGGCCATCGATTCGACCCGCTGCTTGTCGACGGCGACTCCAGCAAGCTGCAGTATCAGATGAAGTCCCTGCTTCGACCGGAAGAATTGACCCTCGACCGAATCTCGCAGCGGAGAAATCTGCTGAGCGGACTCGATCTGAACCCGACTCTGGCGAGCCACGCGTCGCCGTTCGGCGAGTTTCGTGACAAGGCTCACGAACTTTTACGATCCACGAAACTGCAGAAGGCATTGAGCATCGAGGAAGAATCCGTCGCGATGCGGGAACGCTACGGAACGCAGGAGCCCAAAGCGGAACCCGGCGACGGAGCCGCGGCCGCGGCACCGGCGAGGAATCTTCGAGGCCAGAATCTGCTGCTCGCGCGACGACTGGTCGAGTCCGGGGTTCGTTTCGTCAACATTCACGACTTTCGGCAGCAGGGGCAGAACTGGGACTCGCACGGCCAGAATTTCATTCAGCACAAACGATATCTGCTGCCGCAGGCAGACCAGGCTCTCGCGGCGCTGATTGACGACCTCGACGATCGCGGCCTGCTCGACACAACGCTGGTCGTCGCGCTGGGCGAGTTTGGACGGACTCCGAAAATCAACGGCAACGCGGGGCGGGATCACTGGCCGGATTGCTACACCGTGCTCATGGCCGGCGGAGGCATTCGCGGAGGAGCCACGTTCGGTTCGAGCGACCGCCTTGGTGAGTTTCCGGCATCCGATCCAGTCACGCCGGCCGATCTCGCGGCCACGATCTACTGGCGATTCGGCCTCGAACCAGAAACCGAAATCCACGATCAGACAGGCCGCCCCTACCGGATTGCCGATGGCCGACCGATCACAGAGATTTTCGCGTAGCCCCCCGTTTAGCGGAACGGCACAAGCCGCCCGGTCGAGCACAGGAAACGCGTCCCGACCGGACGGCTTACAACGTACCGCTTTTTTTTCGCACTTATGAAGTGAGAAGCGGAGAACTCAATGACTCAGCGCGGCCTGGTTTGTCTTGGTTTTGTGTTCGTCAGTCTCACTCTGAATGCCCCGGCACGGTCTGAGCTCACTCGATTCGAAATCGAGCGACGGGAACCGTTTGCCGGCGGACAATCGTTCGGTGAGGTCGGAGCTTACGAGCGAATCGTCGGACGCGCGTTCTTCGAGATCGATCCGAAGCGGCTGCAGAATCGGCAGATCGTCGATCTGCAGCACGCCGCCGTGAACGATCGCGGGCTCGTCGAGTTCAGTGCCGACCTCGACCTGCTGGCTCCGAAAGATTTGAGCAAGGCTCGCGGCGCCGCGCTGTACGACGTCAACAATCGCGGCCGAAAGCTCGCCGTGCGATTCTTCAACGACAGCCTCGGCGAGAATGAGCCGAAGGACCCCGGCAACGGATTTCTCATGCGGCACGGCTGGATCGTTGTCTGGAGCGGCTGGGACGGCGAGTTGCTTCCCGGCGACGGTCGAATGCAGCTGAATGCTCCGACGGCTGGGTCGAAGAAGACGCCGATCACGGGAAAAGTGCGATACGAAATCGCCGTGTCGAACGACGGCGAGACGCGCATCTCTGTCAATCGGGATGCCCACGGTGCTTACCTGCCGACTGCCAGCGGCCTCAAGTCCGCAACGCTGACCTGGCGACTGCGACCGAGCGATCCGCGCGTGCCGATCCCTCGCGATCAGTTTCACCTGTACATGCAGGACATCGATACGAAACGTAAAGGACAGTTGCCGCGTGTCGATCTTGAGATCCCCGCCGGATTCCAAAAGGGCTATCTCTACGAAGTGATTTACGAGGCGCAGGATCCTCTCGTCCACGGCGTCACGTTTGCTTCCGTGCGGGACCTGATGTCTGCCCTCAAGCACGGCACGGGTGCCGGGAATCCCCTGCTTCGAAACGGCAAACCCGTTGTGAAACGAAATCACGGATTCGGCGTTTCTCAGAGTGGCCGGTACCTGCGCGAGTTTCTGTATTCCGGATTCAACGCGGACGAAGACGGGCGAAAAGTTTTTGACGGTCTGATTCCTCACGTGGCTGGCGGAGGCCTCGGCTCGTTCAACCACCGGTTCGCTCAGCCGACAACTTACAACTCGCAGCAGGAACTGCACGAATGGCCGAGCGATCGGTTTCCGTTTACGTATGAGGAACAGACCGATCCGCTCACCCGTCGGACTGACGGGATTTTCAAACGGGCGGTCGAGGACAACGTCGTGCCGTTCGTCCTGCACACGCAGTCGTCAGCCGAGTACTGGTCGCGGAGCGGTTCTCTGGCTCACACAGACCCGGAAGGAAAACGCGACGCCGTCATCCCCGAGTCAGTTCGAATTTTCGCGTTCGGCGGCACACAGCACGGTCCGAGCGGGTGGCCACCGAGTCGCGGGATCGGCCAGACCCTCACCAATCCGGGAGACTACCGCCCGCTTCTTCGCGGACTGCTGACTGCGCTCGACGAGTGGAGTCACACCGGCAAGTCGGTTCCGCCGAGCGTCTACCCGACACTCAAATCTGGAACGCTGGTTGACTGGCGACAGCCGGCCACCGGGTTTCCCGCGATCCCCGGAGTTCGTTACCCGCAACTCATCCAGCAGCCGCCAGCTTTCGACCTTGGCCCGCGCTGGCATTCCGAGGGCATCATTGATCGTCAACCGCCGCAAATCGTCGGCCGCTATCGCACACTCACGGCAAAAACCGGCCCCAGCGGGAACGAACTCGGCTGTCTGCTGCCGCCCGAAGTGGCTGTTCCTGTCGCGACCTTTGCCGGCTGGAATCTGCGAGGAACGGAATTCGGTGCTCAGAGCGAGCTCGTGAAACTCGCGGGGTCGTACATCCCGTTCCCGCTGACTCGATTCGAACGTGAGTGGACCGGCGATCCGCGACTGTCGATCGAAG
Organism: Planctomycetota bacterium; assembly: GCA_027623235.1. Classification (GTDB taxonomy): domain Bacteria; phylum Planctomycetota; class Planctomycetia; order Planctomycetales; family Planctomycetaceae; genus JAQBVJ01. Next base: position 19,687 of record JAQBVJ010000013.1, read on the forward strand.
AGCGTTTTCTTTCTCTCGATGACTACAGGAGCCAGTTGGAGCGAGCCTGCGCCGAACTGGTTGCGAACCGATATCTTCTCTCAGAGGACGTCGCCCCGATCGTCGATACTCACGTCAAAAGAGTGCAGTCTCTGTTCAAGCAGATTGAGCGTGACACCGTCGTTGAATCCGGTCCCGAGCAACTGCTTGATCAGGGAGCGGGCGAAGGGCCTGCCTGGCACCCGAAGCTCGGCCTGCTCTTCAGCGGGCATGGCGGAATCAATCGGCGAGACCACGACGGCAAGCTGCACCCGCATCGCCCCGACGCGGGCACGAACGGATTGTTGTTCGACCGACAGGGTCGACTGGTCGCGTGCGAACCGAAACTCCGCCGAGTTACCCGCACGGAGCTCGACGGGACTCTCACTGTTCTGACTGAGCAGTACGACGGGCACCGCTACAACCAGCCGAACGATCTGACGATCGACTCGAAGGGCCGCATTTATTTTTCCGATCCGAAGTACGGTCCACGGGACAACATGGACATGCAGGATTCGGACGGACGCGAAGTGGAGGGCGTTTACCGGATCGATCTGGATGGCAAGGTCACTCGCATCATCACTCACGAAGCCGACCGGCCCAACGGACTGCTCGTCACGCCGGACGACCGGCATTTGTTCGTGGCGGACAACAATAATAATACGGTCGGGGGAGCTCACATTCTCTGGCGGTTCGATCTCAAGCCGGACGGAACGATCGATCCGGCCAGTCGCAAGAAGATCTACGACTGGCAGACCGGTCGCGGCCCGGACGGAATGATTCAGGACGTCGACGGTCGACTTTATGTCGCGGGAGGTCGCAACAAACCTGCGCCGCCATTTGAAACGGCGGTCCGGCATGTCGGCGGCGTTTACGTTTTCAGCCCGGACGGCCGGTTGATCGACCTCATCCGGATTCCAAACGACGAAGTAACGAACTGCACCTTTGGCGAGAGCGATCTTCGCTCTTTGTTCATCACCGCCGGCGGTTCGCTCTGGCGGGTGAGGACCAAATCGTCAGGCCGAGTGATTTTTCCGGCGGCCGATCAGGAAAAGAAAGACTGAGCCAGCAGGACGAGGCTCGTTTTCTGAGTTCCAGTCAATTTGCGTGGAGCCAGCCATCGGCGTCTTCGATCTGCCCCTCGGCAATCAGCTCGTCGATCGCCCCGGACAGCCGCTCTTTGAGAACGGTGCTCGTCGAGCGGAATCCGAACAGCCGTCCGGCTTCGACGATCGCCTCATCACGCGTCACACCAAAGTGCTCGCGCAGAAGTGTCAGCAGAGCCATCTGCATTTCCGCTGGAGGCAGCATGTCCGGGTGACGGCTGCCGGCGTCGAGATTGGACCGATCGCGGACGCGAATATCCCGCCCGATTAACGTGACGAACGAACCCGACACCTCGACCAATCTCTGTCTAGTCAGCCAGGTCACGGCATCCTCGGCCGCACTTTTTGCGCGGTCGCCAGTCCGTTTCTGGCCGGACACGGCAGCCACGCGGCGGCATAGCTCGTCGAAGTGGATCGGCGATTCGACTTCAAGAATTCGCACAACAGCCTTCGCAAGATCTTCCGGCAGAATGTCAAGCTGCGAGTCAGGAATTCGAAAACCCGCGAGTTCATAGGGAATGCTGGACGGCTCTTCCGGATCCGGAACCGAGGCGGCATCCGTCCGTTCCAGCGCCACCGGAGCTGACGAGACTTCCGGCTTTCCCTGCCGACCCTCTTGCTTCGCGGCCACGGCAGCTCGGATCAACCTGTCGAGCTGTTCGCCGGGCTGGTTGAGCCAGTCGATCGTCCAGACCCGATGAATGTCCCAACCCTGTCGACGCAGCACGTTCGTGCGAATGCGGTCCCGATCGCGCGCCGAGCGTGCCGAGTTGTAATCCTCGCCGTCGCATTCGATGCCGAGCAGGTAGCAGCCTTCTTTATCGGGATCTTTGATGGCGAGGTCGACAAACAAGCCGGCAATCCCGATCCGGCGATCGACCTGGTAGCCGCGACTCGTCAGAGCGTCAGCAATCTGAACTTCGAGCGGCGGCAGCTTCGCCTCGTCATCATCGAAATCCCGTGCGGGGTCACCGTGCTCAGCCGTGTGCAGAAACGTTTTGAGGGCCGCTGTGCCGCGAGCCTGCGTTCGGGTGAGGTCGATCTCGTCGGCACGCATTGATGAAAAGACCTCGCAGCGACGCCGTGCCCGGGTGATGAGCACGTTGAGTCGACGCTCGCCACCCTCGTTGGACAGCGGGCCAAAGTTCATTCGCAGCTTGCCCTCGTCGTTCTTCGCGTAGCCGATCGAGATGAGGATTACGTCACGCTCGTCGCCCTGGATGTTTTCCAGATTTTTGACAAAGAACAGTTCGTAGCGGTCCGCTTCGAAAAACGATTCCAGTTCCGGATGCTCGCGGCGCTGCAGTTCCAGTTCGTCGAGAATCGCGTTTCGCTGAGCTACTGAAAACGTGCCGACGCCGAGCGTCAGGTGCGGAGTTTCCTGCGCGTGCCGCATGACCGCCGCGACGACGGCCTCGGCCTCGACCTGATTCGTCGCCGTGCCGCCGCTGTCGAATTCGCCGTCCGCAATGAAGCGGAAGCGAAGGCCGAGTTCATCGCTCTCGTGCTCCGGGCTGGGAATGACGTACAGCTGGTTCTGGTAGAACTCACGATTCGAAACGGAAATCAGCGAGTGGTGCCGGCTGCGGTAGTGCCAGCGGAGCATCCTCTGCGACACATTTTGAGCCGAACACAAGCTGAGGATGCTCTCCATGTGACCGGCCTGGAACTCGTCTGCAGAACCCACTTCGGAGTCGTCATCCGCCATTTTCTGAAAGAACCTGGTTGGCGGCAGCTGCTTGTCGTCTCCCACGACAACGATCTGTTTCGCTCGGGCGACGGCTCCCAGCGAATCGACTGGCGGAACCTGACTCGCCTCGTCAATCACCAGAATGTCAAACTCGATCTGGCCCGGCGAAAGGAACTGCGCGATCGATGTGGGGCTCATCATGAAGACCGGTTTGATCGCCTGAACGGCCCGGCCCGCTTCCGCAAAGAGGCGACGCAGTGGCAGGTGCTGACGCTTTTTCTGTATCTCGCGCCGCACGATGCCGACCTGACCAATATTGCCCGCGCGATTCGGCATTCGCTCAAAGTGACTCCGCGCGACGCGTTTTCGCGAAAGCAGCATCCCGTCCATATCGAGCTCTGCGAACTTCGCGAGCTGCTGCTCGTGCGAGGCGCCGGTGAATTCTGTTAGGTGCGAGTGAGTCTCCATCGCGGCACGAGTCAGCTCTTCCGCCCGCGCAAATCGAAACTGTTCGAGGAGACTTCTCGGACCGAGTTCGCCGGACTCGATTCGTGCTGCAAGCTCACCAAGACCGGCCTCCGGCAGTCGACGGCAGCGCTGCCAGTAGCTGATCCAGGCCGCAATCGTCTCTGGCTGCCTCTGCCAGTTCGCAAGCCGATCCCGCAGGTCCGTCAGCGGTACAGACTCCGCGCCGGTTGCTCCGAAGGCGGTTTTCAGATTCCACTGCAGCGACTCACCAAGTTTCGTGAGGCATTCAAGAAATGAGGCCGTCGCCTGGTCGGCCGTGTCAGCCGCTCGCGAGGCAGTGTCCCGGTCAGACAGTCCGGCAAGCATTCCGCGAAGCGACGGCTTTCCGGCGAGTTGGGAAGCGGCTCCGACATCGGAGTTCCATTTCAAAAACGCGTCCAGCGTTGCCCAGTCCGAATCGGCTCCACGCCAGAATTTGCCGAACGCACTCACCCCCAGCCGGCGGTGGTGAGCATCATCCTCGATCGTCGTCGTGGCCTGCCGGGCTTCCAGCAGACTATCCAGCAGGCGAAGCCGCTGGTCATACGACCCCGGCGGCGGCCCCGTAAGAATTCCCTTGAGTATTGCCATTCCGGCCCGGTAACTGCCGTTGAAAATGCGAAACCACGATCGGCCGTGCGCTGCGATGGCGACTCGCGCAGCGGAGACGTCTGTCGTCCACGCAACAGTCGCCACCTTGTTTTCCAGCTGCGACCGCGTAGCGGCAAGAGTGACTCCAGTGGAGACAAGCTTCGTCACATCGGCGAGCGAATCGTCCCAGACAGAGTCGCTGAGCGAGGTCAAATCGACCTGAGGAGCGGCCACAAGACGTCTGGCGATTCGCGAGAGGTTCGTGACCTCGTCGCAGTTGCCAGGATTCATTTCTGTGTTGAGGGCTGCCGCAAGATCGGTCGCGGCCACCTCGACCTTATCAAGCGCGGCGAGCACGTCAGGAATCTGCAACAGGATTCGGTCACGGTCGGTCGGCAACAAACTCTCGCACTGAACTCCGCGCCACACGTGCTCGCCCGGCTTTCCAACGTCCGCGAGGTGCGATGCCAGCTCGTCCAGCAACTCGATACGCTGCTTTGCCTCCGCGGGTGTCCAGCCTCGCGCCGCGCCGAGGCGGAAACTGGGAGCGGCGATGCCGCGCTGCCTCATCAGGATCAGCTCGCCGATCGCCTGACAGGGAGCGACTCCGGATGGCTGCAGTGGATCGGCGAGCGATGCCGCGTGCTGGTTGAGGCGGTCACGGAGAAGGCGGAACTCATTCGCATGCTCTCCCGCGCCGTCGATGCGGGTGCAGCCGAGCGACAGCGTGTTGCCCAGATCGGCAAGGACACTTCGCTTGCTGGCTTTGTGGCTGTGAAGTTCCAGGCACATTTCTCCCAGGCCCAGCGCGTCGAGTCGCTGTTTAACGACCTCAAGAGCTGCCATTTTCTCTGCGACGAACAGCACTCGTTTTTTTTCGTGAACGGCGGCCGCGATCAGGTTGGTAATGGTCTGCGACTTCCCCGTTCCTGGCGGCCCCTGGATCACCAGATTGCGACCGCGTCGAACTTCCTCGATCGCGATGGCCTGAGAACTGTCCGCGTCGGTGACGTGAATCGTGTTTCGCGGATCCAGCAGCGCGTCGATGTGAGCATTCTCACCACACAAAGGAGGCTGCGTAGCGAAGCCTGTTGTGAGCAGCGACTCGACGAGCGGATGCTGATCGATCGGTCGCGTGGCCGGCCAGTTTTCCGACTGCAGGTCGCGGTACATCAGAAACTTGGAGAACGAGAAAAACCACAGCACGATGTCGTTGTCGAGAACCTCCCAGCGTTCTTCGCCGGCGATGGCCGTGCGGACGGCTTCGAAGTAGGCCGTCGGGTCGAGATCCTCGTCTTCCGAGATCAACGGCAGCTCGACTTTGAAATCGACCTTCAGTTTCTCGCCCAGCGAGAGATTCGTGATGATCTCCTCGTCGGCGTATCGGATGCGGAATTTCGTGCCGGCACTGCGACGCGCGAGGACGACCGGAACGAGGATCAACGGCGCGTAGCGAGGTCGGTCCGGCTTGTCCGGTTCGTACCATTTCAGAAAGCCCAGCGCCAGAAACAGGATATTGACGCCCTGCTCTTCTTCGTAGGTGCGGGCGTCGTAGAACAGCCGTAGCAGTCGCTTCTGAAGTTTTTCGGAGGTGAGCGATGTCTGCAGATTGTCGTCGTTGTGTCGCGCCGCGGAGCCGTCCTCATCGACAGCTGGCTCGCCGTCTTCCGGCTGTCCCAGCGCGAGCGGCCGATGAGAATCGCCTGGCGAGTCAGCCTCGACAAGTTCCTCCAGTGAGGGACCGCCGTTGCTCTCCTCAGGCCCGGATTCGGAAACTGCCTTTGGACTCAGCGACGCGGAATGTGCGAGGGATTCCGGTTCGCCTGACGCCGGGTCGCCTTCGCTTGAAGTGCCGGCTTCTCCACTGACGGACTCGGTCTCCAAAGACGAACCATCGTTGGCGAACTCCAGATCAGCCGTCGGCTGCAGCGCGGGCCCTTCGTCGTCGAAGTCGAGGTCGCCCGTAGTGTCCGGAAGATCGGGTTCCTGGTCCGGGTCGATGCCGGGGAGAAAGCCCATCGCTTTCGCGTCGATGACAAGATGCCGGAAAATCTGCTGCGACTTCTCGTCGATGATCTCCAGCCGTGTTGAGCGGCTCGACGTTCGCTGCGTGTTGAGTAACCGGTTCCGGCCGGTCAGGTCGAGCAGCTCGCGCCGCGCGGCTTCGAGCTTCTGCTGGATGACTTCCTGGGCTGGCATCGAGTCTCGTTCCGAAATGACTTATCCCGCGGCGGCCGCCGAACTGGCTGCCCGGCGCCAGAGTATCAGGACAAACCAGATCAGAAAAACCCGTACGTCGAGCGGAAGTCCATCAGGAAAATCCGCATTCGCACGTCGACTCCAGAATCCGACGGGAGCCATTTTCCCGATGAGCTCGCCGTTTTCGTAGAGCCCCATCGTGCGGCCGAAGATGCTGATCGCAGACAGCTCGAACCGGCGCTCACCCGCCTCGATATCAAATGATCGGACGAATGTCCGTTTGGTCGCCTTCGCAACGAGCTCACCCTCATGACTCAATTCAAAGTTGCCGCCGACCAACGCGTACCGGCCGAGCTTGTATTCCGCATCGCCGATTCGGACGTCTGCCCGCTCCCGAAGCCAGGCCATGTCGATCGCCGCGACGGCCTGCGAAAGATCTTCGATCTGGTAACTCCACGAACACCAGCTGATCGGGATGGCGGAAAGCATTTTCGCACCTCACTCTGCCTGACAGGTGTCGAGTTTGAATCGACCTGACAAACGCAGAGAAGTGGACCTTGACCATCGAAATCAGGGGACTGCGAAATCAGGGGGCGCACCTACGATTTGCGAAGGCCTTCCCGTCGATCTTCACGCGCCTTCGCGGGTCGATGTAATTTCCTGATCCGGATTCCCTGTCAGATTCATCACTTCATCTGGATACAGAGCTGCGATGTAGCTGACGATGTCGCGCATTGAGACGACCGCAACCGGAGCTCCGGTTTCGTCAATGAGCGGAATGTGCCGGTAGCCGCCCATCGACATCTGATGCAGCGCGTAAACCAGCGGGTTTTCCGGACGAAGACATTCGGGCTTCTTCGTCATCAGTTCTGCAACCGGGGTCGCATCGATGTCGATGTCCTTCCCAACAACTTTGCGAAGCACATCTCGTTCACTGAAGACGCCGGCCAGTTTGCCCGTTTCATCAACGACCAGAATGATGCCAACTCGCTTGGACGTCATCGCATTCACGGCGTCCCGGACGGTTGACTGAATCGTCAGTGTGACGACCGGCTGCAGTTCAGGTAATTCACTGAGCGGCGCCTGAAGCGTGGCAGAATCCAGAAGCCCGGCCCGTTCCTGTTCGTCACCGACCTGTTGTTCATCATCAAGAAACGCATCGCTCATGGTCAATCCTCGCTTAGCCAAAAGTGTTAGCCCTGCTGACCGGAAATCCTGGGCAGGGACGATCCGTCGGAGCCGCGCAGCATACCGCTCTCAGACGCTGTCTGCCAGAATCCGGTCCGTTTGACCTCCCCGCCGTCGGACCAGACACTCGCGAAATGACAGATTCGTTGTCCCAGATTCTTCCGCGAACGGCAGCGGTCATCCAGTCCGGACTGGAACGAGGCCTGCACAGCGGCGTCCAGATTTACGTTTCAATGAACGGCAAAGCCATTCTTGATGCCGCTCACGGTGAAGCTCGGCCCGGCGAGCCGATGACGACGGATGCGATTCTTCCGTGGCTTTCCGCCGGAAAGCCGCTGGCTGCCGTCGCGATTCTGCAGCTTGTTGAGAGAGGCTTGCTCGACCTGGACACGACAATCGCGGCGTTCCTCCCGGAATTTGGATCGGGCGGGAAAGAGTCTGTCACCCTCCGGCACCTGCTCACGCACACGGGAGGATTTCGCAACGTGGAGTCCGGCTGGCCGCACGCTCCGTGGCAGGACGTGATTTCCCGAATCTGCGAGGCACCGATCGAGGACGGCTGGACCGTTGGTCAGACAGCCGGCTATCACCCGTCGTCGAGCTGGTACATTCTGGGCGAGTTGATCGAACGGCTGGACGGTCGCCCGTGGCCGCGATTTCTTCGCGATGAGATCTGCGAGCCGTTGAATCTCACTGACACCTGGAACGCGATGTCCGCAACGGTCTGGAAGGAACACAGCGATCGCATCGCTCCGCTGAGTCAACGAGACCGCGGCAAGGTGGAGCCGCTGTCGTGGCACGACTCGACCCACTGCGAACAGTCGTCTCCGGGCGTCAGCACGCGCGGCCCGATTCGACAACTGGGCCGCTTCTACGAGTGGCTCAGCGGTGTTTCATCCGTTCCGGAAATCCTCTCTTCTGAAACAAAGACGTTAATGACGAGTCGACATCGCGAAGCCGCGTTCGACAAGACGCTCTGCCACAAAGTCGACTTTGGCCTGGGAGTCATCGTCAACTCAAACCGCTACGGTGCCGAAACGGTTCCTTACGGCTTCGGTCGATTCTGTTCTGAAGGCACGTTCGGGCATGGCGGCTCGCAATCGTCGATCGGGTTCGCCGATCCGGAACACGGCCTCGTCGTCGCCTGGGTGGCGAACACGCGGGCCGGCGAGGGGCAACATCAGAAACGAAATCGCGAGATGAACTCGGCCATTTACCAGGACCTTGGACTCGTGCAGACACAGGATTCAAAATGACGGACGTATTCCTGGCTTCGGCCGGATCCCTCATGGCACTGCTGATCGGCGTCTGGCTGCTGAGTATTCCGCTGAAAAATGTCAGCATCATCGACATCGCCTGGGGATTCGGGTTCGTCGTGGTTGCCTGGGCGAGCTTTCTGACCGCTCACGTCGAAACACCGTCCTGGCCGAATCTGATTCTGCCAATCCTGGTCACCGTGTGGGGGCTGAGACTGACCAGCTACCTCGCCTGGCGGAACATCGGCAAGCCTGAGGATTACCGCTACGTCGCGATGCGTGAAAAAAGAGGCTCATCCTTTGTGTGGTCGAGCCTGCTGCGGGTCTTCGCGCTGCAGGGAGTCATTCTGTGGGTCGTCTCTCTTCCGATCCAGGCGGCCGCCGCGAATCCCGCCTCGGCAGGTGGTGAGGGGGAACCGTGCCTCATCCTGACTTCGCTCGGCGTCACGTTCTGGGTCGTCGGAGTTTTCTTCGAGTCGGTTGGCGACTGGCAGCTCGCCCGCTTCAAGGCCAACCCCGATCACAAAGGCCGAGTCATGGATCGCGGATTGTGGCGGCTGACTCGCCACCCCAACTACTTCGGAGACTTCTGCGTCTGGTGGGGACACTGGCTTGTCTGCCTCGGCGTCAGCGAGATGGCCGCCACCTGGTGGACGGTGCTCAGCCCGGTGATCATGTCGTTCTTCCTGATCAAAGTGTCCGGCGTCGCTCTTCTGGAAAAGGCGATGAAAAACCGCTCACCCGAGTACGAAGACTACATCCGCCGCACCAGTTCCTTCCTCCCGTGGCCACCGAGGCCCGGCGAACAGAGCATCGAATCGCCGCCTGCTGGTTCGTGAACCACGTGCACAACTGGCCAGAACAGGACTGCGGTTTGTCGCAGATTTGTACGAGTTTCGGCTGAATTTGCTCTCGCTGAAAAAGCATCTGTCCCAACTGCGTGCGGCTTGCCGAAAAGTGACCTCACAACGACTGTACACACTTCAGTCGGGGATTAGCATCCCTGCCCTTCGTGTGGAAGCGTCGTCGGTTTCGGTTTTGGCAAACTGAATCGAGCTTCCTGAACCGCAGACATCCGGGCCAGATTGTCTGCTCATTTCCCTCCAGAGCCACTCGCAGGAACCATGATCCATAAACCGCTTTCCACCCGCCAGCAGCAGATTTTTGATTTCATCATTGAGGAGATTCAGCAACGCAGCTACGCCCCCACCGTGCGGGAAATCGTCCGCCACGTGGGAGACAAATCGCCCACCAGCGTACACCGCCATCTGAAGACGCTTGAGTCTCGCGGCTATCTCATCCGGGAAGCCAACAAGTCTCGATCGATCCGCCTGGCCGATCAGTTTCGAGGCCTCCCGCTCGACGGAATCTTCGCGGCCGGCAGCCCGATTCAGGCGGTCGAAGATGTCGAGCGGTTCGACCTCGGCCACATGTACGACCCGGCAACGCACTACATGCTGCGAGTCCGCGGCGACTCGATGATTGAAGATCACATCGATGATCGCGACCTGATCATCGTACGCCGGCAGACAACCTGCCGTGACGGCGACACTGTCGTCGCGCTGGTTGACGGCGACAACGCGACGCTCAAGCGGTTCTATCGTGAGGACGACGGCCGAGTGCGACTGCAGCCAGCCAACGAAACACTCGAACCGGTTTTCTCGACAAACGTCGACATCAAAGGCGTCGTCGTGGGAGTCATCCGCCCGGTCAAAGCTTCCAAATGCTGAGCCTCATCGGTAGTCGTCCGAAGAGGCTGTGAGTTTTCAGCAGGCCGGAACAGGCACAACGCCGTTCCGGCAGTTCCAGTTGCCGGAACGGCGCTGCGCTTGGTCCGGCCTACGCCTGGGCTGTTAAAAATTCGGGGTTGACGGTGGAGGCGGCCTGATCCGTTTTTGTTCCGCGTGATGTTTGCTCATCCCGGCGTGTGCCTTGCTTGCGTTGGACCTGCTTTCGTTTCTCCGCGCTCTCCACTTCTCTGTGTTGCAACTCGCAAAGGCGACAACGCAGAGAACTGAAGAGCGCAGAGAAGCACAACGTCGGAAATCAATCTCTGAACCCCGGCAAGCGGAGCAGAAGCAGACGCTGCAAAAACAGACGCTGCAAAAACGGTCAGATCGCCACTGCAACCCCAAACTTTTAACAGCCCAGCCTGCGCCTCTCGATGACGCCTTGATTGAGGACACTTCCTCGCGACTACTTTTCGTGCTCCATCTTCCAGCCGGGCGACGTGACTGACTCGTGCGGCTCGACGAGCTTGTCGTAGAGCTCCGGTCGTCTCGCCTGGATGTAGCGGTGTCCGGAAGACTGTTCGAGCTTGTCTGGAGTCAGCACTCCCACCACAACGTCATCTTCCAGCGCGTGGCTTTCGGTGAGCACTTCGCCGAACGGGTCAAGAATCATCGCGAGGCCGGGCTTGACGGTGTCGTAGTCCCAGCCGATCGGGTTGCTGAAAACCGCGTAGATGCCGTTTTCCCACGCTCGGGCCGGCAGCCATTTCATGAGCCATTCCCGACCTTTCGGTCCGCGGAATTCCTGTCGCAGCCGCACCGGATCGGCGTGCCGGTTGTCCCACAAAGCGCGATCAATCGTGCCTCGACCCGGCATCGGCGAGGGCAGCCCACACGTGACGTGCGGCATAAAAATGATTTCCGCACCGAGCATCGTCGTCGCCCGGACGTTCTCGGGCAGGTTGTTGTCGTAGCAGATGGAAAAGCCGATCTTGCAGCCGAGCAGGTCGATGACGTTATAGCGGGATCCGGCCGTCAGATACGGATTCACAAAGGTGTGCAGCTTGTGGTACTTCGTGATGAAACCGTCCGGACTGACCGTGACGTAGCAGTTAAAAACGCTGCCATCGCTGTCGAGTTCGCACAGGCCTGCCATGACGACCGTCGAAAACTCCCGCGCGATTTCGATCAGCCGCTTTGTCGAGGGTCCATCAGGAACCGGCTCGGCGACGTCCTGCAGTTGCTTCCGGCTGAGCGGTTGCAGCCACGTGTAGCCCGGGATGCAGCCTTCATGAAAGCTGACGATTTCCGCTCCCTGATCAACCGCTCGCCGCGTGAGCTCCCGAACCCGCGAGAGGTTGTACTCCGGATCGTTGTCCCGATTCTCGAACTGTGCCGTCGCTACTCGAATCTCGCGCATCGTTCACTTTCTGTGGGTCACTCAAACTGGCCTTCGTCCGTAGCGCCGCCCTCTGGTTTTTTGTAGAACTCAGTGAGGTCGATGCCGCCCTTCAGTTCCTGCTCCATCAGCTTGAGCTTCTTTTCCATCTGCTGCAGCCGCTGCTCAATAACCGGGTGGATGAGAGTTTCCTCGGACTTCCTTTTCGGCTGAGGCACCTCCGGATAACCCAGTTGCCGTTGCAGAGCCTGAAACATGTAGAGCGGATCTTTGCCACGATTGGCCTTCGCAATGCGGCCTTCCCGAACTCCGAAAAGGATGTCTTGCGCCGCGGTCCATTCCGGATCTCTCAACGCGCGACGTTTCTCCTCGACGGCGAATTCGGATCTCAGATAGAGGAAATCGGAAAACTCTGCGGCACCAAGCTGCTGCTTCATCCAGCGAATCCACCGCTGCCATCGTTCGTCGAAAAACGGATCGGCGGCGACTGCTTTGAGCCCGTCCTCGTACCCCAGTCGGTTTCGTGCGATGCACTCAAAATGAAAAATGAACAGCCCCGGAGGAGAGGCTTTATCGCTCGCCCGGTAGGCTGCCTCTGCCGCGAGAATCTGCAGAGCGATCAGGATGTCGAACCGGATCTTCTCTTCCTCGGCCCGGTTCATGATGTAGGCCTGAAACGGAGTGAAGTAGTGCGACATCCTCGTCATGGCATCGCTCAGCCGGCCGTTGTGACGGACCTCGCCCAGCAGAAAGTCGAGAGCCATCGGCAGATTTGTGGTGCTGAGAATCTCTTCGTGCAACTGCGCGAGGATTTCCTGAGCGGGCACGCCGTCGAGCAATCGCTCGCGGAAAGTCCGCCAGAGGTAGGCCTGTTCGATGTATTCTTCTTTGTCGAGCTGAGGCATGTATCGCCTGGTCCGTTTATGATCCGGTTGGAATCCGAATTCTTCCCGGGACAGGCCTCAACGTCGAGGGCTGTGACGAAAGCCAGACAAACCGGCAGCGTTTCCGCATGAACCGCCGCGAACTTCTCACATCATTCCTCGGCCTGCCGTTCGCCCTGGCGAGCGGTTGCAGCCTCGTCACGCCAAAGCTGCCGGCCGCAGGAGAGATCGTCGGCGGCTCGGCGAGCGTGGGGCACCGGATTCGGGACGGCTTTCAAGTCACCGTCTCGAATGATCGCTGGACCGAAACGGATGTCGTGATTGTCGGCGGAGGAATCGCCGGGCTGTCTGCGGCGAGGAAGCTCCTGCAGTCCGGCGTCGATCGGTTCGTGCTGCTCGAACTGGAGGAAAAGCCCGGTGGCACGTCGGTTTCCGGTGAGTCCGACCTGATCGCGTACCCGTGGGGAGCTCATTACCTCCCGGTCCCGCTGCCGCACAACAAGTCGCTCATCGGTCTGCTCGACGAACTCGGCATCGTCGAGGGACACGGCGCCGACGGTTCGCCGCGCATCGCCGAACAGTACCTCTGCCGCGCTCCGCAGGAGCGGGTTTTCCACGACGGTGTCTGGCACGAGGACCTCTATCTGCGGGCCGGAGCCAGTGAATCCGACCTGGCCGAACTCGACGCGTTCAGAAAACGCATCGACAACTTCGTGGCCTTTCGCGACGAGTCCGGTCGGCGAGCCTTCACGATCCCCGCGGCAGACTGCTCGGACGAGAAGGAACTTCTCGCGCTGGATCAGCGATCGATGGCCGAATGGCTGCGCGAGCAGGGATTCTCATCCGAGCGGCTTTTCAAATTCGTCGACTACGCCTGCAGAGACGACTACGGCATGACCGTCGAGCAGACGAGTGCCTGGGCAGGTCTCTTTTACTTTGCGTCGCGAGTTGGCGAGGCGGGCGCGACATCGCAGCCGTTTATCACGTGGCCGGAGGGCAATGGCCGAGTCGTTTCGCATCTGGCAGGTCTCTGCGAAAAGCAGATCCTGTCCGGCTGGGCGGCCACGAAAATCGAGCCGCCGGAGTCTGGTTCCGGCTCGATCGAAGTGACCGCGTTTCGAGCGGGCACGAACGAAGCGCGAGCCTGGCGCGCGAAGCGAGTCGTGTTCGCCGCCCCGCCGTTCCTCGCCCCGTACATGATTCGTGGGCTCGAAGAAAATCGGTCGAGCGCGTTTCGAAAATTTGAATTCGGCAGCTGGCTGGTCGCGAACCTGCACCTCACCGATCGGCCAGTGTCCGAGGGCTTTCCGCTTTGCTGGGACAACGTCATTTTCGAAAGCCCCTCGCTGGGCTACGTCGCAGCGACTCACCAGAAAGGCCTGGATTTCGGGCCGACTGTGCTGACCTGGTACTACCCACTTTGTGACGACGATCCGAAAATCCCCCGCGAACGACTGCTCAGTCTCACCTGGGAAGAATGGGCGGACGTCGTCCTGACCGACCTCGAACAGGCGCATCCGGAAATTCGCTCCCTCTGCCAGCGTCTCGACATCATGCGCTGGGGCCACGCGATGGTGAGGCCAACGCCGGGATTTATTTTCGGCGAGGCCCGAGCACTCAGCGCCGAGCCGTTTCGCAACATCCACTTCGCCCACTCATCCCTGAGCGGCCTGGCTCTGCTCGAAGAAGCGTTCTACCACGGCGAGCGAGCGGCGACCGAGATCCTGACCGCCACGTCGTAGGGTGGGCCGAGCAAACTGGTCGGAGACGCTTCGCTCCGACGACCTACATTGGCAGTTCCGGCCAGTGCTCCGGCAGCGGAGCTTCAAACAGCATTTCGTCGTACCGAATGGGATGCTTCACTTTCAGCGTTCGGGCATGCAACGCGATTCGCTCAACCGGCAGTTGGAATTCCTCGGGACGAGCCCACTCGCTGCCGCCGTACTTCGTGTCGCCGAGCACCGTCCAGCCGCGTGATGCGAACTGAACTCGAATCTGGTGCATTCGGCCGGTGATCAGCGTGACCTCAACCAGCGTCCCGCCTTCCACCGGGCCCAGCGTGCGGTAATCCAGTCGAGCCTCTCTGGCTCCGTCGGTTTCCGGAGTGGCGATGTCGGAACGAGCGGCCTCGCGGTTTTTCGTCAGCCAGTCGACCAGCAATCCTTCAGCCGGCTCGGGAGGCTGTGCGAGAATCGCAAGGTACTTTTTCGTCACGGTCCGTTCCGAAAACTGCTCGGAAAGTCGCTTGCTGACTTTCGAATTCTTTCCAAACACGAGCACGCCGCTGGTGGCTCGATCAAGCCGGTGCGGAACGCCGAGGTAGACGTTTCCTTCTTTGCCGTACTTCTTCGCAAGCCACGCTTTGATTTCGTTGACGAGCGACCGCGGCCCGATGAGCGGTCCTTCGGTGAGCCAGCCAACTGGCTTGTTGACGGCCAGCAGCGGACCGTCTTCCAGCAGCAGCCAGTCCGGATCGGTCGTTGTCGAGAGGAGTTCGTCCGTCATGTTCAGATTTCTGGTTGATTTTTGAATGGATTCCGCTCCGGAGGTTCGGCGTGCGGGACGGCTCGAAGGAGTTGCTTGACGACGATGTTCAAAACCGGAACACGATGCCGGATCCAGACAAACGTCGGCTCCGGCGTGCAGCCCAGTCGAGCCTTCGCGTCGAGCGCGGTGCGACCAAACGAGACGCGGCGACATTTCCACTCGATGGCCTGCTCAATAACGGCAAACAGCAGCCGATGATAGACAGGCAACTCCGCATTCTTTTCATAATCGACGCCGAGGTAGTACCCGACGGCTGTCTCGCCATCGCGGACAACGGTCACGAAACCGATTATTTCCTCACCTTTTCTGGCGACGACCGTCGCAAACCGGTCTGGACCGAGTGACCGCGCGAGCGTCGGGAAAAACTCTTCAGGAATTCCGGCGAGCCGAACGTCCGCCCGCTCCGCAACGTTTCGGTAAAGTTCGTGAAGCCGCGTCGAGGCCGCATCCACTTCGGCGATCGGCGAGACGGAGATCCCCGCATCCTCGATCGACTTCAAAACGCCTCGCGCGGACTTCCGGTATTTTTTATTCAGATCGCCGAGGTAGTCGTCGAGGCTCGACCACGCTTCCGAAACGGCGAGCACCATGTCCGGTTCGGTCTCGACCGCCCGATACCCGAATCGAGACAGCACGCTGGCCTGCTCGCTGATCGACTTCGGCAGGTCCTTGACGATGACGTAATCGGTCTGACCGTGGAGCTTGTCGCCGCGCCGCAATCGGTAAAGCGCCTCCGCAATCGCCGTCCAGATTTCCTCCGAATTCTCGCCGTCGCGAATCGCGATGCCGTGCGGACCCCACGAGATCACATTGCCGCACACCATGACTCGCCGACGGATCGTTCCCAGCGCTTTACGGGTGAGTTTTTTGATCGCGAACTGCGCTTTGTCTTCGTCGGACAACAGCTCGACCGAACCGACAAGTTGCGTGCCGTCGACTTCGAAGGTCTGCGTGGCGAAACACGCAACCGGAACGCCGCCACGGTAAATGATCCCGGCCCGCAACATGAGGTCTCGCGGCCCGGCCTCGCGAAACGCCGAAAGATACTCGCGGCTGAGAAACACCGACCCGTAGGCAGCGAGCTTGTCCCAGTGTTGTTCATTCAGAAAATCGAGACGATCGGCGAGAGCAAATTCCAACCCGGACGGCTGCCTTGCGGCCTTCGCATCGCCGACCGCGAGACGCAGCCTGCTGAACGGTTTCGGTTTCGACGGTTTCTCGACGGGAGCGGATTCTGAAGGAAGATCGGCCACGGTGAATTCCTTTCGGTTGACGATCAGCGAAGGACGGCGAGGATACTCGACCAGCTTGCGGTCACACGAGCCAACTCAACAACGGAAACGTCCATGCGAATCTTTTTGCTGATGCTGAATCTGTCACTGACCTGCTCGACCTTTTTTGCCGAAGCCAGGGGAGCAGACCAGAACCGATACAACGTTCTGTTTATCGCGATCGACGATCTGCGGCCCGAACTGGGTTGCTACGGCGTCGAACATGGCCAGTCGCAATACCTCGATGAGTTCGCAAAGTCGGCGGTCGTGTTTGACCGGCACTACGTCCAGGTCGCGACGTGCGGCGCCTCGCGATTTGCTTTGCTGACGGGGCGAAGTCCGGCGACGTCCGGAGTGACTCGCAGCAACGCCGCTCTTTATTCCGGGAAGTCGGCCCTCAGTCAGGAGCAGCTGCCCGGAGCGCAGTCGATGCCGGAACTGTTTCGCCGGAGCGGTTACCGCACGGTCTGTATCGGCAAGATTTCCCACACCGCCGACGGTCGCGTCTTCGAGTACAACGGGAAGGGCGACGGCCGCGACGAACTGCCGCACGCGTGGGACGCGCTGCCGACGCCGTTTGGTCCGTGGAAACGTGGCTGGGGAATTTTCTTTGCGTATTCCGGCGGCCGATCCCGCGAGGACGGTGGCGGTCACCTCGACCTCATGGACTTCAAAGCGGAAAAAGATGAAGACCTGCCGGACGGACTGCTCGCCCAGGAAGCGATCTCACAGCTCCGCAGCTTCAAGGAGAAGGATGAGAGATTCTTCCTCGGCCTGGGACTTTTCAAACCGCACCTGCCATTCGTCGCGCCGAAACAGGACTGGGATGCGATCGCCCAAGAAGACATCGACGGGTCGTTGAGCCCGAAGATCGATTCACCCTACTGGCATAACAGCGGCGAGTTTTACAAATACAGAACGCCCTATGAGAAAACGCGTCCGCTTTCGAACGAGGCACGTCAGACCGCGCGGCGAGCGTATCTCGCGTGTGTCCGCTACGCGGATCGGCAGGTCGGCAAGGTGCTCAGCGAGCTCGACAAGCTCGGCCTGGCCGACAGCACGATCGTCGTCGTGTGGGGCGACCACGGCTGGCACCTGGGTGAGCAGCAAATCTGGGCCAAGCACTCGCCCTTCGAACGAGCCAACCGCAGCGTTCTGATCGTCCGCGCCCCAGGCCTGTCAAAGCCCGGCGTGAAATCGTCAGCTCTGGCGGAGACGATCGATCTTTACCCGACACTGACGGAAATCTGCCTGCCGTCCTTTCAGAAGACTCGCTTCAGCCTCGACGGCGTCTCGCTGAAACCAGTACTCACGGGAGAAAAAGAGAGCGTCCGGGAAACGGCCATCAGCTACTGGGGAGACGCTGTCAGCGTCCGCTCAAAAACGCATCGCCTGATCGCGAAAGTGCAGAAACAGAAAGTCGTACACACCGAACTGTACGACCTCTCCAAAGATCAGGACTCGATCGAAAATCTCGCCGGGAAAGATTCGGGAACGGTGGAATCGCTGTTGTCTCAAATCCCGGCTCATCTGCTCGAAGAGAAATGACAATCCGCCTGGAAGTTTCGACGGGCCGCTCAGTCGCGAAATTGCGCGTGGCAGTCCGCACAGACCTTGTTCGAAGCTTCAAAATATTTGCTGGCTTCTTCCGCTTTGTTGGCCTTCATGGCGAGTCCCAGCTTCGCGACGTTTGAGCGGTAGTCCTGCGACCAGGTTTTCCACTTCGGCAGGTTCTTCTCGTCTTTGACTTCGTGCGTGTCCGCTTCCATCGCCAGCGCGAGGACGGTCAGAACCGTCGCATGAGAGCTGTCCCGCTCCAGAGTTCTCGGACGACGCAGCGTGCGGCGAAGCCGGCCTTCCCGGTATTCCATCTCTTCCATCATGCGATGCATGTTGATCAGCTTGTTCCAGGGATAGTCGCTGGCGGCCCCGGTCTTTTTCCCGGCGAGAGCTGCCTCAACGGCGGCCAGGCCTGTCTTCGCGTCGTCGAGCTGTTTTGCTTTGCTCAGCGTGAGCGCTGCGTCGCGAAGACTGGCAGCCGCGATCCCCGAGGCTTCGCCCTGCTCGTGCTCAACCAGTGCCTGAGCCAGGCACGCGATCACGCCCGCGTCGGTGGCGATCGTTTTGAATTCGAGAGCCCGCTTGAAGGCGTCCTCGTCGGCCATCGACTCGCCCAGCTTCACAGCCTTCGCTTTCGCTTCCGTGGCAAGTTGTTTCGCGTCGAGCAGATCAGTGACCTTCGCCGGAGCGGCTCCGTCAACAGGGAGAAGCAAAGCGGCAATCAAAGCGAAGGCCGAAGCGGCCAGGGCAATTTTTTTCATCGTGAAATCTTCCGGTCGTGCAGGAGCAGGTGTCGAGAAAATCAGCCCGGCCACTCACAGGCAACCGGGCTGCAAGGGAGATTCTTTCGGTCCGCGTCGAGAGTGTCAAACGGCAAATCAAAATGCAAATGGAAGCGAGCAAAGACGCAATGATTAGGTGAGGACGACGATCTTCGCGGCTTTGCGGGCGAACTGACCGCGCCGCCGGAAATGTGTTCTCTCCAGCGAGGCCGCGTCATTTGAGAGCGGAAAACGAATTAATGCCCACTTCCTCGCGGCAGGCGAATGGCTCGGCGAAGGCGGTGCCGATCGTCCAGCCCCAGTAGCGGGCCCGGTCGCGGATGTCGTCGAGGATCGTCGGGTGCTCCGTCGAGCGGCCGGCGATGACCTGACTTTCGAAGCACCGCACGGCTTCCATTTTCCGTTCGATCTGATCGGAAACGTCGAGCACGAACGAAGCCTTCGGATGAATCCGCAGATGGATGCTCCAGAAGTAAAACAGCCGCGGAGGCCAGAAGGGTTCGCCTTCGAGAGGAAGCTGCCCACGCTCGTCGGTACGCGTCAGCTTGCTCCAGAACCGCGCGGCATCGACGAGGTCGCTGGCAACGACGTGGTCCGGGTGAGCGTCTTCCCAATACGGGGCGAGGATGATTCCCGGGCGGGTTTTCCGAAACACATTGGCGAGAGCCTGTCGCGAATCCAGCGTGTGCGCCAACTGGCGATTCGGCAGTCCGAGATTCTCACGCCACGAAACTCCGAGCACAGCCGAAGCGGCCTCGGTTTCTTTCGCGCGGAGTTCACGGGTGCCGTTGGGAGTCGGCTCACCGTCCGTCAGCTCGACGATGCCAACCCGCATCCCTTCTTCGAGGCAACGTACAATCGTGCCCCCAACGCTGATTTCCGCATCGTCCGGGTGCGGAGACACGACAAGCACATCGAGTTGATCATTGATCATTGGTCACTGTTCATTCAAGTTTGGTCACTGGTCGGAACAAAAACTACCAGTGACCAGGGGCCAATGACCAATGACCAGCAAAAAAAAGCCCCTCGATCACTTTGATCGAGGGGCCTTGTACTTACTCACTCGTTGCTTTTCTCAGCGGCTTAACGGAGGCCGAAGAGTCCAGCGAGTCGGCTGCGGAGCTTCAGAGGCTGAGCGGCAGACTTTTCTTCCGGCGGAGCCGGAGCAGGAGCAGCGTCTCCACCGGCTGGCATTGGAGCCGGAGCCATCGGAGCCGCACCAGGAGCGTGGCAGGCTGGGTCACAGGCCGGACCAGCCGGCATGCATCCACCATTCGTACCACATTTCGGACCACAGCCAGCACCACATTTGGGCTTGCAGCAGTCGACAACTTCATAACCACACTCTTCAAGAGCTTCTTCCGCTTCGTTGCGGACGCCACGGTCACAGTCGGCCAGAGCACCTGTGAGTGCTTCGACGACTTTGTCCGTCATGCAGCAGCAGCCGTTCCGACGAACCTGGTCGCCGATTTCGTCTGCAGCTTCCTTACGGACACGCTCATCGCAATCGTTCAGAGCGTAGACGAAGGCACACATGATTTCCGGGTTGCAGCGGCAGTCGTAATGATCGCCAAGACGATCGATCGCTTTTGCACGATCTTTGGCGTAGCAGGCAGTCTGCGACTTGTAGATCAGCTCAGCGATTTCACAAGAGTTGTCTTTGCAGCAGCGATTGTCGCCACAGCAGGCTTTCGGACCACAGGCAGCTGCAGCAGGAGCGGCACAGTGAGCACCCTGAGGAGCACATGCCGGAGCACATTTTCCGTTGGTTGCACACGGAGCTGCACAGTCAGCACCCTTCGGGCCACACGCCGGAGCACAATTTCCATTGGTGGCACAAGGAGCTGCACAGTTCGCAGCTTTCGGGCCACACGCAGGAGCACAGGCGGCTGCAGGAGCAGCACATTCGGCACTCTTCGGAGCACAGGCAGGAGCACAGTTTGATCCAGCCGGAGCGGCACAGGTGTTAGCTTTCGGGCCACACGCCGGAGCGCATTTTCCGTCAGCCGCACAAGGAGCCGCACAGTTGGCAGCATTCGGTCCACACGCCGGAGCGCATTTCGCGTCAGCCGCACACGGAGCAGCACACGCAGCCGCATTCGGGCCACATGCAGGAGCACACGCTCCCTTGGAACCGCAAGCAGGACCACATCCGCTGACCTTGGAAGGTGCACAGCAGCTCGGCTTGCAGCACGGTGGAGTCAAATTGGAAATGACTCGCTGAAAAGTAAACGTCGTCGGGTTGCAAGGACGCTGAATCGTCGGTTTGCAACAGCGCGGCTGGCACGTCGGCTTCGCCCCGCAACTTTTTTCGGCGCCACACTTACCACCGAACGAGAAGAGACCAGCGTCAGCGCTGGTGCTCAGTCCGATCAATGCGGTAACCGCAGCCAGTGTTCGAATCCACTTCATTCTTTACGTCTCCTTGCGCAACAGGACATGTCGGCCAGACAGTTCCGGGCAGTAGTGACTCACTCATGTAACGGTGGCTCGATTTGTCCACCAGGAAGCTGCCTGGTCGGAGGCAGCTGCCGAATGTGACTCACGTCACTTCTTCCCGGCTGGACCAGAGTTGTCTGGCATCGACAAAAAAGTTGTACGTCTCCAAATTCCGAAACCCCTCGGCTGAGCCGTTGCCGAAAAGGCCTCAACTGGTGTGGAACAGGTCAATGGTGTCTCAAGTGGGAGGGCCTCAAATTGAGTCACCTGAGGACGCCGTTTTGCTGTCCCCTCCTGCCGACTTGTGGTGAACCTTGCCACCAACCGGAACGAGTCCAGAAGGCACATTGCTCACCACCCAATCAGCAGGAGTCGTACGTGATATCGGCGGAGTCGTTTTGGTCCCTTGAACTTCTTAAGTCGTGAAATCCCATAGAATTACACCTTCGAAAGCGACCTGTTATGACCTCTGATCCGGTTACGGAAGATGCACTCGACCCTCCTGCCCGCCACCAGCGTGAATCGACTCGTAAAGCGCGAAGACAGGTAATCTGCCTACCATCTGGTAAAATGCGGCGACACGTTCAGGCTGTAGGAATAGAAACGCCGCGCAGTCTGAAGAAGCGGGTTTCGACGGCTCTCGGGGAGCGGCAATCGCACCAACTGCGAGGATCGGAGCATCCAGTCGGTCAGGCTCTGCCTGACCTTCTTGTCTCAACACGATCGATTCAAAAGTCGAGGACGGCTTCGATGTCGGAATCCAGTTTCGGCGGCGGGCTCAGGAACGAGATCGTCAGAAACAGCGTCAATGACACAAGCAGCGCGATCGCTCCGGAGTCGATCGAGTAGGGCACCTCGACTCCGCTGACCTTCAGACCGAAGTTGATGATCAGGCTGGAGGCGATCGCGACGCAGGCCGCGGTCGGGGTCGCTCGTTTCCAGTTGAAGCCGATCGCCACGGTCGGGACGAGGGCGGCCGCGAAGGTGCCCCAACCAAACGCTCCCAGAAGAGCGACGAGGTCTCCGGAGTAGAGTGCAAAGACTGTCGCCACGCACGCGATGGCGACAGTCGCGACACGCGCCCAGAAGAGTTCGTGCTTCAGTGAGCGTTTCCGGATCGCGCGTGGGATGTCGTGGACGATGGCGGCGGCTCCGATGTTCAGAAAGCTGTCTGCTGTCGACATGATCGCTGCGAACAAGCCGGCGAAGACGACTCCAGCCAGCAGCGGATGGGCGTAACTCTGCAGAAAAGCCGCGGCGGCCCCGTCGGCCTGTTCGAGACTCGGATGCTTCCCCTGAAGCACAAGTGCCCGCATCGCCAGGCCGATCCCCAGCCACAAAAGGGCAGTCGTTGCAAATCCGAAGACCGTCACTGGAAGTGTGTAACGAGCGTCCTCGACTTTGCGGCTCATCATGAACTTCGTAATGACGTGAGGCTGCCCGGCGATACCCAGTGAAAAGACAAAGTACCACGAGAGGGCGCCGAACATCCCCTTGGTGCCCCAGGGACTCATCGCGCCTTTATCGTCCTGCAGAATCGTTTCGGACATGCCGGCGAATCCGCCCTCGACCGATGCGATCACGGCAAAGAAGACCAGCAGAGCGGCGATCATCATGATGAGGCCCTGAGCAAGGTCCGTATAAACAGAGGCAATAATTCCACCGGTCACACAGTAAAAAACGAGCAGCCCGACGGAGATGAAGGCGCAGACAGGGAGCGAAATTTCCACCGGCAGAACTCCGGCGAGGACCTGCTGCATCACGGTCGCCATCGCCAGAATCTGCGTGCCGAGGTAACCCAGCACGCCCAGCAGAATCGCAACGGCCGTCAGAAAACCCGCCAGCCGACTGCCGTACCGGGCCTGCACGGCGTCCGGCAGCGAGATCGACTCACGCACCTCCGCAAGAATCCGCAGCCGCTTGGCGAGCAGGAAGAAACAGACGGTGTAGCTGAGCCCGGTGCAGACAATCATCCAGGCAGAGCTCATGCCCATCTGATAAACGAGCCCCGGCCCGCCGACGAACCCAAAGCCGCTCATTGTGCTCGAAAAAACCGCAACGGCCGTCACGATGAATCCCAGATCGCGGCCAGCCATGAAAAAGTCGGAAGCGGACTTCGTTTTGCGCATCGCCCACAAACCGACTGCGATGCACATGGCAAAGAACGCGGCGACGCAACCAAGGATGATCCAGGCCCGGTACTCTTCCATTCGATTCCTATGACCCCGTTTCAGAACAGGGCTGTCGAGCCGCGATGAGAGCCTCAAGCCGCTTGCGATCGTCCTCGGTCATGACCCACCGTCGAAAGCCCGCGACATAAACGGCCAGGAACACGACGGGACTCATCCAGACGCCGAAAACCATCCACGCGGTCGGGATCGGAAAACCGCCGACCAGTTGCGGAGAGGGATCCCCCACGTAGTCGTCAAACGAAAACGTCATCGCCAGAAACGAACCGACGACGAGGCACGACGAAGCGGCTACGACGCCGACAAACGTGAGGCTGGCTCCGTTCTTTCCCGCGCCCAGCAGCAGGCACAGCAGATAGACGGCGATGACCAGGACGCCAGCGATGGCTCCCGGGACGATCATCTCTGCGTCGAATGCCGCGGCGGCCCCGGCGACGTGCATTTCACTTTGTTCCGGATGCGTGGCCGCGCCCGGGTAATGTTCGTCCGGCGAAAACACCGTATAAAGAAGGACTCCCCACAGAGCAGCCAGCGTGGCAAGCAGAATGGCGGGGAGTTTTGTCATGTGATTCTCGCCGGGCGGGTGAGTCGGGATTCTTGCAACCTGACTGGTGCCGTGCCACGCCGATTCGGTGGAGTTACGTTGCTGCGGAAACGGGCTCGCGGAAAAACGGCACGACGTACGGTCCCTCAGGAATCACGGCGATGCTGCCGTCGCCGCGTGAGACGCCGTTGCCGCGTGAGACACTGCCGCGTGAGACACTGCCGCGTGAGACACTTTCCGCAACGGCCTCGTCCAGAGAGTTCACCACGCGGACTCCGGTCAGCGAGTGGTCATCGGGATTCAGGCCGGTCGTGCAGAGAGTGATTCCACCAATGGCCATCGGTTTGAGCTGCATCTGTGTCTGCCACTCGTCAATGCTCGCGTGAGACTTCTTGAGGATGCTTTCCAGGAAGGCCTTCGGTCCGAGCTCGACCAGGCGACGCTGAGATTCGACGAACTCCGGCGAACCCATTCCTTCGGAACATTCCGACACGATGATTAGCTCCCCGCCCGGAGCCAGAATGTCCATCGCTCCAACCATTCCCTTCACCGTCTGGTAATACGTCTTGTCGAGCGGGTAGCCGGCGGCACTCGTGACGACCGTTGAGAACTGTCGCGGGACGGACACCTCGCAGAACTCGCGGACAAAGTCGACCGCCTCATGGTGGCTCTGCAGAATCTCGCCGAAGTTGACGAACGAAAGATTCCGGTCCTCATCGATGATCGTGTTGAGCGCGAGTGCTCCGCCGACGAGTTTCACAATTTCCAGCTGTTCCTCGTGAAGTGGATTGCCAACGAAGTTGCAGTTGACGGCGGCCAGATCGGCCATGAATCGCGAGCTGTGAAACGTCGTAATCGTTTCGGCGTGTGCAAGCCCCGGCGCGATCACTTTCCGGCCGCCCGAGTACCCCGCCATGAAATGCGGTTCGACCAGCCCCGTCGCAATCCGGATGTCGGCCTCAACAAATCGCCGGTCAATCCGCACGACCGTTCCGCGAGTTTCCGTCCGGCCGAGATCGACGTGCGCCGCGTCGTCCCGCGCAAAGTGGTTCTCGACTCTGACCGTGTCGAGCACCGACGGATCGCCGATCAGTTCGGCGAGTTCCTCACCCTCGTTCGGTCGGTGAAGACCCGTCGCGATCAGCACAGTGATCCCGGTCGCTGGAATGCCGGCGGCGAGAAGTCGCTCAATCATCGGCCGAAGAAAAAGATGATTCGGCACCGGCCGAGTGATATCGCAAATGGCGATGCACGCCGTACTGGCTCCTCGTGCGATCTCGACAAGCGGTCGTGTTCCGACCGGCTGATCGAGAGCGCTCGCGATTGCGGCGTGAGGATCGGCCAGTAGCGGCATGACAGGTTTCCGCACAACCGTGACGTCGGCATCGCCAGGCAGCGTGAGCGGCAGGACACCGCGTCCGTATCGCAGGTCGATTCTCATCGAGTCTCCCAGCTCGGGATCAATTCAGGAGGTCTTCGTGCGCGACCATCGTCGCAGATTCACCGCGAATCGCGAACCGTCCTGCCTGTCCCGGGCATCCTCGTGAACGTCAGCGTGCTTTGACTTCCGACCTGGCGAAACTACGATCGCGGCTCACTCCCCCGCTGCCCTTCTTCCCCCGAGTTTCTGCCATGAAAAACTTCCTGCCTGGTTATTTGAATCTTCTCTTTTGTCGGACGCTCGCTGGCATTGCTTTCTCAGTTGCGATTTGTGGTGCCTCAAGCGCGGATGAGGCCACGCAGGCGATCGACGTCGCGACGGCTCGCGTTGAGGAAAACGTCGCCTGGTACGACATCCATCAGTTGGGAGTCGAAGGCCAGGGCTGGTCCGACACCGCGGCTCCGTTTGATCGGCTTCCCGCGAAGGCAGAGAAAACAGTGCGAGGCTCGGTATGGGGCTTGAGCCGCCACTCGGCCGGCCTCTGTGTGAGATTCGTCACGGACTCGCCGGAGATTCATGCGAAGTGGACGCTGACCTCGCCGAACCTCGCCATGAACCACATGCCGGCCACCGGTGTGAGCGGACTCGACCTGTACGTCAAAACGGAAAGCGGAAAGTGGCGCTGGCTGGCGGTCGGCCGCCCGACGGAGCAGACAAATCAGGCGCGTCTGGTCGGCAGCATTCCGAAGGGGACTCGGGAGTACATGCTCTACCTGCCGCTTTATAACGGTGTGAAAGAAGTTGAAGTCGGCCTGCCGACAACGGCGGTCCTGCAGAAAGCACCGCCGCGAAAGTCCGGTCTGAAGCCGATCGTGTTTTACGGAACGTCGATCACGCAGGGCGGTTGTGCGTCGAGGCCCGGCATGGTCCACACGGCAATCCTCGGTCGGTGGCTGGACGCTCCCGTCATCAACCTGGGCTTCTCCGGAAACGGTCGGATGGAGCTGGAAGTTGCCGAACTGATCGCCGAGCTCGATCCATCCGTCATCGTGCTGGACTGTCTGCCAAACATCTCGGCGGGCGATGTCACGGCGAGGACCGGGCCGGTGATGGAGATCCTCCGCAAGCGGCACCCAGAGACGCCGATTCTCCTCGTCGAAGATCGCAGCTACACCGATTCGTTCTTGATCGAATCCAAGCGGATTCGGAACGAGACCAGCCGCGATGCTCTGAAGGTTGAGTTTGCAAAACTCAAGAAAGCTGGCGATGAAAACGTCTTCTATCTGAAGGGTGAAGATCTTCTGGGAGACGACGGCGAAGGAACCGTCGACAGCTCGCACCCCACGGACCTCGGTTTCGTCCGTCAGTCAGAGGCATTTCAAAAAGCGCTGGTGCCACTTTTGAAGAAGCGGTAAGGAACGGATCCGAAATCACTTCCCGAGCTGCCGCCGCGTACCGGGAGGGCAAGGCTCCTGCCGAGCCGCGCTGCTCCCGTGATTAACAGCTCGGCGGAAGCCTCGCCCCACCGCTGAAAACATCAATGTCGGCGGATTTCGCGGCGGCGGACTCTTTCCGAATGTCGTGCAAACAAACTGGCCAGGGCATTTCATAAAAATGGCATCGGAAGAACGAAAATCGCTCGACCCGGACGCGGACGAGATGCGGCGGCTGGGCTACGCGCTGATCGATCGGGTCGTCGAGCATCTTTCGTCGCTTCCCGATCAGCGGGTCGCCCGGCGCGGTGATCGCGTCGAGTTTTCGGCGCTGGTGGATGAGCCACTGCCGCAGGCATCGTCGAGCCTCGACAGCTGTCTCGACTTTTTCTTTGAGCGGGTTCTGCCGGGAATGACGCGAGTCAGTCATCCGCGTTTTCACGCTTACATTCCGTGCCCGTCGAGCTTTGCCGGAGCGCTGGGCGAAATGCTTGCGGCCGGAACGAATCCGTTTGTCGGAAGCTGGCTCGGCGGAGGAACGGTGAGTGCTCTGGAGCTGACTGTCTTGCGGTGGATCGCCGAACTGCTTGGCTATGACCCGGACGCGGGCGGAATCCTCACCAGCGGCGGCTCGATGGCGAATCTCGTCGGGCTCGCTGCGGCGCGTGCGAAATTCGGCGGCGAGGTTCTCGAAAACGGCGTCCTCTATCTGTCGCGGGAAGGGCACGCGTCGGTCAATAAGGCGGCGTCAATCCTCGGTTTTCGTCGTGAGGCGATTCGGACGATTGCCGTGGACGATCGCTGCCGCATGAATGTCGACCAGCTGGCTCGGGCGGTGGAGCAGGATCGGTCCGAGGGCCGGATTCCGTTTTTCGTCTGTGCAAACGCCGGTACGACGAACACAGGGGCGATCGATCCGTTGCCGGAAATTTCCGACTTGTGCGAACGCCTCAATTTGTGGCTGCACGTCGATGCGGCTTACGGCGGATTCGCAGCGATCGCTCCGGAAGGGCAGGAACTTCTGCGAGGCATGGAGCGGGCGGATTCGTTGACGCTGGATCCTCACAAGTGGCTTTACTGTCCGATGGGCGTTGGCTGTGCACTCGTTCGCGACCCGTTGATTCTGGAGCAGGCATTCTCGGCGGAAGGCGAGTACCTCAAGGATCTGCCGGACGACGAAGTGAACTTTCTGAACCGGGGACCCGAGCTGTCTCGCCCCGGACGAGTCCTGTCTGTGTGGATGCTGCTTCGGTCGGCCGGTCGTGAGGAACTGGCGGTTCAGATTCAGGCAGACCTGCGACTGGCACGGCTGGCGGCGAGCCTGCTGCGAGACGACAATCGCCTGGAAGTCGATCAGCCGACTCTTTCGGTCGTGACGTTTCGGCATCGAGGTCGCGACGGAGAATCCGAAGCCGACCGCTCGGCTCGGGATACGGCACTCATGGAAGCCACGCTGGCCGACGGACAGCTCATGCTGTCCACCACGTTTCTCGGTGGCCGGAATACGTTGCGGCTTGTCGTGATGAATCATCGAACGACGGAACGGGACATTCGAATTTCGGTCAGCCGGATTCGTGAACTGGTATGAGCAGCCAGTTGAAAAACAGTCGTTTTTTTGTTTTTAGCTGAGCGGCGCGAGCCGCCCGGTTTTGCATGGGGAAACTCGCTCAGACCGGACGGCTTGCGCCGTGCCGCTACAGTTTCAACCGGCAGCAAGAATTCAACCGGCAGCAAGAACCAGTAAGAGGAAACTGACGGATGCTTCGATTTGCGTTTTGTGTGATTGCCGTTCTGTCGACGGTCGTCGGCGTTTCTGAGAATGAAGCGGCGGGCCAGGGGACTGAGAACTCGGCGTCGACAAAGAGCCGAGCGACGGTTTCTCCCCGCACTGTCCGTTCGCGGAATTTCTCGATGCGCACGGACCTGGGCGATGCGGATTCGGAAGAGCTGGTGGAGCAGCTCGAAAAAATGCTCGCACTGATTTCCAGATACTGGGGGCGACCCAATCAGCAGACGATCGAAATGTTTGTCGTCAAGGATTTGAAAAACTGGCCGGCGGGTTCGCTCGATCCGGACGGGTTGCGAAGCATCGAGGCGAAAGCGGGCGTGACGAAGCATGTCAAACAGACCCAGGGCACCCGTTTCCGCGCGAAGTCCGTCGTCTTTGCCGTCGCGGATCGCGGGACACCTCAGCACGAAGCCGTGCATGCCTACTGTTTTCAGACGTTTGGTGAGACGGGGCCGGTCTGGTACAGCGAAGGCATGGCCGAAATGGGTCAGTACTGGGTTGAGAACTCCGCCGCCGTGAACTGTCCTCCGTACATCGCAGAGTACATTCGGTCGGTCGAGCCAAAGTCGCTGAACGAGATCGTCAACGGCGGCCGCGAAGTGACCGGCGACTCGTGGCAGAACTATGCCTGGCGGTGGGCGTTGTGCCACCTGCTCGCGACGAACCCGAATTACAGTCAGCGATTCCGTCCGCTGGGGCTCGGGATTCTGACCGGACAGAGAACGTCCTTCGAGGGCGTTTACGGCAGCATGGCGAAGGAGATTTCGTTCGAGTATCGCTTTTTTCTGGATCACGTGGGCGTGGGATTTCGAGCTGACCTTTGTGCGTGGGACTGGAAATCGAAATACCGAATTCCACGTTCAACCGGGACGCCGGTGGTCGCCAGCGTGTCGGCTCGTGGTGGCTGGCAGCCGTCGCGGTGCGTCGTGAAAAAGGACCAGGAATACGATTTCATGGCGAGCGGAGAATGGCAGTCTGAGGAGGGCTCGCCGCTGGTCAGTGCCGACGGAGCGGACGACGGTCGCGGAAAGCTCGTTGGCGCGATTTTCAACGACGACACGTACGCGATCGGCAAACCGTTTGAGCTGGGAGCGTTCGGAACCTGGACAGCTCCGGCAGACGGACAGCTCGTGTTGCGATGCCAGCAGCCCTGGACCGAGATCAACGAAGAGGACGCCGGCAAGCTCTCTTTCCGGATCAAGATTGCCGGCGCGGGCAAGGCGTTTGAGGATCCCCGGACCGCCACCAGTCCCGAGACTAAAAAACCGTAGCGAGTTCTCTACGCCGCGTCCGGGGAAGCCTCTTCGTCCGAGTCGTCGGTCGGGACGAACGGCTTCACACCGAGAAACTTCGCGAGGGCGATCGAAAGCCCGGCTGCGCCGAAGCTGGCGAGCGCTCCCATTTTCGCCGCGTCGAGGTTGCTGTCTCCCGCTTTGAAAGCCGCCGTCGAGACAAACAGAGCGACCGTAAATCCGATGCCGGCAATCATGCCGAGCGTGACGACGTCGCGGTAATTCATGCCGCCGGGGATTTCCAGCTTCAGAACTTTCTGAGCAAACCAGGTCAGCAGGGTGATACCGATCGGCTTTCCAATCAGCAGGCCAGCCAGGACCAGCCAGGTCGCCGCCCCCACGCTCGAAAACGAAACGCCAGCGTTCACCAGGCCGAACAGGCCGAGGATCAATTCGACGGGGTCCGCCCACCAGTTTGTAAAACGGTTGAGCGTGTCGTCCTGGTTGAGCTCTTCGCGCGCGAAGATCCCCAGGTCCGTATGCGCGTGCGGCATCGTGACGATCACGGGAACCAGGCCGAGTGCCGGATGGATGCCGGACTTCAGAAAGCCAATCCAGCTGAGAGCACCTGGAATGAGCAGGTACCACCAGAAGCTGTGCAGCTTCAATTTCTGAAAAGCGAAACCAATCACGACCGCCAGGACGCTTGCCAGCAACCAGCTCAAATGGAGTTCACCTGACGGGTAAAACACGGCCAGAATGATGAGTCCCGCCGCGTCGTCCGCGATGGCAAGAAGAAGCAGGAACGCGATGGCCGGATGCCCCGCCCCGAAGATGAATCTCGCCACGAGATAGCTGAACGCGATATCGGTCGCACACGGAATCGCCCAGCCGCTGCTGATGTCCATCCTGCCAGATGCGTAGCAGCCAGCCATGTAAATTGCAGCAGGGCCAGCCAGCCCACCGAGCGTCGCGAGCAGCGGTGTTGCCGCCTTTTTGGGATTCGAGAGTGCCCCGCCAGGCAGCAGAGCTTCCCAGACTTCGGATCCGGCGATGGCAAAGAAAAAGGCCATCATCAGATCATTGATCAGGAAATAGAGCGAGAAGTTGTGGTGGCCGGTTGAGGCATCCTCAGCTTCTTTCGCCGCTTCGCCTTCTTCGGCCTCATTGCCGTTCCGTGTTTCTGCCGCCGCGGATTCGCCTGTGGACTCTTCTTTTACATTGGCTTCCGTAGAAGGCTCAGCCGCGTGCTCAACAGCCGCGTGCTCAACAGCCGCGTGCTCACTTCCCAGCAGATCGTGGTGAATGAAATGGTTGTAAGAATCGGGCGCGACGTTCGCCCAGATCAGCGCGATGATCGACCCGCCGATCAGGAAGATCGAATTCTCAAAGACGAACGCGGCCACACGGGACCGCGGATTTTTCGAACCGGACATTCTGGACTCTGAAATGCTGCTCCGCAGCGGCCGGAGAAGTCGGCTCAGACGGAAATTCTTTGATTGGGAATTGTGAAGGGCAGAGGTTCGACGTGCTCAATCCGAAGACGCTCACGCAAAGCCTGCAGAGGGCAGACGATGGAGAGGTCGTTTCCCTCCGGCAAGTGAACATTCGCCGAGTTTGCGACGAAGCCAGAACAAGCTGTGTCACATCCCTCTGGAGTGACTATAGTCCGCAACCGGCTGTGCGGAACGAATTTTCTTCCGCGTTTCCGACACAAATCCTGTCGCCGACGAGACGGACCTCGCCATGAACGTGACCTCGCACCTGCCTGCACTTCGACTTTCGACACGTTTCGGAACGCATCCGAAATCAGCCGGAACCCGGACGTTGTATCGGTCGCTTTGTCTGCTTGCGGTCCTCGTCGCAGCGGTGCCGGCCACCGCGTTTGCTGACGCCTCCGACGAAATCTCCGTCCCGGACGGGTTTCGGGTCTCGCTGTTTGCCGACGACGACCTCGCACACGACGTTTACTGCATGACCACCGATTCGCAGGGGCGAATTGTCGTTTCCGGGCCGGGTTATGTGCGAATCCTGATCGACACAGATGGAGACGGGAAAGCCGACGAGGCGAAGACGTTTGCCGACGGTCCGGAATCGGGAGCTCAAGGAATGTTTTTCCTGGGGCGGGATCTGTTCTGCATCGGCGACGCCGGTCTGCTGCGATATCGCGACGCCGACGGAGACGACCGGGCCGACGGGCCACCGCAGGCATTTCTGAAACTGAAGACCGGCGAAGAGCACCATGTTCACTCGATCCAGAAAGGCCCGGACGGCTGGTGGTACCTCATCGCCGGAAACTTCGCGGGCATCGATTCGAAATACGTCACGCTGCCGACCTCGCCGGTCAAGCAGCCTCAGGCGGGAACTTTGTTTCGGCTGAAGCCGGACCTCAGTGGCGGCGAGGTGGTTGCTCACGGATTTCGCAACGCGTACGACTTCGCATTTAACTCGCTCGGCGATGCCTTCACGTTTGACAGCGAAGGAGAGCGGGAAGTCTCTCTGCCCTGGTACCAGCCGACGCGGGTTTATCACGTTGTGCCGGGAGGCCACGCCGGCTGGGTGAGTCGCAGCTGGAAACAGCCAAGCGACTTCACGGACATGCCGCCGGTTCTGGCCGAGTTCGGACGCGGTTCGCCGACCGGAGTCGTCTGCTATCGCCACAACGCGTTTCCGGTCGAGTATCGCGATTCGCTCTTCGTCCTCGACTGGACCTACGGTCGGGTTCTCAATGTCAAATTGAAGCGGGATGGAGCGAGCTACGCGCCGACTCCGTCCGTTTTTATGAGGCAGAAAGGTCAGTTCGGATTTGCTCCGACAGATGCGACGATCGGCAAAGACGGCAGCGTGTTCGTGAGCATCGGCGGTCGAGGAACCCGCGGCGGAGTTTACCAGGTGACGGCAACGACTGGCGACAGACCTGACTGGCCGGGCGAAGCGAGCACTCTGGTTCAACAGGCAGTTGCCTGTGTGACCGCGCCGGAGCCTCTGTCGAGCTGGTCGCGCGAAGTCTGGCTGCCGTTGTCAAAGTCGGCCGGCCGTGGCGAATTCGTGAAGGTGGCGGTGAACCCAAAGAGCCCGACTTCGCAGCGAGTGCGGGCGATCGAAATTCTCGTTTCCGAATTCGGCGGGCTGCTGGCCGATGAAGTGACGGCACTGCAGCAGGATGAGGTGCCGGAAATCCGCGCGCGAGCCATCTGGGCCGTTGGACGAACGTCGCTGCCTGGCGAGAAACTGGCCGCACAATTCCTCGCTGATTCCGATCCGTACGTCGGTCGAGTTGCCTCGGAATCGTTGCTCGGTCAACCGGGCGAACTGTCCGATCCGGCGTTGATCAAGTCGCTGGTCGAGCGTCTGAACAGTGCTGACCGGTTCGACCGAATGGCGGCTGCGCGGCTTGTGCCACAACTCGACGATAAGGCGTTTCGACAGCTCGCAACTGCGGCCGCGAAAGCAGGCTGGCAGGCAACCGTCGCGAACGCGTTCGGGTATCTCGGCCGAAATCCCGGCTACAGCCAGCACGCATTTCGAGCGGCGCTGCCGGTGCTGGAACGCGACTTTCCCGTCGAACTGAAGCTCGAAGCCGTTCGCCTGATGCAGATGGGACTCGGCGATCTGGCTCCCGTCGGACGCGTCAAACCGGTTTTCGAGGGATACGCACCGGCGATCGACCTCACCGAAGTTGAACGCGAACTCGACCTGCACCGCATCCGTCTGGCCGAGCTGTTTCCAACCGGCAACGATCGGCTGGACTTCGAGCTCGCCCGACTGCTCGCGATGCTCGAGCCGTTTAACGCGGAGCTGCTCACAAGAGTCCTCGCAAAAATCACCACCGAATCGCACCCGACCGCCGATCTGCACTATCTCATCGTGGCCGCGCGGTTGCCCGCTTCGCGCGACAAGGCTCACCGTGAGAAAACGGCGTCGGCTTTTGTCGCGATCGAACGAAAAATGAAGGAGCGGAAGCTCAATCAGGACTCCAACTGGGAGCCGCGGCTGAAAGAACTTTACAAGACACTCATCGATCACGATCCGCTGCTGCCGGATGCGATCGTTGCGGAAGCAGGCTTTGGCCTGCCGGGCCACGTGCTCTTCATGAGTCATATTCCGGGCGAGCTGCTCGACACAGCCATCGACGCGTTTGCAAAGCAGGTCGCGGTCGATAAAGCATACCCGTGGTCGAACGACGTCGTCTTTGTGTTTGGTGAGTCACAGAAGCCCGAGCACCGCGAACTGATCCGCAGCCTTTACGATGAACACTTCAACGTGCGGGGCGCTGTCCAGGTCGTGCTGTCCGGCAAACCCGAGGAAACAGATCGAAGTAAATTTCTCGACGGCCTCGATTCGTCGCAACTGGAGATCCTCACGGCGTGCCTGGATGCGCTCGAAAAACTTCCGCCCGCGAAAGACGAATCGCAGATCGTCGCGCTGACCCGATGTCTGCGTCGGCTGGGATCGGACAAGAGTGAGTTCCCTGCCAGGCAACGCGTCGTCTCACTCCTGCGAGCCGCCACTGGGCAGAGTTTTGGTTTCGTCGACGGTCCGTCCGGATTCAACCGCCAGCAGGACGCTGTCGACCGCTGGTCGAATTGGGTCAGCGGTACGTTTCCGAATGCGGCCGCTGAAATCGAAGGCGCCAGCAGTCAGGACCTCGCCGCCTTGAAATCTCTCCTGGCGGACGTCGACTGGAGCGCTGGCGACACCGCTCGCGGCCGGATGCTGTTTGAAAAGCGAGCCTGCATCCAGTGCCACGGCGGTCGAACGGCGCTGGGCCCGGACCTGGACGGAATCGCCGGCCGGTTTTCTCGCGAGGATCTTTTCACCGCGATCGTGCTTCCGAATAAAGATGTCTCCTCCCGCTACCGCACAACGATGCTGGAACTCGAAAACGGCAAGGTCTATTCCGGTCTGATCATCTACGAATCGGTCGACGGAGTGCTGCTGCGGAATTCGACCAATCAGACTTTCCGCATCGAAACCCGCGACGTTGCTTTACGAAGGCAACTGCCGACCTCCCTGATGCCGGCGGGTCTGCTGAAAGGACTGAAGCCTGAAGATCTGGCCGATCTGTACGAGTACTTGAATTCGCTGCGTCGCTAGACTCACAGACCTTCCCCTTGCCTCTCACCCCTCACCCCTCACCCCGACATGAGCCGCGAAGACGATCTTGCCCTGTTGCGTGAATACACGCAGAGCGAAAGCCTGATCCGCCACATGTTCGCCGTCGAGGCCGCCGTGCGTGCCTACGCGCGGAAGTCTGGCGAGGACGAAGAGAAGTGGGGCACGGCCGGGTTGCTTCACGACTTCGACTACGAGCGCTGGCCGGACCCGCCGGATCATCCCCTGAAGGGATCCGCGATTCTCGCCGAGCGAGGCTACTCAGAAGAAATCATCTACGCGATCAAGTCTCACGCTGACTATCTGGAAGACTGCCCGCGTGTCTCTCGCCTCGACAAAACGCTTTACGCCTGCGACGAACTGTGCGGGTTCATCACGGCCTGCGCCCTGGTGAGACCTCAGCGACTCGACGGCCTGAAGGCGAAAAGCGTGCGGAAGAAAATGAAAACGGCCTCATTCGCGGCCGCTGTCAATCGCGACGACATCGTCAACGGAGCCGAGGATCTCGGCATGGACCTCAACGAGCACATTGAATTCTGCATCGCCGCGATGAGTGCGATCGCGGAGGAGCTGGATCTGGTGCCAAAGCCGACCGAGTGATGGCCGCGCGAAAGCACCCGAGGCTTCAGCACTCGTCCGACGATCCGCCCGCGCTCACGCTTCGGGTTTCCTTACAGACTCACTCCACGGGACGGCTTTCGGAATGAAACGTCTTCCAGGCATGGGCAAAAGAGACGATTCCCACGTGAGGCTCGAGCGACGTTCCTTTGAGCTCGCCCTCAACGGCCGTGCCGGATCGGCGATCCCAGAGGCTCTTCGTCTGCGTGTCGCGAAGCTGCTCGCCAGCGGGCTCGAAGGTCAGCTCGCGTTTTCCGACGCGACGGACAAAGAGTCGCACCGAAGTCGATTTTGACTCGCTCAGAATCAGCAGCGGCAGGCCTCTGGCATCGACATTGAGCAGCGGCGACTTCTGCAGCTTCGAAAACGCAACATGATGCGGACCGTACTGGCCCATGAAGCCAACCACGAATCGCTCCGGATCTTTGTAGAACTCCTTTGTGAAATTCTTTGAAGTGCGGGGCATGTTGAGCACTGTCGAGTCGGGATGCTCTTTCTTCCAGGCATCCCATGTGAGCATGTCTGACGGCAGCGACTTCAGTTCTGTGCCCTCGAGCTCGCCCTTCACACACTCACCAAGGATGTGACTCCACAGCGACCTCGTCTCCTGGTCCATCATGACAAGGCTGCGGTTCCACAACTGGCCGGAGACGACAAATGTCAGCTTCTGATCTTTGACTTTTCTGGCATACACGATGCCGTTGTGACAGAGGTGTCACCACGTGGCCGCGATGGCCGAACCTCCCAGCTCATCGTTGATGATTTCCCGGATCGGTCCGGTGAGCTGGTTGATCGGATAGGCGCGCGCCTTGCCGTTCACGACGACGCCCAGCACCAGTTCGTTCGGCAGCACCTCGTCTTTCACGTCCGCTGCTTTCAGCAATGGCACCTCGACGATGGCGTCAAACGGTTTCATGAGAACGCGCGGGCGGAATGGCAGTTTCTCTTCCGCCGATGAGTTTCGATCGGGCAGTCCCGCCACGAGAGCCACAAGGGCCGCCGGAATGAACAATGTCACGAGAGGTTTCATGGTGGTCCTCAATTCGGTCACTCGCACGTCACCGGGCAGACGGCACCGGTCGTCACGAAGAGTAACCTTGCGGAAATCTGGTTCTGTGAGAGGCGATACAATTCTCCGACGGCTCGCCGGTACGCGGAGATCTGGTCACGATAAAATTCCGCACGGGAATCAGCCGCCGCCTGGCCGGAATCAATCTCGTCCGTCTTGTAGTCGACGATGTCTGCCCCAAGCAGCTCAAACGACGCGGCATCGTAGACCAGCACCAGCCGGTCGATGATCCCGGTCATGAGCGTGCCCTCGCGATCCGGCGCGGTGAAGCCCCACTCACGATGAACTTCCAGCCGCGTTTCCGCTTGCGCAATCCGAACCTGAGCCTCCTTCGAAATCGCGAGTTGGCAGCCGTCGTCACGCGAGTGTCGCGAGAGTAGTGCGATTGTCGCTGGCTTCTGCAGGAACTTTTCAAACCGCGCGATCTCGTCGTCGATGTCGACTCCGGCCGAAGCGTGCAGCCCGGCGAGCTTCCTCAGACGCTGCTCGTCCGGCGGTCCCTCGTCGAGCCACTCGATTTCCTCGAACCAGCGATGCAGCAGCGTGCCACGTTCCAGTCGCTCGGCTCGGTCCAGACTGAGCAGATCGTTGATCCGCACCGTACTGCCACCTTCCAGTCCGGACGGCTCAACCATGGCGAGCCCGCGCTGGCGGCCGGCCGGCATCGGGGCAAGTTCAATCCGGCCTCGCCGAACAACTTCTCTCGCAACCTCGGGAATCGAATCCGGTGGGTTGGTCTGCTCGTACCAACGCGAGTCGCCCGTCTCAAACAAAACAGTATCCGGATCAGCCGACGCGCCGGACCGGGCGAGCCCTTTTCTCAACAAACCGCTCAGGCTGGAACGAAGCGTATCCTTCTTCCCCAGAGCCGGCGGGATGAGCATGTAGCACGCATGCCGGGCCCGCGTGATCGCGACGTAAAGGACGCAGAGTGATTGCGTGACCGCTTCCTCAGTCCAGCCGGAAAACACAGTTTGAAACTCTTCCGGCAGCAGTTTCTGAATTTCCGTGCGACGATAAATACTGACTCGATCGATCGGCGAAGTCGGCGTAGGCCGTCCGGAAACAACGCGCGGCGATGGGCCGTGCAGATTCGAATCGAGCTCCGGCAGCACGACAATGTCGAACTCCAGCCCCTTTGATTTGTGAATCGTCATGACGCGAATCCGGTGAGTCGACGGGTCCTGCACCCGCTCGTTCCGGACGACGTCGATGAACTGCCGCGTGCGGATCTCGTCTGAAGCCTGAGTTCGCGAAGCCAACGCGACGAGTTGTTCGAGCCGCCTCGCGTCGCGCGCACTGCACGAAGAAACGAGCCGGCGCGACCACAACTCAAGCATCGCATGCAGACCGTGCGTCGCGATTTCTCGACGCAGCCGGCGCGACAGATCATGCGCGACCTCATCACAGGAGTGATCTGAATAATCGAAGAGAGCTCCGACCGGCGACGTCGCCACGTGAAACCGCGCGACGGTGTTTCCCGGGTGATCGGCAATCGTCAGCAGCGAGAGGATGACCTCAACCGCTGCCGAATCCGTCAGTGGGTTTCCGCCTTCTTCGCTGGCCTCAACCTGACGCTCGCGAAGCTCGAACATCAGCCGCGCGATCGTCGCGTTGCTGCGACAGAGAATGCCGACCGTCGCGTGCGGAGCAAGCCGTGCCAGCTCAGCGACCCGGTCCGCAGCCGCAGCGAACGTCGTCTGCTTCTGCGTGCTGCTGGAAATTGAGTCGGCGCTATCCTGCGAATCGGGGTCTTCCGCCAGCGGCGCGGTCCGCAGTTCACAGTACCCGGGAAGTTCCTTCAGAAACGTCGAGTGCTCTTCGAATCGACCAGACCACCGCGCGACAGCCTGCTTCTCGGCGTCACTCAGTGCGGACAGCTCGGTGAGGCGTTCCTCGCCAAACAGTCGATTGACTGTGTCGATCACCGCCTGCGATGAACGTCGGCTTTCGAGCAGTTGCTCTTTCTTCAGGCCGTTGAGCTGTGACTCGACCTTGTCGAAGATGTCGGCCACGCCGCCGCGCCAACTGTAAATCGCCTGTTTGACATCGCCGACGCAGAAGAAGGTCCGCCCCGGTTTGTCCTGCGTCACCTGCCGCGCGAACGGTTCCAGGATCGACCACTGCGGCAGCGAGGTATCCTGAAACTCGTCGAGCAGCAGATGCTGCATCTTCGAGTCCAAACGAAAGGCGATCTGGTCGAGGTCCATCTGCGCGACGGCCTCAGCCAGGCGTCGCGTTACGTCGTCGTGAGTCAGCCAGCGGCGTTCCTGTTTGAGTCGCATGTAGACCGCGTGAAACTGCTGCAGCAACTGAAACAGCGCGGCCGTCTGCTCAGCCATCTGCGGAATGATCACCCCTCGCGCGTGTCGGATCAGTCGTTCAAAGAGACTTCGCACGTTCGGCTCAATCGTCTTCCTGTCGTATGCGGCTTCTCCATCGAGCACTTTGCCGGCAATGCCACCCTCGATGAATTTTTCCCAGTCTTCATGCTCGAATGCGGCGAGCGCTTTGTCGCGGGACTTGCGCCAGTTCGCATGTTCCTTCCCCGCTTTTGTCAGCGGAAGTTCCATTTCCTGCAGATCCGCGATGGCCACAAGAAGTTGATCCGGGCCGAGCGGATGGAACTCCGGGAACTGCTTCCAGGCGGACTCGTCACTTTCGAGAAACGTCTGGTAGGCGTCGCTCACGGCGGCGTCGATCAGTCGCGTGACCGAGCGGTTCGAAGCGCCCACGGTGAAGAGCTCCAATTGACTGGCGAGGTTCGTCTGTTCTTCTCGCAGCAGCACCTCGATGGCCTCGCGCCGCATTTCTCGATCGCTGTTGCCGTCGATAATTGTCCAGCCGGGCGGCAGACCGAGGTCCAGCGAGCAATTCGTCGCAATCTGTGCGAAGAAGCTGTCCAGTGTCGAAACCCGCAACCGGTGCAGATCGCGCGTCAGTTTGTCGAGCAGCGTCTGGCACCCGTCACAGGTCAAAGGCCGATTCAAAAATCCAGAGAGAGCGTCACACTTCTTCTGGTCAAGAGCCGCCTCGGCGAGCCTGACGAGAATTCGGTCGAGAATTTCCCGAGCCGCCTTGCGCGTGAACGTCGTGGCGAGAATCTGAGCCGTGTCGGCGCTGGAAAACAGCTCACCAAGAAACCAGTTGGAAAGTCGAAACGTCTTGCCAGTCCCGGCGGATGCCCGAATGAGGACGCGGCGCGGCGACGCAGTTTCGTCCGCCGGGTCTGAGACCGGCAACGGATCGTCGGGTTGTGTGGATGTGTCCGGCATGATTTTCTGAGCCAGCATTGAACCCGTTGCCGCAGGCGAGGCGTCACGTCCAGCCTTGCCTGCGGCGGCGGCGGGTTAAACGGGTTACCAGTTTTCCTTGTCGTCAATTGGGTCCGCTGCGTACGCCGGCGGCGGCAGTTGTTTCTCAAACACGTTTGCCTGGCAGATCGCGGCGAAGTCGTCCGACTCTCGTTTCAATGAGGCAACGGGCAGAAACTCTTTGTTGAGGATCCTTCGCGCAACCCGACGAGCTTCGGTGTCGGCCTCACTTAATTCCGTCGGAGACCAGTCCGCGTAGATGGCTCGGACGGTGTCGCGATCTTTTGGCAGGACGATGTAGCCAAGCCGAGGGACTGATACTCCCAGCGGCTTTGCCAGATGCCGGTACAGAGGAAGCTGCAGATCAACCCACTCGCAGTTGCCATCTCTCGTCTTTTTCTGATGCGCCTGCCGGGGATTCCGTTCTGTCTCGCTCGTCTTGTAATCAAAAATTTCCCACTCGTTTTTCTCCGGGTGGTAATCGATCCGGTCGATGCGGCCTCGCAGCTCGATCACGCGGCCGTCGTCGGTCTGCAGTTTCACGGGCTCACGTTGCTCCGCCTCGACATGCTGGATCACCCAGCCCGCGCTGGCACGTTCCGCCTGCCAGTCTGCAAACGCGGCGAGGCGGCGGCGCATCTGGAGCAGCTGAATTTCAATCGCTGCCAACCGTTGCTGTCCGTAATCCTGCCTCGCGATCCAGTCGAGCCGGCTCTCGAGCGAGCGGCGAATCTGTCCGGCATCCACGCTCGACTTCAGCTCGGACTTTCCAAACCAGTCGAGCACCGAGTGAGCCAGATTTCCAAACTGCATCGGGTTGAGTTCCACACTGCTGTCGTCGAGCCGCTCCAGCTTCAAGACATGCCGCAGATAAAACCGGTACGGACATTCGAGGTACGTGCGAAACGCCGTCACGCTGACAGCGGTCACTGTCTCGTCCGGGGATGGCACCGGCACTTTGAAGTGTCCTGCTCCACTTGCCTGGCGGGCGACTGTGATTCGGAGCGCCGGCTCAGCTTCAGGGGCCTCACCGAAAAACGCGATGCACCGCTCGGCGGTTTCGCGGCCGCCGCTCGTGAAGAGGAGGCGGCTCGGCAACTGCGGCTGATCCTCAAGCCCGCGCCGCGGCACCAGAAAACGCACATCCTCGCGTGAGGCCAGCACGGCGCTGAGTGCGTAAGCGTCCCGGGCGAAGTAGCGGGCACTGTCAACCAGGCCGAGCGTCCTTCGCAGATCGTTTGGCAGGAAGAGATCCGACGTGATCGATCGCGGCACGAAGCCATCATTAAAGCTGGTCACAATGGCGGCCGGAGCATCGTCGAGCGGCAGTTCCAGCCAGCCAAGCATCTCGATGGCTGCTTCGTCGGGCTCCGAAATGAGCGACTCGCCAGAGAGCTGATCGAGCACGAGCCGGACGGTCTCACTGGCCGTCAGCTTCAACGTGATCTCCTGGGGAATTCGGGTCAGATCGAGCAGCACTTTGTGAACCTGCTGCAGCGCCGACACGGTTGCAGCTTCTTCGGGGACGTCCCGGTCGAACTCGACGCCGTCGTAAAGATCGAGGATGACCCGCAGAACGAGCGGTGACCAGTCGGCTGGCGACCGCCTGCCACGCCGCAGGACACGCGTCGTCTGCTCGACCAGAGCATGCACGTTGCGAATCTGCTGATGCTTTTCTTCCTGGCCAAGCCACTCACCCATCTGCGACGGCAGATGCCGATCGAAATAGCGGTCGAGTTCGGTCAGCCAGGCGGGATTCGCGTCTTTGCGAAGCAGCCAGGACTCGACATCGGCATGCCGCACGAGCGTCGCGAACCGCGAGAACTTTTCATCGTCGAGGTAGTCGGCGAGCGCGGACAGAAACCGGCACGGCAGCGTCTCGGTGATTTCCTGCGCGACGAGCCATCGCGTCGGCACGTCCAGATGGTTGAGGTGCCCCTGAAGATTTCGCACGATGTGCTCGTCGCAAACCCCGATCGTGATTTCGTCCGCTCGGTATTTCCCGTCAAAGCCGCCCAGGCAGCCGGCGACGACTGCGGCTTGATCATCCGGGTCGTCGGCGAGAAGGAGCTGTTCATCGCGGATCGGAATCGCCCGCGTCGTCCACTTGTCCGTTCGAAGACAGCCGAGCTTGTCGAAGCCCGACTTTTCCGTTTCCGGAGCGTGAATGAGAACCGTGACTCGATCGGCAATCTGCTCCACCACGTGTCGCGTGGCAACATTCATGTCGACCGTGCCGAGCAGCACGATCGAGGCGCTCGCCCGCAGCGATGATTCCGCAGCAAACTCCCGATGTTCGATCGCGAACAGCCGCGCGGTCTGCAGATCCCACAAAGCCAGATCGTCGAGCAGCCGCAGGTACGATTCCTGAACGGTGCGCAGGACGCTCCAGCGCCGGGATTCGCGGCGGACTCCTTTCTCAGCGACATCAGCGAAGTTGAGTCCGTCGGCCGCCAGCTCTCGATGC
Organism: Planctomycetota bacterium; assembly: GCA_027623235.1. Classification (GTDB taxonomy): domain Bacteria; phylum Planctomycetota; class Planctomycetia; order Planctomycetales; family Planctomycetaceae; genus JAQBVJ01. The sequence goes on from JAQBVJ010000013.1 coordinate 62,005, forward strand.
TGCTTCGAAAGCAGCTCGCCGAGTTCCAGCCACCGCGCGTCGTCCTTCTCATCCGGGAGTTTCGGAATGACTCGCGACAGCTCTCGCCGATCGGTCCGTCGCAGCGCGTGCGTCCAGGCGAGCCTCTGAACCAGCTCCGACGCGAACGGGAATTTCGGTTCGTAAAGCAGCTCCGGCAACTGACCCACCGTCGTCACCGTCGGCCGGGAGAACCGCCAGCCGTGCTGCTGAGTCCGCTCGATCAGCAGCTCCAGAAGTCGCCGTCCCGCGCGTTTTCCTGGCACGACGACGATCGTGTTGCTCAGGTCGACGTGGCTCATCATCCGCGCGTCGCGGATAAGCCAGTCGGCCGCCTGCGGCAGTGCGGGCTGCGACCAGTCCAGAAACGTCCGTGGGATCGCCATGCGGAAAAAGTCCTCGTGAGTCCGTTCTGCGAGAAGAATAGCGAGCCGGCCTGACAGATTCACGCAGCGCCGACACGCGCTGACGGTTCGAGGTTGTAAATTTCAGATCAGAAGGCTGCAGGCCGGACCAGTCGCAGCGCCGTTTCGGCAATTTGAACTGTGGCACTTCGGGCAACCTCGGCTAAGGAACGTGTTGACACGCCACGAACTCCCCGGTATCCCGGCCACGATGAGGACTCTCAACATTCACTCCTGCCGACTGGCGATCGCTGCTGCGCTGACACTTCTGGTAAGTGCTGCGCCGGTCTCCGCTGAGATCTCCTTCGAAGAAACCCGCACCTATTTCGAGGGACTGCGACAGCGACGGCTTTTCACGGTCGCGGAAACCGTCTGCCTGAGAAAGCTCAACGACCGCAGCCTCAACATTGCCGAACGGTCGTGGTACAGCGTCGAACTGTCCCGCACGTTTGCCGCGCACGCCGCGTTTGCCTCGTCGCTGGACGAGGAGCGGGAGCTGCTCGATCGTGCCCGGCGAATTCCCGAAGCACTGCTTGAGCAGAAGCCGGATCACCCGCAACGTCCGCTTTTGCAGGCTCAGTCGCTGTTCGTGTCGGCGGGCGAGGTCGAAACGCTGCGGCTTCGTCTGGAACTCACGCCGTTTTCTGACGAGCTCCGCAAGCGCGCCCTCGCTCTCGCCGAGGAGACTCTCCCGGCGCTGGCGAAACTCGAAACACAACTCGGAGCCGAACTGCGCGACCCATCGCGCGATGTGCTCGGCGAGAAACTCAAGCCGTTCGAGCTTCGCGGTCTGCAGCGGACCGCGAGGTTCCGGCTGGCCTCGCTGCTGCTCGATAAATCGCTGCTTCTGCCGTCCACTTCGCCGGATCGAGCGGAAGCTCTCTCGCAGTCGGACGAACTGTTTCGGCGACTCGCCGCGGGAGAACCCGGTGTCCTGGTGACGTGGCAAAGTCAACTGGGACTGCTTCGGGTCAATCGGCTGCGGGGCGATCTGGAAGCCGTCTCGCGGATGATCAACGCGATGGAGAAAGACGAGCCGCCGCCCGAAATTCTGGATGAAGTCATCGCCGAAAAAATCGAGCTGCTGCATCGCGAACGGAAATTCGCCAGCGCTCTGGAGGAACTCCGTGTCCGCCGTGAAGCCCGGCATCAGTTGACGGGCCGACTCACCTGGCTGATGACGCGAACGATGCTCGAGCTGTGGACACTGGCTCGCGACCGCGGCGAGCCGGAACTCGCGCAGGGACTCATGCAGGACGCGGCGTCGTTTGTCGCGCTGGCTCAGTCGGACCCCGGCGGATTCTGGGGCGAGCGATGCCGGCTGCTTCTTTCGACCGCAACGGTGACTAGAAATTACGGCCCCGTCGTGGCGCCGCTCGTCCAGAAAGCGCAGATCAAATTCGCTGAAGGAAAAACGTCCGACGCGACACAGCTTTACGCTGAGGCATTTCAAATTGCTCAGAAAGCAACGCCCGCCGACCCGGAAACAACCGCCGAGCTCGGTTACACGTTCGCGTCGCTCCTGTTGAAGTCAGAGCAACCGGCTCAGGCCGCGCAGATTTTCGGAGCAGTCGTCGAGGCAAATCCCAGGGGCGCTCGCGCCGCGGAAGCGGACCTGTTGCGAGCCTACTGCCTCGGCGTGGTTTACCAGGACAAGCCGGCGAAGGAGACCCGCGAGGCGTACACGGCCGCTCTGGATGCTCACCGCACGCGATTCGCCGATTCTCCCACAAGCCACGAGGCGACGTGGTACCTGGCGCAGCTTGAAGAGCGACGCCTGCAGACGACAGCCGCACTGCAGCTCTACAAGACGATCCCCGTTTCGCATCCGCGCGGCGAAGATGCCCAGGTCGCTTTTGCCCGTTGCTCAGAGTCGATTCTCAAGCGACTCCGTCAACTCAACAAACCGGCCGCCGAATGGGAAGCGGCGGTCAATGGCTGGCTGGTGTCCGTCACAACGCCGATGCTCGCCCCGACGGAGCTACTCAGCACGACGCAGGCCGAACTGCTTCTGTGCGGAGCGCGAATTCGACTCACGCTGACACAACCGGATTTCGAAGCGGCTAACTTATTGCTCGACCGAGTCCTGACGGCGAGGCCGCCCGAATTCAGCCCGGACTTCGACACCCAGGCTGTCGCCCGTTACACCGTGACCGCCGAACAGCTCGCGATGGCCAATCAACTGCGGATCGTGTCCCTCGCCGGAGCCGGTCGTGTCTCCGAGGCGGCTGCGATTCTCAATCGTGCGTCGAGCCGCGGACCGGACGAGCTGCTGATCCTCCTCGACGGTCTGAGTGCCGCGACGGCGGGTCAGACTGACGCCGTGAAAAAATCTCTGGGCGAGCTTCAGGTCGACGTCACTCGGCGATCAGGCATCGACATCACAACTCTCCCGAAAGATCAGCGGATGCCGTTTCTGTTGAGGATTGCCGAAGCCAGTGAGCTCGCCGAGCGACCTCGCGAAGCCGCGGACACGTACGCCCGTCTGCTCAAAGAACAGCCGGAAGACCTGTCCGTGCGCCGGAGTCTGGCCAGACTTCGGAGCCAGCTTTCCAGTCGTGATGACCAGCTGCGGGCGAAACAGCACTGGCAGAAAATCGAAGGCAAATACAAACCGGGCAGCGACCCGTGGATGGAGTCGAGGCTGGAGATCATTCAGTGTCACATCCGCCTCGGCGAGATCGACGAGGCGAAAAAACTGCTGACGGTGACTCAGTTGCTTTACAGGAACGCCGGCACTCCCGAGATTCGTCAACAGTTTTCGCAGGCTGCCCGGCAGCTCGCGGAGGACGCACAGAAACAAAAGACCGCTAAATGACGGACGACGAAATGGCGACCTGGCAGGACCTGATCAGACAGCTGCACGAGTCCCCGTATCAGATCGTCCTCGCCGTTTCCGGCGGTGGATCACTGGCGATTTCCGATCTGCTGACGTTGCCCGGTGCATCTTCCACCGTGCTGGAAGCCGTCGTCCCGTACGCCGCGACGGCTCTCGACTCGTGGCTCGCCCGAAAACCCGACAGCTACTGCTCTGCGGAAACCGCGCGAATCATGGCGACCACCGCGTGGTGGCGAGCGCGTCAGCTTACGGATCAGGGCGAGGCCACGGCCCCGAAACTCGGCGTTGCGTGCACCGCGTCTCTCGCCAGTGACCGCCCGAAAAAAGGCGAGCATCGCTGCTGGGTCGCCGTCGAGTCCGCTGGCCGATCGACGGTCCACTCACTCATCCTGACCAAAGGAGCGCGCGATCGAGCGGGCGAAGAGCGGCTTGTCCGCAGCCTCATCCTGAAGGCGATCGGTGAGTCCGCCGAACTGCGGCCAGGCCCGCTGCTTGAGCTCACCGCCGACGAAACAGTCATTGTTGAATCGGAAACTCCCCCCGCAGAGATCGCCGACGTTCGCAACGGCATCCTCGACTGCGTCTGGTCGCAGCCCGGAGGTCAGCTTTCCCGCGAGCCGTCAACGCCGATCGTCGGCATCCTCTCAGGAGCCTTTAACCCGCTGCACCTGGGTCACGAGCGGCTGCGGCTGGCCGGTGAGCGTATTCTTGGAGGACCGGTCGCATTCGAAGTTCCAGTCGTCAACGCGGACAAACCTCCGCTCGATTTCTTTTCGATCGAGCATCGTCGGACACAGCTTCGGGATTCGCTGCTGGCTGTGACGGCGACACCGCTGTTTGTCGACAAGGCACGCGTCTTTCCTGGCAAGACGTTCGTCGTCGGCTACGACACCGCCGCCCGCGTGATCGACCCGCGCTTTTATCAGGGCTCAGAAAAGAAAATGCTCGCCGCGCTGACACTGACCCAGAAAGCCGGCTGCCGATTTCTCGTCGCGGGCCGCCAGACTGGCCAGCGGTTTGAGGGACTCTCGCACCTGCAGTTGCCGCCGGACTTTGCAGACCTGTTCACAGAAATTCCCGAATCAGAATTTCGCGAGGACGTTTCTTCGACCGAACTCCGATTGCGAGGCCAGCAGGATGCAGCTTCCCCCTGATCTCGCAGATGTCGTCCGCCGCGACGGCTGTGCGATCGTCGAGGCTGTCCTGACGGATGACGAGGTGAACTCACTGCGAGCTCTCATCGAGGAGGCCATCGCCGCGCAACCGGAAAAGGAATCGGTCCGCGATCGCGGCGGCGTCTACGCGATTCGAAATTTGACCGACGTCGTACCCGGCGTGCGACAGTTGCGCTTGCACGCGAATTTGTCGCGGCTTGTTGCAGCAGTGCTCGGCCCGGGCGCGCTGCTCGGCCGCGGTCTCTTTTTCGACAAGACCGCAGAATCCAACTGGGGAATTTTCTGGCACCAGGACCTGTCGATTGCCGTGCGAAGACGCGAGCAGGTCGACGGATTTCGGCCGTGGTCCGTCAAGGCGGGCATCCCGCATGTCCAGCCGCCACCGGAAATCCTCGACCGCATGTTGACGGTCCGGCTGCACCTCGACGACTGCTCCGAGGCGAACGGAGCGTTGCGCGTGATTCCCGGCTCGCACCGTTCCGCTCGGCTGAGCCTGCCTGAAACGGAGCGTCTTCAACAAAACAGCAAGCCAATCACCTGCGAGATCGGACGAGGCGGAGCTGTCCTGATGAAGCCGCTCCTGTTGCACTCTTCCCACAAAACGGTCAGCGACACTCGCCGCCGAGTGGTGCATCTCGAATTCGCCGCAGGGCCTCTGCCTGAGCCGCTGGAGTGGTACCACGCCGACCCGATTGCCCCGTCGTAACCCGAAGAGCCTGTGAGTTTTTCAATAGGCCGGATCAAACGCAGCGCCGCTCCGGCAGTCTTGCTGTCATGAATCGTTCCAATTGCCGGAACGGCGCTGCGTCTGGTCCGGCCTAACCCTGGGCTGTTACAAATTCGGGGTTGACAGTGGAGGCAGTTTGATCTGTTTTTGTTCCGCGTGATGTTTGCTCATCTCGGCGTGTGCCTTGCTTGCGTTGGACCTGCTTTGGTTTCTCCGCGCTCTCCAGTTCTCTGTGTTGCAACTCGCAAAGGCGACAACGCAGAGAACTGGAGAGCGCAGAGAAGCACAACGTCGGAAATCAATCTCTGAACCCCGGCAAGCGGAGCAGAAGCAGTCTCGGCAAAAACGGTCAGATCGCCGCTGCAACCCCAAAGCTTCTAACAGCCCAGCCTACGCCTCTCGAATGGAAAAACTCAAAACCTCAAACCGTGAGTTTTGAAGTTGCGCTGCTCAGCCCCGCGCGGCCTGGAGCAGCTTTTTCAGCGTTTTCTGCTGGGCTTCCGAAAGATCGGAGCGATCGACATCGCCGAGGACTTCCAGTGCTCCTGCTGAGTCGTCGTGTTCCAGGCAGGCGTTGGCGAGTCGCAGCCGCATCCCGTTTGCCGCATCCGGAAACGCCGCGATGAACTCTTCCATGATCGGCACGGCATCTTCCCAGAGACCTTCCTTTGCGAGACCGATGGCCAGCCGCTTCATCGTCTCCTCATCGGGCATCGCCTCCGGGTCGCGGCGGCGGTGGTTGTGAAGCTCGTCGACAGCCCGCATGAAATCGCCGGCCTCAACAAAACCTGCGACCGCTTCGAGCTTCCGGTTTCGTTGTGTTCTCGAAGGGCCTTTCTTCTTTTGCTTCTTTGGTTTTTCGAAATCCATCACGACATCCCTGGGTTCCCGATCAATCGGGTAGCCGTGTTTGTCGCGAGCCCACGGGCCGTAATGACCGCTCATCACTGCGAACAGATCCCAGTCCTCGCAGTCGACGAGTTTCATTTTAAAGAGAGCCACACCGACGCCGAATCCGAGCACGGCGCCCATCGCGTGCAGCGTCGCGGAGCCCATCGAGAAGCCCGTCAGTGATGACGTAAAAAGTTCGATGCCGATGTACCAGCAGGCAAACGTCATGATGGTCACCTCAAACACCGCGGCCCGGTAGAGGATGATGACCAGAATCGTGACTTCGTTTTTCGGTGCCCAGACGAGGCAGATCGCCAGCAGACCGTACAGGATTGCGGAAGCTCCGAAGGACATGCTGGCAGAGGACCGACTCACTTCTTTGCGAAATTCGCTCTCGAACAAAGCGACCCCTTCGGCGACTTCCTCTTCCGAGTGACCTTCCTGCCTGTATTGCTCAGCGATGTCCTCTTTCAGGCTTTCGAATTCCTCAACATTTAATCCTGATTCCTCGACCCATTCCTGGTGAGCCGCTGCCCCGTCATATCCCAGCATGAAAGTCTGTTCGAGGGCACACTGCGTCACGCCGATTCCCAGGTAAACCAGCAGGTATTTCCACCAGCCAAGCTTGCCTTCGACGACCAGACCGAAGCCCCACAGAAAAATCATGTTGCCAATGAGATGCCCGAAACCACCGTGGACGAAGTTGCTGGTCACCCACTCGACCGGATGGAGACCCTGGCCGTGAGACAGCGCCCAGGGTTCGATCGCCTCCGGATCCATCGCGGCGCCGGTCGCGGCAAACACGACAACGTTCGCGACGATCAGCACGATCGTTGCGAAAGGGTAATGATAAATCGGTGCGTCGGTTCCGAGTGGAATCATCTGGATTCTCCGGGGCCAATCGACTTCACGTGAGCCTCGCCGCCTCAAGGCGACCGCATGAAATCAAAACGGCCTGAGGCTGGCAACCAGAAGATGCGGTCCCGGCGGCCTCAGGCAACGGGCTCCGCAACGGCGAGACCGGCTCGGCAGATCTCGTCGAGACTCTGCCTCCAGGTAAATTCCGGGCTCCAGCCTGTCGCTTTTCGGAGTCGTGCGAAACTGCCGATCCCGGGAATCAGCCAGCCGTCCGGCTTGCCATTGGCCGCGCGAGGTTTCAGCCCGGCCTGACGGCCGAGGATTGCCGCGACATCAAGCAACCTCGTGCCCATCTGTGTCGCGATGTTGAAAACCTCAGCGGTGCCTGGTGCCGGCACGACGTTTTCCAGGAGCAGGCGAATCGCTCGGGCCGCGTCGCGGACGTCGACAAGATCCGCCGCAGTCATTGCCCCGGGAACGTCGAACTCAGCCTGCTCCGAACTTCCGGTCAGCGTCCTGTGAATCTGCGCGAACAGTCGACCGATTGCGGAGTCAACAGCGACCCCCGGCCCGACGACGGCAAACGGTCGGACCGTGATCAAGGGAAGTTGATATCGACTTGCCGCAATCGTCATTGCCTGGGTCTGGGCGACCTTCGACGCTGCGAACAGGGAGTCGGGCTGCGGCAGAGACGTTTCGGCGGCAGGGGATGCCACCCTGGACCCGTATTCCGAACCACAACCGATCGCCAGCACGGGAATTCCCGGACGATGCTTCGCCGCAGCAGACACCACGTTGAGCATCCCAACCGGATGTGTCGCATAAAGAATGTCTGGCCTCGCGCTGAACGCGGCACGGGCACAGTTCACGATCGCGTCCGGGCCGAGGATATTCACGACAGACTCCACGTCCGCCGCGTTCGTCACATCGCACTCAACGAAACCGGACCCTGGCGTCGGCTGATCCGCCGTTCCGAGGACCGTCCAGCCAGCCCGCTCGAAATCGGCGCAGCAGAAGCGGCCCAGCATCGACTCCGCATCGATGACGAGCACTCGTGCCACGACACTCTCTCCTGAAAACAGTTTGATTCCGGCGACAGGCCAGTCCGGGACCGACAGACGAATCTAGCCTGCGCCGCAACTCACACGTCGAATTGCCGTCTCGCCAACGATCTTTCGTGTGCGATAATTGAGGTATTTGCCGAGTGCCCGGATCGCGCATTGGCCACCACGTGCCGATTGTGTGGACTGAGACGGACGTCGCGGCTCAGCTTCCGAGCGTGCATGACCCGCCTGATCCGAATAAAACGTGGAGGGAATCCGCGTCACTTCACGACACAACCACACACGATCAACCAGAGAACCTCATGAGAATCGGCATTTTCGGCGGCGCATTTGACCCGGTCCACAACGGCCATCTGCTGCTCGCTGAGCAGTGTCGCGAGCGGTGCGAGCTCGACGTAGTCTGGTTCGTGCCCACGCGAGTTCCGCCGCACAAACCGAACACGCTGTCGCCCGGTCGGGTGCGGGTCGAGATGCTCGAACTGGCGACCGCCGGAATTCCTGAGTTCCTCGTCAAGCGGATCGAGCTCGACCGCGACGACGTTTCATGGACAGTCGACACCCTGCGAAGCATCCGCAAATCGAATCCCGACGACGAGCTGTTTCTGCTGATCGGCGGGGACACGCTGAACGACCTGCGGACATGGCGTGAGCCAGAAGCGATTGCGGATCTTGCCACAATCGTCGCGGTCAACCGCAGCGGCATCGTCGAGTCGGAGGCCGACGCCGTGGATGCCTCCCTTCTTGATCGAGTCCGGCATGTCACGATGCCGGGCGTCGCACTCTCCGCGACGGCAATTCGAGATCGCGTCCGCGCCGGACGGTCCATCCGATTCCTCGTCCCGCGGGCGGTCGAGCAGTTGATCCGCGAACGGAAACTCTACGCGGTGCAGGAAACACCTTCCTGAAACACCTCCGAATCCGGTCTTCGCGGCAATTGTGACAGGCGACCAGTCGTGTTTACGCCAAATCCGCAGTGGAGGAAAATGTTCGGCGTTCCCCCGAAGAATCGCGCTCCAGGGTTTGCTTAGGTCTCCGTCCAAGCCAGTTCATCCGTATTCAGACGATCCAGTCGCATGTTGAATCCTCGTCAAACGCTGCTTGCAGCGGGTGCCTTCGTCTATTTGCTGGGGCTCGTCCTGTTGACGCATATCCCGCTTGATTCGTCGGCCGCACCCGGACTGGAAGAAGACCACTGGTCTGAGGACAAGGTGGTCCACCTGTCGGCCTATGCGTGCATCGCCGCCCTCGTCACGGCGATTCCGATGGTGAAACTCCGCGAGGATGACCGCACCGCCAACGATTGCGACATAACGCTGATCGGCGTCATCGCCGCCGGACTGACATTGATTGCCGCTCTGGATGAGTTCAGTCAGCCATGGTTCGGCCGCTCGATGACTCCTGGAGACTGGGTGGCGGACATCGTCGGGGTTGCTGTCGGCCAGGCGTTTGCCATGACGGTTTGCATGACGATGCCTCGATCGACTGATTACGTAACAATCGGCGAGTCGGCCAGCGTCGTCACTTCATTCATCGGTGAAGATGAGCAAACGGATTCTGCCTACGCGGCGGCTCAGTCAGGTGACAGCTGGCTTCACCTTGCTGCAGTCGCCTATTCTGCCGAGCTGCGGGAAACGGACCGGCTCGACGAGAAAGCCGGCTACAGTGAGTGGATTTACGAGGATGAACAGGATGCTGAAATCCGTGCTGAAATGGCAGATGGAAAAAGCGCGATCGGTCACCGAGGGAATGATCGCAGCGCTGTCGACGCCGACCGAGTGGACTCATCAAGTACACCCGAAGGCGAATCACCCGCTGTGGGTCGTGGGACACCTGGCACTGGCGGACAACTTCTTCCTTCAGGCCGCCGCTCCGAATCGGTGTCAGATTCCGGATGGGTGGAACGAGATCTTCTGGTTTGGGACGACGCCCGTCGCTGACCCTTCGCAGTACCCGTCGCCGGACCAAGTCGTCGCGTACTTCCGCGAGAGGCGTGAGACTCTGTTGAACGTCCTGGAATTCATGACCGACGCCGAGCTGCAGGCTCCGATGCCGGAGGGCTTTCCATTCTCTAAATCTCCGTGCCTGGCTCAGGTGTTTTCGCACGCCGCGTTTCATGAAGGTCTGCACTCAGGCCAGTTCTCTGTCGCGCATCGCAGCCTCGGTCACTCACCACTGTTTCAACCGAAACCCGCCGAGTAGTTCGTTTTCTTCACCGACGAACCTGAAAGCAGGGCGAGACTCAGGAACATCTGCAGGCTCGAAGATTGATCGGCTGGCTCGCTACACTCCGCCGCGCAAACGACCACCCCACGCGACCAAACTCACACCATGTCAGACCTCACCACATACCGCCGCGACGATCCGGTTTTCGAGCAACACAGACAGGACGGAATCCTGACGCTGACTCTCGTTGAAGATCCGACGGAATCCAGATACAGCTCGAAGCAGCACGAGTACAACCGGCTCTACAAGATGCTCGACGAGGACGACGTCAAACATCTGCTGCTGGACCTGCACCGCTGCAGGATTCTGGATTCCGTGACGATCGGGATGCTGGTGTCGCTGACGACTCGTTGTCGAAACAACGGCGGCGAGTCCGTTCTGTGCGGCGTCTCGGACGACGTCAACGGCATGCTGGCCCGACTGATGCTTCTTCAGCCGGACAGCAAACGGGCCATGTGGCAAACCTGTGCGACGCGTGAGGAAGCAGTGACCGTTCTGACTGCCCGTTGAAGAAGTCCGAACCATGTCTGTAGCGGAGCGGCGCAAGCCGCCCGGTTTTGCATGGAAAAATGCGCTCAGACCGGACGGCCTCCGCCGTGCCGCTACGTTTTCAATAAGACGAAGCGTCGACCGAATCGCTCGCCTCACACTGCCGACACAGCCACACGAGAAAGCAGCCGACACAGATCACCAGCGGCCCCTCGCTCAGAGTCCACCACAGCGGCATTCCCTCAGCGATGTCGATCCCAAGAAACACGATTCCGCACAACGCAAAAAGACTCGACGAAAACTGAATCACCGGCCGAAACTGAGCCACGTGAAACGACAGATAAAACATCAGCACGCCGAACATCGCGTAGAGCAGCGACGTTGATCGCGCCAGGTAGCTGACGATCCTGTCGTCCGGGAACTCGCCCAGCCCGATTGCCTGATGGACAGCGGCCATCGTCGAAGTCGGCAGCAGGACAGCGACCAGAGCGGTCGCATCGACGACTCCAACAAGTCTCAACATCGCCACCAGTCGCCGTTGCTGTCGAGACAGTTTCCTGTTCTGGTCGAAATCGTTCGTCATGAGATTTGTCGAGGTGCGAGGCTGAAGGCTGGCCGGTTCGAACTGCGGATGCTGGCAAACTGCCACCAGACTGTGAAGCGAACGAACCTCAACCCGCAGAGTCCAACGTCACGTCGGGATTCGATACGATTCCGAGCCGGACCGGAAAGTGACCGACAAGTGCAGGAATCATTTGAGGAGAAACCGTTGAGACGAATTGCAGTCATCGGACTGGGACGATTTGGAATGGCACTCGCCCGAAATCTCGGCAAGCTCGGCGCTCAGGTCCTGGCAATTGATCATTCCATGTCACTGGTCAATGAAATCCAGAACGATGTCGACCTCGCTGTGAGACTCGACTCGACCGACAAAGAAGCTCTGATCGCTCAGGAAATCGACAAAATCGACGTCTGCGTTGTCGCAATCGGTGAGAACTTTGAGGCCTCGCTGCTGACAACCGTGCTGCTGCAGAAGCTGGGCGTACCGCGAGTCATCTGCCGCGCTCAGACGCAGCTTCACGCGGAGATTTTTCGCCAGATCGGCGCGACGGAAGTCATCCAGCCGGAAACGTCGGCCGGCGAACAGACGGCGAGACGGCTCGCCAACCCGAAGCTTGCCGATCTGATCGATCTGGCGGAAGGTTTTTCAATCGTCGAAATCCAGACGCCGACCGACTGGGTCGGCTCGGCAGTAAAAACACTTGAGCTGCGGACAAAGCACGACATCAATCTCGTCGCGATCCGCCGCGAACCGAAACCGCCCGAGGAAGGACAGCCGGCTCCGCCGCATGAAATCGTCAGCGTTCCCGGCCCGAATCACGTGCTGCGTCAGGACGACATGCTGATGCTCATCGGGTCACATGAGGCCATCGACGCACTCCCGCGCGACTGACGGGAATTGACAGCCACGCCACTTTGATCGGCGAGACCGCGAGAGGGTCACAAAACGAGAATGCACGTTGCTCATGTCATCACGCGTCTGATCATTGGCGGAGCTCAGCAGAACACGCTGCTGACGTGCGAGGAGCAGCATCGCGAGTACGGCGACGAAGTGACGCTCATCACCGGCCCGGCGATCGGCCCGGAAGGCAGCCTGATCGATCGCGCCAGGGCAGCGGGTTTTCGCGTGATCGAGCTCGACTCGATGCGTCGCAGCATTCACCCGTGGCACGACTGGAGAAGCTATCGCGATCTTCTCGCTGTGCTGCGCGAGCTTCGGCCGGACCTCGTTCATACACACTCTTCCAAAGCGGGAATCATCGGCCGGTACGCGGCCGCGAAGCTGAAACTTCCCGCGGTACACACCATTCACGGGTCGGCGTTTCACTTCGGCCAGCACCCGCTCGCGTTTCGGCTGTATCGCTTCCTGGAACGGCGAGCGGCCCGGTGGAGCGATCATCTCATCAGCGTCTGTGACTCGCTGACCGACCAGTATGTCGAGGCTGGTGTTGCGCCACGGGAACGCTTCACGACCGTCTACAGCGGAATGGATGTCGAACCGTTTCTGAACCCGCCTCGATCTCGCGAGGACGTTCGGACGGAACTCGGCCTGACCGACGACCAGGTTGCCATTGCGAAAGTTGCGAGGCTGTTCAATCTGAAAGGACACGAGTATCTGATCCGGGCCGCGCGAGCCGTCGCGGATCGAAACGCGAATGTTCGATTCGTCCTGATTGGTGACGGCATTCTGCGTGAGCAGCTCGAACAGCAGATTGCCGACTCACACCTCAGTGACCACTTCATCTTCACGGGACTCGTCGAGCCGCGACGGATTCCCGAACTCATCAACGCCTGCGACATCGTCGCTCACACCAGCGTCTGGGAGGGCCTCGCGCGAGTGCTGCCTCAGGGACTGATCTCCGGAAAGCCCGTCGTGTCGTACGACGTCGACGGAGCTCGTGAGGTCGTCGTCCCGAACGAAACCGGATTCCTGCTTCCGCGCGAGTCGATCACGGAGCTCAGCGCGGCGATCTCCGCCCTCGTCGAGTCACCGGAACTTCGCGAGCGACTTGGATCAACCGGTCGCGAGCGATTCACCGATCGCTTCCGCCATCAGACGATGACGCGGGAAATTCGCGAGGTCTACAAGCGGGTTCTCGAAAACCGTTGACACTGCGCGAGACGCTACCTCGCCGACTGAGCGCCGCCTCCGTGAAACACGGGCGTCATGCGGCGCATGTTGGCAACGCGGATGACCAGCAGCCGCTGCAGGTGCCCTTCTTCGTCCACACTGCGAAAGAAAACGGACGGAACCTGCTGAGCCTCCGCTTTCTCAGACGTCACAAGCACCAGTTCTCCGACGTTGAGGTTCATCGAAAACTGTTGCCCGTAAATGGGTTCGATATTCTGCGAACGTCGCCGGGTCCAGTCTTCCGCCGTCGCGAACGGACGCAGCAGTTTCTGTCCGTGATGAATCTCCGGCACGAACCGCAACTGCACCCAGCCGTCCTGCTCACGATCGACGTGTACTCGCAGCACTGCTTTCGCGTCGGAATACGTTTTCGTTTTTCCGTCCACCTCGACCTTGAGCTCGGACAGAAGATCCGTGACTTCAATCGGAATTTCTCCGCCGGAGGGAATCGCGACGCGACGACCGGTGGCTCGACAGTCTCCGTCCATCGCGTCCGGATTTCCGACGTTTCTTAAGAGTTCTTCCAGAGCTTGCGGCGGATGCGAACTCGAATGACCAACTCGCCAGCCATGCTTCCGCAGTTCACTTCTTTCGTCGGACGAGAAGCCAGCGATCTGATCCACCTTTTCCCACAGAGCTTCGCCGATCAGCGGATCGGAATCCGGCCGGTCGACAAACACGATCTCCAGCTGAACCGAGTCACGCGGCGCGATGAGTCGCGGAAGCTCCGTCGATGCCGAGCCGTCGCCGCGCACCTTCGAGAACAGGCTGCACCCAGCCAGCGCCAGCAGAGCGGTTGCGAGAAGCGAGCAGCAGATCGTGTAGGACCATCGCGAAGTCATTACGGGAAAACACTCTCCGGAAAGAAAATGTAGTTTGATTGACCGAGCGGAGTGAAGCAGGACGCGACGTACTCAGAAGCAGTCACAAGGAAACTCGGCGGGAGTCTACGGAGCCTTTGAAAAACAGGTCAATTCGAATAACTCGCGGTGATCGCAGCCGTTCCACTCTCGAAAAACCGCCGTTGACCTGATTTTGCTGACTCCTTTATAAGCCGCTCTGGACAGTGCTCTGACGGATCAGCGCTTTTCAGGTCCACGCCAACTGACTGGAGTTTTGCGATGAGTGAAGGGAATCCCCTCGCACCGGAGAATCCGGAACTGACACCCGGAACACGGATCGAGTCGACCGGAGTGCTGGCCAGTCACCGAAAGACGATTCAGATCGTCGCGGCCAGTGCCGGAGCACTTCTTCTGGCTGGAATCATCTTTCAGCTGGGCCGTGCCCAATCGACAAATGCCGCGGAAGGAAGTGGCACAGGAGACGCAGTCGCGCGGCCAGCCGGCAATGTCGAGCTTGCGGCGAAGGTGACTCGGAACGGACGCAGCATTCAAATTCCTCTCGACAATGTCGCGCGGGAATGTCTGCTTCGAGTTGGCAACGAAGTTCTGGACAGCATGCTGAACCGGGCCGTCATCCAGCTTGCCTGCGAAGAACAGGGCGTCGCTGTGACTCAGGCTGAAGTCGAGCAGGAGATCACCCGGATCGCTCAGCAGTTTAAAATTCCGGTTGAAAACTGGGTCGCCATGCTGCAGCAGGAGCGAAATATTTCCCCCGAGCAGTACAGCCGTGACATCATCTGGCCGATGCTGGCTTTGAAGAAGCTCGCCGGCTCAAAAGTCGACGTCACCGACGAGGACATGCACAAGGCCTTCACACGACATTACGGCCCCCGGATTAAGTGCCGCATGATCATGTGCGACAATCTTCGCAGAGCCAACGAAGTGTGGCAGCAGGCGAAACTGCAGCCGGAAGAATTCGAACGACTCGCACGCGACCACTCGATCGACCCGAACAGCCGATCGCTGGGCGGCAGTGTCCCGCCGATCGCCCGCTATTCCGGTAACGACGACATCGAAACAGCCGCCTTCAAACTGCGCGACGGCGAGATTTCTCACATCATCAACATCGGATTTAATCGCTACGTCATCCTGAAAAGCGAGGGGATGACAAAGCAACTGGTCACCGACCCGAAACAGGTTCAGGCCGAACTGCACGCCGACCTGATTGAGCAGAAAGTCGAAGAGGCCATTGCGAAACTCTTCGACGGCCTCAAGAAGAGCACCCGTATCGACAACTACTGGAACCAGACAACCACTGGAGACGTGACTCAGGTTTCCGGTAAGACGACTCCTGGAAGTGGCATCCGCCAGGCTTCTGAAGTTCGGCCTGCCGCCGCCGGATCGGCACCTCGAACTCCCGGAAGCCGCACCAGTGGAACAGCCGCGCCGGCCGGTCGATCCTCACTGTCGCTGCCGTCACCAACACAACCCGGAAGGTAGCCACACCCGTGCCAGGCACGACTCGAAAGTACTGACAATAATCGCCGGCCCTGATGTCTCAACTGAGACCAGGGCCGGTTTCTTTTTGGACTTCAAAAAGTTGAGTCGCAGGCCGGACCAGACGCAGCGCCGTTCCGGCAATACGAACGATTCAGGACTGCCGGAGCGGCGCTGCGCTTGTTCCGGCCGACTGAAAACTCGCAGCCTCTTCGAGTGACCAACGGGAGAGAATTCAGACTCACTGTTCGCGATGGACTTCGCTGATTTGCACGAGAACCCTGCTATACTGAACGTTCCAATTCCTGGTGACAGAAAATCATGCAGGCAACTCATCGATTCATTTTCCGTTTCCGGCTGAGTCTCACGCTAGGGCTTGCCCTTGCTGTTTCGGCGCCTTCGATCGGTGCCGAGCCGCTGACTCAACTCGAACAGGCGGTCCTGAAGCACAGCCTTTATCGCGACGCGGACGTGGTGCGGCGGTTTCAACGCGGCGTGGCCGCGCAGGAACAGGGCGAGCTGCTTCGGGCGCTCTCTCTTTATCAGAGCATTCTTGCCGGAACTTCTGATTCGATTTTCTGGGATGTTGAACCCGCATCGGGTGCCGGCGCGACCGTCGATCCTCTGGCCGCGTCGCGCAGGTCGTTCCGCAGCGTGCGGCAGGAAGTTCGGCGACGGCTGGAAGAATTGATCGAAGCTGACCCAGCTCTCTACGAGCGAACTCAGGAGCGTGAAGCGGAATTCCTGCTGAATGAAGCACGGGAGACCGGTAATCAGGCGACTCTGGAAGAAGTTGTGCGGCGATTCTTTGAGACGCGCGCGGGCTTTCGCGCGGTCGAGCAGCTTGCAACGCAGTGCCTCGACCAGAATTCCCCCGAGCAGGCGGCGCGACTTCTTCAGCGGCTCGTGGGATCGCGAGTTCATCGTAAGAGAATCAGCCGGTCCGTCATTGTGAAAGCCGGATGTTCGCTGCAGCTTTGCGGTCAGCACGAAGCGGCTCAGCAACTGCTTCAGCAGGCACAGCAGTCCGGCGTCGCGGCAGCGGAGCTTGCCGGAGCGGAAGAGGCGATCGCCGCTGCAACCGCAGCGTTTCAACCGAAGACTCGGTCGTTCGAATCACGAACGCCGTATGGAGACGTCACTCACAACGGCTCGGGCGACGGAACGGTCCCCTGGCTGAAGCCGGTCTGGTCGCAATCGTACGCAGAGCATGATCCGTTTGAGGCTCTGGTCGCCTGGGAACGCGATCGGGTTTCGGATGAACTCAAAGAAATCGGCACGGTCTCTGCGTCGCTGATTGTCAGTGGGCAGTTGATCTTTCGTGACTTCGACGGCATCCGATCCGTCGATCCTCACAGCGGAAAACTGCTCTGGCGATTCGACAACTCGATGAGCGTTCCCCGAATCGGCCGGGCCATCGAGACCGCGTTTTATGCGCG
The DNA here is from genome assembly GCA_027623235.1 of Planctomycetota bacterium. Lineage (GTDB taxonomy): Bacteria > Planctomycetota > Planctomycetia > Planctomycetales > Planctomycetaceae > JAQBVJ01. The sequence goes on from JAQBVJ010000013.1 coordinate 79,163, forward strand.
AGAGGACGACCGCGTCGCCGAGCTTGCCTGGTTCGGCAACGCGATGCTGGGCCAACTGACCTCGGACGGCGAACGGGTTTTCGGAGTCGATCTACTCAGTTTTTCCGCCGCAGACTTTGACTCCGATGTAGCGCCGCGAAGCCAGCGGGACGTTGAGGCTCACAATCAGCTTGTCGCTCTCGATGTTCCTGCCGTCGCCGCCGGGCCCACGCCGGCATCGCCTCGCGCACCGAGAATCGCATGGCGAATTGGAGGCAGCCCCGGCCCGTCGCCGGCCGATCCGCTCGCCGGGCACTTGTTTCTCGGCCCACCGTTACCGGTCGGGGGCGTCGTGTTTGCGGTGACCGAATCTCAGCGCGAGCTATGCCTGGTCAAGCTTGAAGCCGCGACCGGACGAGTCATGTGGATCCAGCGGTTTGGCCTCGTCGAACAATCGGTGTTTGACGACGAGCAGACTCATCGGGCGATGGCCTCGTACCTGCCGGCTTTTTCCGACGGACTTGTGATCTGCCCGACGGGCTCCGGACTCGTCGTGGCGGTCGACGCCCTCTTTGGGGAAATTGCCTGGGCCGCTCACTGCGGAGAATTCGCGACCGCTGGACTCCGAGGTTCCTCGACCACGATTTCAAAGCGTCCGTATGGTTCGCCAGGCTTTCCGAGCCCGCCGACGATTCACGGGGACGCGGTTGTGTACCTGCCGAAAGTCTCAAATCAGGTTCACTGTCTCAGTCTTTCGACCGGCAGCCGAGTCTGGAGGGCACCACGTCTGGACGCACTTTACGTTGGCTCGGTGACCGACCAGGGCGTGCTGGTCATCGGCGAGAACCGGATGCGGCTGCTTTCGCTGGTGGATGGTCACGAAATCTGGTCGACGGCGATGCCTGTTCCGTCGGGCCGCGGAACTCGATCCGGCGACACATTCATGCTGCCGATGAAATCCGGCTCAGTCGCTGTCGTCGACCTGGCGACCGGCGCCATTTTGTCTCAGGCCGATCAACTTGAGAATTCGTTTCGGAGAACGGCTGATTCCGGTGGGCTTCCTGATGCCGACGAAATGGACCTTGCCGAATTCGGACTCGCCAGTCTGCATGTGCGATCGAGCCTTCGGCCAGGCAACCTGCTGCTGCACGATGGTCTGGTGATTTCGACCGGGCCGCGATACGTCACGGCGTTCCGCCAGGCCGAGTCGCTTATGCAGGAGCTTTATACGAAGGTCGCGACAACGAACGACGTCGAGGCGCAGGTGCTGACCGCTCAACTGGAGTTGTCGACCGGACGAATCGACGCGGCGGAAAAACGACTGACCGAACTTCTCAAGCAAGGCGATATTTCTCAGCACGAAGCGGCACGCAAACTTCTTTATCGGCTGCTGATCAGCCAGCTCAACGATCCCCCGAAAGCGCTGACCGATTCGCAACGCGCCCATCTGCTGAACACGATGGAGAGCCTGGCGAAGTCTCCTGACGAAAAGTGGCTGGCTTTTGTGGAGAGCACGCGACTGGCCGTCGATTTGAAAAACTGGAATCAGGCCTGGCCCGCCGTCAACCGGATGGCCACTTCGGATTTTTCTACATTCATCCAGGCCGGCACGGGCTCGCAAACAGTCGTGCGAACTGACGTGTGGGGGCAGAGTCTCGCCGCTCGAATCAAGGCGATCCGGCCAGACTTCGGACAGGAAGCTCCTGTCGATCTCGACGCGTTTCGAGAGGTGCGGAATGGCAGCACGGCTTCGCTTCGCACATTCCTGCGGCTGCAACAGGGACCAAAGCTCGCCGGCCGCGTTCGCAACCGGCTTGCCGACAGACTGATTGAGGAAGGCTCCTACCAGGAAGCCGAGCTGTTGCTCATTGAGAATCGGTCGCGGTCAATGGGCGAATCCCGGGCCGTCGCTGGCCTGCTGCTCATCTCGCTGTGGGACCAGCTCGGCCTGCACGGCGAGGCGGGAATCGCTCTGGCCGAGTTTGCCCAGGAATATTCCGATGTTTCGTTACCGACCATTCACGAGGATCGTCTAACGAGCCTCACGAAGAGGGACGGCGTTCGAGCCGCGCTTGACCTGCGTGATTCCGCCCTGCTCGATGGGCGAGCGATGATTGACAGCTTCGGAAAATCGTCGCTCACGCGAGGCGTCTTTGAAGATCGGCAGCCGCTGCCCTGGCGAGTCGATCGTGTTGCCGTGAGAAAGTTTTCGCTCGACAGCACGCGTCCGGAACTCGGCAGCACATGGACGAGCGGTCGCGTACTCAACATTGGTAAACGGTGCGGTTTCGACCTGCTGCGACGCGGAAACCTCAACAGCACGGACTGGCTTCTCGTCGATCGCTTCGGCGGGAATGAACGAGGCAGCATTGAAATGCCGGGCCGAACGAGCCTGCCGGTTCCGTCTCAGTACCGCATGATCGGTCACCTCATGCCCGTTGGATCACCCGCCGAAATGATGGGCGTCTCTCTGCTCGAGACGAACGGTCACTCTCCGCTCTGGAAGCATCGCTTCCCGCGTATCCCCAGCGACAAACTCATTGAGGCTGGCCCGGCGACGCCGTCCGTATGCGTGTTCCAGACCCGAAAACACCTCATTGGAATCCACCCCGGAACCGGGCGAGTTCTGTGGCGCAAATCGGATCTCGAACCAGACTGCGGCCTCTATGTCGAAAAGGAAGCCGGTTTGTTTGGCGACGATGAGATTCTCATCCTGTTTCACGCCGACCAGAAATCGTGGACGAAACTTTCGACCAGGACCGGCGAGACGCTTGGAACGGGAGAGCTCGATATCGATTTTCGGTCTCCGCTGAAGTACGTCTTTGGACGAAAGCTGCTTCACATTCAGGTCGTCCGCGGCAACGGGGATGACACTCGGAAACGACTTCGCATCTGGGACCCGAAAACCAACGAGTTTGATTTTGACGAACCGATTGACGGTCGTTACTTCGCGACGAGGACTCCGGACGACCGTCTGTTCGCCATTCTGAACTTCGAGGTGCACCGGGACAAAGACGATCGCTCCGTCACGGAGTCGCACCTGCGGGTTTTCCAGATGCCCGATGCCAGGCTGGTTTCCGATGTCAAACTGACTCCGGAGCAGACTGAGGGAATCAGCAGCCTTCGAATCTTTGCCGATGACGACACACTGTTTATTAACACGCAGCGGACTGTGAATACGATGGCACAGGTCAAGTATCACTACCTCGCATCTGATTCGACGCTGCCCGCGATTCCCGTGCAGCAGGGAACGCTCATCGCGCTGGACCGTGCCACCGGTCGGGAGTTGTGGAGCCGCCACTGTCTGTCGCGGACATTCCTCGAACTGGAACAGACCAACCTGCCATTCCTGATTTCCCTGTCGCGAGTCCGGCCTCGAAATCGGACAAACATTCACGGCATCGAACTTGAGGCGGTTGACCGCCGAACGGGCGAAATCCTGGGAAGTCACCTGCAACTGATTCCTGACCGCTTCGTACATACTCGCATGGATCGTGAAGAGGGGGTTCTGCAGTTGTTCGGCCTGACAAGTCGGGTCGATATCGACTTCAGCCGGAAAACTCAGCGAATTCTTGTGGAGCAGGAGCCCCTGTAATGACGTATTTATAAGGAAGGCTCCGTCCTGTTTTCGGAGGCCGACTGACTTCGCATTTCGCCGTCATTCTGCCGTCTTTTTCCCAACTCCCGCTTGAGTCACGTCAGCGTCCGGACACTCGTCCAACAGGATCCTGCAGCAATCTCCGTCTGGTTTCTGCAGCCATCGGGCCGCTTCTTCATCATCCCGCCGAATTCGGCAGGCCCTCGAGGAAGGAGGCACAGCATGCGGTATCATCAGGTCAATCTGAGAGCGAACGACTCCACCGAGCTCTTCGTCCGCCAGTTCGTTCCTCGCGAAACGGAACGACCACACCGGACGCTGCTGGTCGTTCACGGGACCAGCGAGCACGGCGGTCGCTACCGCCACGTGGCCCAGGAAGCGGTCAATCGTGGCTGGGAGGTCATCATCCCCGATCTGCGAGGTCACGGAAACTCTCGCGGCGTCCCGGTTCACGTTGACGACTTCGAACGGTACCTCCAGGACCTCGACACGCTGTTTCAGTTTTTCGAACTGAATCCGACACGCACCGCGATCATCGGTCACAGCTTCGGAGGCCTGATCAGCGCGCGATACGCGGAAACCCGTCCAACGCGGATGGCTGCACTCGTTCTGCTTTCGCCGCTGCTTGGCCTGCGGGTCAAAATCAGCCCGCTTTCGTACCTGCTCGGAAAATGCATGACGTTTGTGGCACCGCGGACGCGTTTTCACAGCACGGTTCCGGTTGAGCACACGACCCGGAACGAGCGAGTGCTTCGGCATCGCCAGCAGGACAAGCTCATCCATCGAAGCATCACCGCGTCATGGTTCTTCGAAATGAAATCGGCATTGGAAGCGGTCTGGAAGGAAGCTCCGGAAATCATTGTGCCGATGCTCACGCTGCAGGCTGGAGACGATCAGATTGTGGAGCCCTCTGCCGCGGCTCCCTGGGTGGCAAAGACGAGCAGCAGAGACCGCAGCTTCCGCCTGCTGAAGGGCCACTACCACGAACTGCTTAACGAGCCGGACTGGCGCGAGACGCTCGCCCATCTGCTGTCCTGGCTGGAAACACGACTGCCGCGAGTCATGGCGACTGCGGAGGGATAGCCGTCCTGCCTGAGTCCCGCTCAACCTCGCGACGCTCTGATCGCGGTCAGCGAGACGATGTGTTTTCTTAGCGGAGCGGTGTAAGCCGCCCGGTTTTCGCAGTGAAAACACACCCGGACCGGACGGCTTGCGTCGTGCCGCGAGTCAGGATCGTACGCGAATCCGGCAACCTTCCAGCAAGGCCACGTCCCGGCAATTCCGTGTGAACTCCCACTCCCGTTCTTGAGCACACAGGTTCGGCAGTGCATGATGTGTCGCGAACAAGGCCCTGCGTTCGCGACTCCGGAGAGTTTTGATGAACGACCATGAATTCAATCGAGATGGCCACGAAGAGCTCGAAGAAAATCGCGACGGCCTCATGCTGTTGCTTTTCGGCGTCGTCGCGCTCGGACTGCTCTGCGCTGCCAGTGCCGGCGTCTATTTTGTCGCCAATCACTTTCTGGGGGACGACGCACCTGCTGGCGTCGCCGAAGCAGAAACGCAGCCAACTCAACCCGTGATTGAAAAATCCGAGCCGGACACAACCGGCGTCGTTCCGAACTCCACGACCGAAACGGCACTGGCAGAAGCAAGCGGGACTGCTCAACCGGCAACCGGTTCACCAGTCACAACGCCGGAAGAATCGAAGCCAGCGGTCGAAGACCCCGAGACCGCGGCACAGCCGAAGAAAGTCTGGCCGCCCCGGAAACCGACCGAGGTTGCCGCTGCTCCTGGGAAACCTGACGAGCCGCCCGTTAAGAAGCCGGACACTGTCGCGTCGACCGGGCCTCCACAACCAGTGACACCAGCAGTTCCTTCGAAGCCGGAGCCAACGCTTCCGGAATCGACTCCTGCCGTAACGCCGAAGCCCGAACCCCCAAAAGTCGCGACCACCAAACCAGAAGTCGCGTCCCCGCCGGTGGTCAAGCCGGAGCCGCCTCGCAAGGTCACGCCTGAGCCACCGAAAGTCGTCGTCGCTGCGGGCGAGCCACTTGTCTACAACTGGTCGCCGGGACGGATTCACTCATGGACAATTTCGATGAAGGCCGACTTCGAGGATGAGACGGTCGAGGTCAATGGTCACACGCAGTTGTCCATCGGCGAGCCAGTGCAGCCTCCCCAGGCCAGCTCGCAACCGGAAAACGATGCGACTGGAACGGGCACAGGGTTTGTGATTTCGCCTGACGGATACCTTGTCACGTGCGCTCACGTTGTTCAGGGAGCGTCGAAAGTTGAAGTCCAGATTGGCGACAAGAAGTACGCCGGAAAAGTGATCGCCGTTGTCGGAGTTGACGACCTGGCCATCGTGAAAATCGAAGCGAAAGATCTGCCAGTCCTCCCGATTGCCGACTCCAGCAAAATACAGCTCGGTGAAGAAATTCTCGCCATCGGCTTCCCGCTGACCGACGTGCTTGGTGAGGGCCTCAAGGCGAGTCGCGGCACCATTGCGGGAATTATCCAGAAACAAAACGGGACGCGTTTTCAAATTGACGCGGCGATCAACCCCGGCAACAGCGGCGGCCCGGTCGTCAACCAGCGAGGCCAGATGATCGGCGTCGCAAGCTCGAAGCTTGTCGGGCTTCAGATTTCCCGACTGGGATTCTGCATCCCGTCAGAACGTGTCGCCGCATTACTGAAAAAAGAGAAGATTGAGGGAACAGTCTCCGCCAACGGCGGCGAAGCTCTCAGCGGACCCGACCTGGTCAGTACGGTCGCCCCCTCGATCGCACTCCTCAAAGTGACGATCGGCAATCAGGGAATCACCGGCCAGCCGGTTCGAATTTCGACGTCCGGCAGCTTCAACATTTCCCAGAAGTCAAAGCAGCAGAACAATCGAGTCATCTTCCGCCCATCGCTCGGCAATCACAAAACGGACAACGGATTTCTCGTTGTGGACCGCTTCGGCGAAGTCGAGGAATTTGACGCTGCAAACCAGCTGCCGTTTCTCGGCGGCTCGATGCCGCTGCTCGCCGTTCACCCGTTCGACGAGACCGGACGCACTCAGTGGAGCCGCACTCAGGAAACAAAAATCGTCGTCCAGAAAAGCCGGCTCCCATTCGGCATCACTCCACCTCGACGTCCCCCCAGTCCGTTTGGTCGACGCCCATTCGGCCGCGACCCGTTTACGGAAACTGTCAAGGAACTGCGGTCCATTCACGAACAGACCTTTGAAATCGAATCTGATTCGGCAGAAAACGTGATCATCGGCACGACAATGTCGCTGCGAACGCTCGACAGCGAAGACAAGCCGTACTTGAAAATCACGGGAAAAGGCACGATCACATTCAACCGACCGCTCGGCATGGTCACGACTTATGAATTCCGCGAGACCTACGAACGCAACGATGAAGACGGGCAGACGCGCGTTCCGGTTCTGATCACGGCGACTCGCGAAGAGGACGCAGCACTCAGGCAGCGAATTCTGAAGATGGCCCAGCTGATGGCCGTTGCCGCAGAAAAAAGTGCCCGCACAGCCGCGGAGAAACCCGTCGAGTCGCCCGAGCAGCAGCTCGACGTGCTGCTGGCAAAGATCGCTGAAGACAAATCCAGCAAACGCAGTCCGGCCGGCAATCTCTACTCTCTGGAGCGAATGACCGTCGTCGCAGCTCGGCAGGAAGAGGTTGAGGCACTGCTGATTGAAGAGCTTGCCAATTCCGACTTCACTCGTCAGCTGCCGGCCCTGAAAGCTCTTTCGAAATGGGGCACGAAGAACAGCATTCCCAAAATGAGTGAACTGGTCGGCAGCAGCAACATCAGCGTCGCCTTTGAGGCCATCCGGGCACTCGGTGCGACGGAAAGCCCGGACGCCATTCCCGCTCTCGTCGAAGCGCTGCGTTCCCAGATCAAGGGATCTCAGGCGTCGCAGGCACTGGTGAAGTTCGGGCCGGCGTGCGAGGAGCAGGTGATCGGTCTGCTGGGTGAGGCTGACCGCAACACATTCCGCTACACGTGCGACGTCCTGCGAGCAGTCGGAAGCGAGAAATCTGTCGAGGCTCTTGAAGCGGCAGTGGCGGCAACTGACGATTTCGGCCGCAAGTCCAGCGCAAATCGGGCTCTTGCCGACGCTCGGAAAAGAGCAGACATCGCTGCGGCCACGAAGGAGTCCGGAGGCCAAAGCCCGAACGACCTGAAGCTGACTGCCGCTTTGAAAACACTCGCCGCTGAAAACTCGACGGTTGCAGACAAGTCACGAGCCCTCGTCGACATTCAATCGGTTCCACCTGTCGAGAAGATGCAGGAGCAGGTGGAGACGGCACTTCTCGAACAGGTGAATGGCCAGGACAAATCGCTTCAAACGTCGGCTGTCAGCGCGCTGAATTCGTGGGCCACGGTCAGAAGTGCCGCCGCGATGATTGCCCTGGCTCAGGACACCAGCTTCACTCTCCGGCCGGTTGCAATGACGATCGTCGAACGGACCGCCGACGTCAGCTCCAGCGAGGCACTTGCCGAAATGGCTGCTGACCCGCTGATTCAGGATCGGGTCATCAGAACGCTGAATCGAACGGGTTTGACCGCCGATGCCGAAGTCGTGCTGATCAGGCAGCTCGAAAAAGCGAACGACAAAACTCGCTCCGACATCGTCGGCGTCCTGAGCCAGCACGGCACGGAGGCAGGGCTCACGGTGCTTGAGGCGTCTCTGAACGACGCAGAGTTGACGCAGCGATTTGTCGCAACGGCGAATGCCATCGCCAGAATTCGCGTTCGAGTCGGCCTGACGGCGGTTGAGTAAGGGACGGCGGTGAAATTAAATCGGCATTCTCAGAGACGCTGTGATTGAAAAGACTCCTCAACCAGATGGGAATCAGTGTCCGCTGAACCAACTGGCCAA
>JAQBVJ010000244.1 GCA_027623235.1 Planctomycetota bacterium
AATTCGCGCGGCAGATCATCAGCGTTACCGCCGCGACGGATGTTGGGCTCAGGCTGTGGATTCGAATCGCTCCGTCCGCGCTTCGCGTGAGGGACGCGACGGATAAGCCGCTCGCAGTGAATCTGCCGAAACGCCAGGCAGGCATGACCTCCCCCGTTGAGTTGCCTTTGCTCAACAGGCCCATTGCGAGCGTTGCCGGGTCGCATCCACTTTCGCGACTGAGGTGACACACCGGAACTGCCTTGCAATTCGCCCGGCGGATTTCGCTCCCGAAACAGGCGATTCAGGCCGCTCTCTGAAAACGCAACCTACCTTTGCCTGTTGTCTGGACTGACCTGCGGGTTCAGTCCCAGGCCGCATGCCTTGCCAGAATTACTCAATCCGCACACCGGAAACCGGTTGTGAGTGCTGGAGAATCTGTGAGGGCGGGAACGACTCTTCGGAGTTTGACCACCCACCAGAGCGAGGCATATAGTCGGCGTCGTAAAAACGTCGGCCCTGCACCATGAGATATTCACCATTGAACCACGTTTTTCCGGGTATTCGGCAAAGTGAACACTGCTCAATCGACACTGCGGGAACAGTTGCCGGTCGAGTGTTTGCAAGCCGTAAGAGGGGGACTGATGCAACTGGATCGGCCTGTAAGAAAACTGCACCTGTTGATCCTGCTCGCGGCCATTTTCTGCCAGGCCCCTTCGGCCTTCGCAGAGCCACCGCTGCCGCTGGATCTTGATGACGACCGGAACGCGCTGGCGATCGGCGAAGAACTGGAACGATCGGGCAACTGGCTCGAAGCCGTTCAGCACTACGAACGGGCACTCGAACGATGGCCCGGCGACGGCGACCTCAAGTACGGCTTCCGTCGAGCCCGCGCTCAGTTCCGCATTGAGCGACGCTACGCGGATCGCAGCTTTCGCGACGCCGTTCGCCGGACGACTGAGCGCGAGGCGCTGAATCTGTTCGACGAACTGTCAGAAAAGATTCGTGGCAGCTTTGTTGATTCGCTCAGTCAGCTGTCACTGGTCGCTCATGGAACCGAGAGTCTCTACATCGCTCTCGCCAATCCGAAATTTCTGGAAGCAAATCTGCCGCCGGCTCGAACGGACGCAGAGAAACAGGCACGCAAAGATGGCATCAAATCGCTTCGCCGAATCCTGCGTGAGCAGTACTGGAACAAACAGGTTCACAGTACGTCTCACGCCCGGTCAGTCGTCGGTGAGGTGACTCAGCACGCTAACCGGGAGCTGAAAATCAACGCGACGCCGGTCATCTACGAGTACATCTTTGGCGAGTGCAACGCTCTCGACGATTACAGTGGCTTCCTCACCGCCGACCGACTCGCCGATCTTTACGGCAACATCGACGGTGAATTCGTCGGCCTTGGCGTCGAGATGAAAGGTGTTGCCGGAAAAGGCATGCTGATGGTCAGTGTCCTGCCGGAGAGTCCGGCCGAAACGGGTGGGCTCCGACGCGGCGACCACATTACGGAAATTGACGGGACCGATGTTCGCGACGAGTCGATCGACGAAGCGGCTTCCATGCTGCGTGGGACGGTCGGCAGTCGAGTGAAACTCAAAGTCGTTCGCGAACGAACCAGCCGGGAATGGGAAGTCGTTCTCGTTCGGCGAGCTGTTCAGATCAAGAGCATCCCCAAAGCGGAAATCATCAACCGCGACTTGAACATTGGCTACATCCATCTGGCCGGTTTTCAGAAGTCGACGGCGACGGAACTCGATGAGGCCCTCGCCAAACTTCAGCGTGAGGGGGCGAAAGCTCTGATCCTCGACGTACGGGGCAACCCGGGCGGACTGCTGACCGCGGCCGTCGAGGTACTTGACCGGTTTATCGAGGACGGCGTGCTCGTCTCCACCAAAGGCCGCACTGGCGACCAGAACTGGACCTATCGAGCTCACCGCGAAAGAACACTCGACCTTCCGCTCGTCCTGCTGACCGATGGCGACAGTGCCAGTGCCAGCGAGATTGTTGCCGGAGCCATCCGCGATCACCGTCGCGGCACGATTGTCGGCCGGAAGACCTATGGCAAGTGGTCGGTGCAAAGCATCTTCAACGTTGGCCGGGAAAACGGGCTTCGCCTGACAACGGCCAAGTTCTTTTCACCGCACGGTCACACGCACGGCAAAGTCGGCGTCGAGCCCAACGTTCCCGTCGAACTGCCGGTTCGCGATTACGCGGTCGGTTTTCGCGGTGCCGACGACGAGGACGAGGACGACAAGTCGGACGTCGATATTGAAGCGGCGGTCGAGGTGCTCAGCGGCAAACTCAAACGATTCCGCGCGGCATCGTTCTGAGTGGACTGCGACAAACGAGAGTGCATCGCACCCCGACCAGTCTGGTCGGGGTGTTTTTTGTTGCGCCGCCGGCGATTACAAATCCCGTTCGACGTTTTAAGTCATTACGCGGTCGAAAAGGATCCTCATGGGTGCGGCGCAACCGGATTGGCTTCAGAACGGAACCGGCCTCGCTCCGCGCGTCGCCTGGTCGTTCGGCACCGACGCCGAACTGATCGGGCTCGAAATGGCTCGCGAGTCTGGTGAGGTTTTTGCCGTCGACGCTTCCGGCGGCGTTTATCGAAGCGGCCGCCAGGGAAAAATCGAGGCCATCAGCCGCGGGCTGCACAATGTTCGATTTGTGCGCTGGTGCGACACCGGTGAAGCCGGACTGGTTGTTGCTGGCCAGAATCAGTTTTCCATCGTGGATCGTGACCTCAACGTTGTGTGGACATCAAAGGCTCCCCGGCCGATTCTCGGTGGAGCCATCGACGCGTACGGTCACAACGTGGCCGTTTCTCTTGAAGATGGCAACACGGTGCTGTTCAGCGTCGACAAGAAGAAACTCTGCCAGTTCAACACGATCCAAACGCTCACGTTTCTGCACTTCGTCACCGGAAAGCCCGGCCTGATCGGGGCTGCCGAACACGGTCACTTTTGCCGACACGATTTTGAGGGTAAGGAACTCTGGGGCGAAAAAATCTGGGCGACTGTGGGAGACCTCAGCGTTTCCGGTGACGGCAAGTTGATCTTCCTTGCCGAATTCGCGCACGGAATTCAGAGCTACGATCCACGCGGCAATTCACTCGCCAACTACGTCGTCGAGGGAACGCCATCCCGACTATCGGTGAGTTTCTTCGGCTCGCGTCTCGTTACGTGCACCGCCGAGCGGTACCTCTACTGGCTCGACGCGGACGGCGCGCTGTTGTGGGCGGCGGAGGCTCCCGATGAAGTGGTCAGCCTGCACTGCGACCCGCTTGGCGAGTGGTTTATCGCCGGCTTCAAAGGCGGCCGGGTCATGCGACTCGACTGGGAAAGCGCGTAGCCGAAGGCCAGCAGGATTCAGTTCCGTCGCCACAAAAATACGATATGTCGGGGGCGAGTCAGGAGAGACGGGAGTCAACCGCTCGGCAGGAAGCTTTCAACAAAAAAAGCCCGGCCTGCGACAGGCCGGGCTTTTTTGAGAAGTTCAATCAGTCAGGCAGCCTTTTTCTTTTCAACCGCTGCGTCCTCATTCTTGTCCGCGTCGGCTTTCTTATCTTCGGCGGGTTTCTTCTCCGCGTCGGGTTTCTTGTCTTCGGCAGCCAGTTGAGTTCGCAAATGTTCGAGTGCTTT
>JAQBVJ010000115.1 GCA_027623235.1 Planctomycetota bacterium
TGAAATGGCAACACGCAATCGGCTCGGCAGGAGCCTCGCCCTCCCACCAGAAACATCTTTGCGAATCTCTGCGTCTTCGCGCCTTTGCGCTGCAAACCGATTACCTCCGACAGAACCTGAGCCATGTTCAATCGAAAACTCCACCTGCCGCTGCTCGCGTTTTCCGTGATTGCTCTCGCCGCGTGTTTTGCCTGGGCTGAGGGATTCGGGCTTGGGGAATCGAAGGAAGAACTCGAGCTTAAATATGACGTCAAAGTCACTGACCACGGGACCGGGCGAGTCACCATCGTCCTGACCCTTGAGGACGAAGGGCGGCTGACGCCGTTGACGGATATCCAATTCGGCATTCCCGCTGAAAAACCGAATGAGCGGGGCAGTTATTACTCAGACCTGTCCGTGTCCCTGGCGACGCGGAAAGAAGGCAATAAGCGGGTGGCACGGGTACACGTATTAAAGGAGCTGGCCGAGCGAGCGGAGATTCATCTCAGCACTCGCCATCTCGATGGCAAAGCCGAACCGCTGACGTATTACTTTCACGAAATTCCAATCGCGAAGTACCTCAAAGAGTCAGGCCAGTCGAAGAAGCCGGCGAAGTAGCCGGCCGGGAAACACCCCTCTGTTCTGGAGACTGCCATGACTTCTAAACGACTTGTGCCCGCCCTGCTGATTCTCGCCGTTGTTCTGCCCGGCCTCGCATGGGCCCTGGGGTTCGAATTGGGTGAGTCGAAGGAAGAACTGAAGCTGAAGTACGACGTCTCGGTGACGGACCCCAAAACCGGGCGAGTTACCATCGTCGTGAAAATCGAGGACTACGGCCGACTGAAGCCGGTGTATGCCGTTGATCTGTCGATCCCCGCGAAGGAAAGCCACAACGGGCGAGGCCATTACATGGACCTTGTGGTGTCGATGGCCCTGCAAAAAGAGGGCGACAAAGACGTCGCGCGAGTCCACATCCTGAGAGAGTTGGCCGAACGGGCGAGCATCCAGTTGAAGACCGGCCACCTCGACGGAAAGCAGTCGCCCTTGACCTGGTATTCCCACTCGATCCCGATTGCGAAGTACCTGAAGGAATCGGACGAGAAGGATAAGAAGTAACGACGCGCTGCACCGACAGCACCTCCTGAAGGATTGAAAGAAGGATCACCATGAGTCTTGCCGTTGTCTCTGAACACACCGACGACGAACGTGATGTCATCGAGCGGCTGCGCGGGGCGCGAGAGAAGATTAACTCCGAGCTCAGCAAGGTCATCATCGGTCAGAAACAAGTGATCGAGGAACTGCTGATCGGTTTGTTCTCGGGCGGGCACTGTCTGATCACGGGGGCACCGGGGCTCGCCAAGACGCTGCTCGTGCAAAGCGTCTCGGACCTGTTCCACCTGAAGTTCTCGCGAATTCAATTCACGCCGGACCTCATGCCGGCCGACATCACCGGCACGGAAATCCTCGAACAGAACGAAGAGGGTCAGCGGAAGATGGTCTTCGTGCCCGGGCCGATCTTTGCGAACGTAGTCCTCGCCGACGAAATCAACCGCACGCCGCCGAAGACGCAGTCGGCACTGTTGGAGGCGATGCAGGAGAAACAGGTCACGGCCGCCGGTCGCCGCATGCCGCTCGAACCGCCGTTCTTCGTGCTCGCCACGCAGAACCCGATCGAGATGGAAGGCACCTATCCGCTGCCGGAAGCTCAACTCGACCGCTTTATGTTCAACATCATGGTTGAGTACCTGCCCGAGGACGAAGAGGTCGCCGTCGTCATGCAGACGACAGGAGCGGCCGTTGACGCCCTCAAACCAATCTTTGAGGGCTCCGAGCTGATCGCGTTTCGAGATGCCGTCCGGTCTGTGCCGATCGCCGAAGACGTCGCCAGGTACGCTGTCCGCCTGGCCTCGGCATCGCGACCTCACGAGGCGAACACGCCGTCCTTCATCAACGACTGGGTGAACTGGGGAGCCGGTCTTCGAGCCGGCCAGTACCTGGTCCTCGGTGGAAAGGCGAGAGCGCTCCTCAACGGCCAGTCCCACGTCAGCATCGAGGACATCCGCGCGATGGCCCACCCGACAATGAGGCACCGCATCCTGGTGAACTACCGGGCCGAAGCTGACGGAGTCAGCGTCGAAACCGTCATCGACAAACTTCTGGAGACCGTTCAACCACCGGCATAAGGACAAACAGAAATTCGCCGGGCATTGAGCAGGTAGGCCGGACCGAGGAGCGAAGCGACGACGTTCCGGCAGCAGCAAAGTCAAAGACGCTCGTTGCCGGAGCGGCGCTTCGCTTGATCCGGCCTACATGACTGCATGACGACAAAGCAACTCATGGCCACGAAAACTCCATCCCAATCCGGACTCAGCCGCTATGCGGATCCCGCTGTGCTTATGCGGATCCGTTCGCTCGATCTGCGCGTGCGGTCGGTGATGGACGGGTTTTACAACGGCCTTCACAAGAGCCCGCTGCACGGGTTCTCCGTTGAGTTCTCCGAATACCGGCAGTACACCGACGGCGACGATCCTCGCTTCATCGACTGGAAAATCGTCGCCCGCTCGGACCGGTACTTCATCAAACTGTTTGAGGACGAGACGAATCTGCGTTGCCACCTGGTGGTCGACAACAGCCGGTCGATGAGCTTCGGCACCACTCAGACGGACGCCGGCAATACGTACACGAAGGCCGACTACGCGAAGACGCTGGCCGGCTGCCTGGCGTACGCGTTGATCGAGCAGCGCGACGCAGCGGGACTGGTCGTCTTTGATGAGGAAGTTGACGAGTACATTCCCGCGCGGTTCCGGCACGGGCAGTTGCGGCAGATTTATCAGGCTCTGGAAAAGGCTGAGGGCGGCAAGTCGACGGACCTCACCAAACCGCTCGAACGAGTCGCCGGACAGATGCGGAAGCGCGGGATGGTGATTGTCATCTCCGACTTCCTCGCGCCGATCGACGGGCTCGAACGGGACCTGGGCTACCTCGCGTCGAGCGGTCATGAACTCGTCGTGTTCCAGGTGCTCGACCCGCAGGAAGTCAACTTCGAATTTGACGAACCCGCTCTGTTCACGGACCTCGAAACCGGCGAGCAGCGGTACATCGATCCCGACCAGTCCCGAGCCTCTTACCGAATGAAACTCGAAGAGCATCTCGCTCGAGTCAAGAAGACGTGCGAGAAACTGGGAGCCGTCTACGAATTGACGACCACCGACCGGCCGCTTGAGCTGGCTCTGACCGAGTTCTTCGTCCGCCGTCAGCACCAGCGCTCTTCGCACGGGCGAGTCGCGGCGCGGCGCGGACGCAACTCCGGGAGGGCCGGCTGATGGGCGTCATCACTCCGCTGTTCCTGGCCGGGATCGCCGCGATCGCGGGGCCGATCCTCTTCCACATGATCCGCCGCACGCCGAAAGGGCAGGTCCCGTTCAGCACGCTGATGTTCCTGGAACCGTCGCCGCCCCGCGTCACCCGCCGGTCGGCCGTCGAGCACTGGCTGCTGCTGCTCATCCGGGCGACCGCGGTCACCGTGCTGGCCATCGCGTTTTCGCGGCCGTTCCTGCGAACCGAAAACGAGCAGGCCCTGGCCAGTCAGGGACGCCGCATCGGCATCCTGCTTGACGTGAGCGCCAGCATGCGTCGCGAGGGACTGTGGGAGAAGGCACTCAAAGAACTCAACCAGACACTCGACCAGGCGAAAGAGAATGACAGCTTCGCGCTGTTCCTCTTTGACAAAGAGCTGATCCAGCTCGTCAGCTTCGAGGACTGGAAAGGGCTCGACGAGGGCACGCGCGGCGAGTTCCTCCGCAAGCAGCTCGACGGAATCGAACCGGGCTGGCAGGCCACCGACCTCGGTACAGTCCTTCCCGAGGCCGTGACCGCCGTCCTCGATCAGAAAGCCACCGAGACGGCCGCCGTGGCGACGCAGCTGATCGTGATTTCCGATCTGCAGAAAGGCAGCCGCCTGACCGGTCTCCAGGCGTTCGACTGGCCGGATTCCGTCGCGATCGACTTCCGCCCGCTGAAAAGCAAAACGCCCGAAAACGCCGGCCTGCAGATCATCGGCTCGGCCGAGGGCGACAGCGATCTGCGAGTGAGGATCGACAACTCAATCGATTCGGCGTCGGACGCGTTTCAGATCGCCGTCGAGGAGTTTTCGCCTGGCAGCGCAACAAGTCCCCTCGTTCCCACAGGGGAGAGGGTCAGGGAGAGGGGTCAAACATCGAAGCCAGCAGACAGAATCCAGCTCGTCGCTCACGAAGAACTCGCCGCGCCACTCACCCTTTCCGCGCAAGTGCCCGCCGGACAAAACCGAGTGGTTCGGATTTCCGAAAACGACCTCACCGCGCGAGCCACCCGACTCACCCTGACCGGAGACGCAACGCCCTTCGACAACGAAGCCTGGTTCGTCCGCCCCGACCCCGCTCGAGTCACCATCGAGTACTACGGCGAGGGAGCGACCGACGAGCCGAACGAACTTCGCTACTACATCGAGCGAGCCTTCCTTCCGACGCCAACTCGCGAGATCGATTTCGTTGTCGCCTCTGACGGGCCGACGTTTGCGTCCGCTGCGGCCGCACTGACGATCGTGGCTCAGCCGCTGAATGCCGAGCAGCTCAAGCAGCTTTGCGACGAGATCCGTAACGGTCGGCACGTCGTCGTGGTTGGCGAAACTCCGGAAATCTGCGGGCTTGCTTTTGAACTTGCCGATCGAGCGGTCCCGGAAATTGTTGAGGCCAGCGTCGACAACTACGCGATGCTCAGCGAGGTGAATCTGGACCACCCTCTGTTCTCGGCGTTTAACGATGTCCGACTGGCGGACTTTTCGAAGCTGCCCATCTGGAAGCACCGTGAATGTCAGGTGGACGATGCCAAAGCCAGCGTCCTGGCGAAATTCGATTCCGGCTCGCCAGCCATCGTCGAATTCGAAAACAAAAAGGGCAGCGTGACGCTGTTTACGTTCGGCTGGCACGCGGCCGACAGTCGCTTTGTCCTATGGTCCAAGTTCGTGCCCGTCGTGAACAGTCTGCTGGAACGGGTCGAGGGAACGGCTCCCCCTCCATCGCGGCTGACGGTTGGCGATGCTCTGCCGCTGTCGATTCTTAGTGACGCGAAGACTTTTAAGATCACTCGCCCATCCGGTCTGGTGAAGGACTATGAGAACGGATCGGGCGAACTGATTCTTGCCAGCGAGCCCGGCATCTATCAGGTCGCCTGGACGCCTTCATCCGGTCCGCGAAAAAGCTTGTTCGCGGCGAACCTCGATCCGCTGGAGAGTCGAACGAGTCCGCTCGGACTGGACGAACTTGCGGCGATCGGCATCCCGCTCGCCACAGCCGCCGGTGAAGAACCGAGCGACGAAGAAAAACGACAACTGCAGTCGAGGGAACTCGAAGCAAGCCAGCGAGCCTGGCAGTGGCTGATCCTCGGCGGCCTGTTGCTGCTTCTCCTGGAAACCTGGCTCGCCGGCCGCACGGCGGAAAGACAGGGACTTGCGATGGAGGAGTCGGCATAATGGAAATGCAAATCCAATTCCCGCGCACTCTTTTTGAGGCGTTCTGATGGAACTTCAAGTTTTCAAAAATCTCGACCAGGTGACAAAGGCACTGCGGAGCTATCGCCGCTGGACGGCTCTTCTCATTGTCTGGTCGCTGACGGCCGCTGTCGCGCTGGCGGCGTGGGGGACTCTTGCCGGATCGACAAATGCCGGAGGCGCTCCGCAGACGATCGGCACGCTCGTGCTGCTGGTGGCAGCTCTGCTCAGTGTGTGGCAGTTCCGGTCGCGGCGGTGGACCTCGCGCGAGGAGAAACTCGAAGTCGCGCGGCTGATCGAGAACCAGTTTCCTGATCTCAACCAGCGACTGTTGACGACGATCGAACAGCTTCCCGATCGGGAGACCGGCCGGTTTTCGTGGCTGCAACGGCAGCTGGCCAATGAGGTCGGCCATCACGCCACGATGAATGAATGGCAGCGCGTCGTCCCGCACAGTCGCATCCTGACCTGCCGAGTCGCCGCCCTCTGCACGCTGGCCGTGACGCTGTACTTTGCCAACGATCTGCGGCGGCCGGGCAGCGAAGTGGTTGCGTCGGCAGATGTGACGGGGCAGGAAGAGACGCCGATCGAACAGGGACCGGGAAGCGAGCCCGACTTCAACGTCACGGTCGAACCGGGAACCACGGAAGTCGAACGCGGAACGAGTCTGCTCATCACCGCCCGGTTTGAGGGACCGCTGCCAGCCGACGTGACGCTCAGTCAGCAGGCCGGGGAAGAGTCCGCTCAGATTCCGATGCAGAAGAGCTTGAAGGATCCGCTGTTCGGGTTCCGCATGCCGGCTGTGTCGAGCGATTTCCAATACACCATTCAGTACGACGAACACGCGACAGAAACATTCTCGATCAGCGTCTACGAACTGCCGATCGTCGAGCGGGTCGATGCCCGGATCGAATTCCCGTCGTACACCGAAATGAAGCCCGAGCTGATTGAAGACACGTGGCGTGTCTCCGCGGTCGAAGGCTCAACGGTCGTCCTGTTCTGCCGCCTCAACAAGGACCTCAAGCTGGGTGAGCTGGTGCGCGAAGACGGCGAGCGGTTCCCGCTGAAGAAACTCAGCTCGCAGGAGCTCGTTGAGTTCGCGGCGGAGAGGCGAGTGGCGAGGGACGAGGGATCAGATGAAGCGGACTCTAACCGCGCAGAGACAATCTACGCCGTGCGAGTCCCCGTTGACCGAACGGCGAAGTTCGAGTTCGACCTGTTCGACACGCAGAAACGGGCCAATCGCGATCGTGGAGAGTTTCAAATTGTTGCCTACGCGAACCGGCCGCCGGATTTGAAGCTGGTCTTCCCGGCGAAGGACATGCAGGTTTCGCCGATCGAGGAAATCGAACTGGAAGCGACCGTGTGGGACGACTTCGGTGTGAAGGACCACGGCTTCGTCGTGGCCGTCGGTGATCAGGAACCAAAGTCGGTTTCGCTCGGCGAGGCCGCGAAGGGTCGCGAAAAACACAAGCTGGCTCACCTGGTCGAACTGGAACTGGCGAAGGCCGAGCCCGATCAGCTTGTCTCGTATTACTTCTTTGCCGATGACGTCGACGCCAGTGGTCAGACTCGCCGCACGATGTCCGACATGTTTTTTGCCGAGGTGCGGCACTTTGAAGAGATCTTCCGCGAAGGGCAGGCCCAGTCAGCTCAGCAGCAACAACAACAACAGCAACAACAGCAGAGTCAGGGCGAGAAGAAAGCCGAAGAACTCGCAAATCTTCAGAAGCAGATTCTGAACGCGACCTGGAAGATCATCCGTCGCGAGACGAAAGACGAGGTGTCCCAGGCATTTGCCGAGGATGTACAGCTTCTCGTCGAGTCGCAGCAGCAGGCCATTGAAAAACTCCAGGAACTGATGGAAGAACTCAAAGACGCTCAGTCGAAGCAGCATGCTGAAGCCGTCGGCCAGGCGATGAACGATGCCGTCACGCGTCTCACCGAAGCACTTGATAATAAGAGTGCCGTCTCGCTGACACCGGCGATGAGTGCCGAGCGGTCTGCGTACCAGGGGCTGCTCAAACTGCGGGCCCGCGAGCACGAGGTCACGCAGCAACAGCAAAGTAGCTCCAGCTCATCCAGCTCCAGCAGTCGGTCGCAGCAGCAGATGCAGCAACTGGAACTCGACAACAAAAAGAACCGCTACGAAGAACAGAACCAGGCTCAGCAGCAGCAGACGGCTCAGCAGCAACAGCAGAACCGCGAGCAACTGCAGGTGCTCAACCGGCTTCGCGACCTCGCCAGCCGCCAGGGCGACATGAACAAGAAAGTCCGCGAGCTGGAACACGCACTCCGCGAGGCGAAGACTGATCGGGAACGCGAGGAGCTGGAGCGACAGTTGAAGAAGCTTCGCGACGAACAGCGCGAACTGCTCAAGGACTTCGACGAAGTCAAAGAGCGGATGGAGCAGCCGGAAAATCAGCAGCAGATGGCCGAGCAGCAACAGCAGCTCGACGATGCCCGGTCGCGGGCGCGGCAGGCGTCGGAAGCCCTCGAAAAGGGTCAGCTCTCGCAGGCACTCAACCAGGGAACTCGCGCGGAACGGGAACTTGAAAAGCTTCGCGATGAAGTCCGTCAGAAAGCGGCCGGACAATTTGGCGAGGCGATGCAGGACCTCCGCCAGCAGGCTCAGGAAATCACCGAGCGGCAGGACGATATCAAAAAGGCACTCACAAAAAAGGACGATGAAGGCCCGAAGAAATCGCTGCGGGGCAGCACCGACCGCAAGGAAGTTGAGGAGCAACTGGAGACGCAACGCGACCAGCTCGATCAGGTTTTGAACCGGATGGAAGACGTCGTCCGCGAGGCAGAAACGAACGAACCGCTGCTCGCAAAGCAGCTTTATGAAACTGTGCGGAAGGCCCGTTCCGACAAGCCGAGTGAGATCCTCGACGAGACCCGCGACCTGGTGAAACGGGGCTTCCTGCCTCAGGCCACCGAAGCGGAAAAGAAAGCGGCCGAAGGTGTTGAGCGGGTCGCGCAGGGAATCGAGAAGGCCGCCGATTCGGTGCTCGGCAACGAGCTCGATTCGCTGAAGCGAGCGAAGGACGATGCCGAACGAGCGGCCGAAGCGATTGCGAAAGAACTCGCCGAAGCCAATCCGAAACTGGCTCAGCAAAGGCGAAACGGAAAACCGGGCGAGCAGGTCGCCGACGGAAACAACCAGCAGCCCGGCCAGAACCCGAACGAGCAACCGGGTGAGCAATCTCCCAACGGGCAGCCAGGCGATCAGAAGCCGGGCGAAAACAATCCGCAGGGGAGCCCGGGTGAAGGCGCGACGCCGGGCAAGCCTGGTGAGCAACCTCAGCCCGGACAGGATCCCAATGGGAAGCCTGGAGAGAATCCTGGCGGCCGGAAACCGGGTGAAGGCACGGCTCCGAACGAGCAGCGTCAATCGACAAACACGCGTCCAACTCCCGGCAAGCCGGGCGAACTGAACGAGCAGCGGCAGTCGACACAGCAAAGGCAGAACGGCGACCAGCCGGGAGCTCAGCCGAAACCGGGTGATGCCTCACCCAACGAAACCCCGCGCGGCCAGCGACCTGGCGAGAGCCCGCAACCCGGCAAACCTGGTGAGAATCCTCAGCCAGGTCAGCAGCCCGGCGAGCAGAAGGGCGACAACCCGCAAGGCCAGCCCGGTGAGCAGAAACCAGGCGAGCAGCCAGGTCAACCGCCTGGAAAACCGGGCGAGCAACCCGGACAGAATCCTGGTCAGCAACCCGGCCAACAGCCGGGTCAGAATCCAGGGCAACAACCTGGCCAGCCAGGTCAGCAACCCGGCCAGAATCCCAGCGGTCAACCGGGCCAGCAGCCTGGTCAGACGCCTGGTCAGCCAGGCGGCACTCCTCAGGGGCAGCCGTCGGGGTCACCTCAGCCGGGACAGCAACCCGGGCAGCAATCTCAGCCGGGCGAGCGAGGCCGGCCGGGGCTTCGCAGTCAACCTCAGCCAGGTTCGCAGCCGTCGCAGAGCGAGCAGGGTGGCAATCAGTCCGGAGCCGGTGCTCCGCTCACCGGACCGGGATTCGTCGAGTGGTCTGACCAGTTGCGAAACATCGAGGAAACGCTGTCCGACCCGAAGCTGCGTGCTGAGGTCTCGCGGATTCGCGAAGAGGCGCGCAGCATGCGGATCGAATTCAAACGCCACTCGAAAGATCCGGAGTGGAATCTCGTGAAAATGAAAATCCTCGACCCGCTGGATGAACTGCAGAAGCGGCTCAAGGAAGAAATCGCCAAACGCGAGTCCCCGGATTCGCTCGTCCCGATCGACCGCGACCCTGTCCCGGACCGCTACGCAGACATGGTGAGAAAGTACTACGAGCGAATCGGCACGGGCAAGTAGACAGCCGAGAAGCGGCGAAAGCACATAGCCCGCCGGAAGGCGGGACTACAAACGGCACAGAACATGTCCCAACTACTGGCAACTCTTCTTTTCCGCCGGACGGAATGGATCGTCCCTGCGGTGATCATCGGGGTCGCCGCCGGCTATCTCATCTGGTGGTCGTCGCGGCGAGTCAACTCGGCACAGAAGATTCGTGTGCTCGCCTCGCTGCTCAAAGTCACCGGGATCGCACTGCTCGTTGTGTGTCTGCTCGAACCGGTGTGGAGCGGGTTTCAGCCGGAGCCGCATTCGAATCTGTTTCTGGTTCTGGCCGACAACAGCCGGAGCCTCACTGTTCAGTCCGACGAGGCCAGCGACGAAGCGACCCTCGCCACACAGGTTAAAAAGACGCTGACCGACGAGCAGGCCGAATGGACAAAGCGACTCGAGCAGGACTTCGAGCTGCACCGCTTTGCCTTCGACCGGCAGCTCCGCAGCGTCAGCAACTTTGTCGCACTGAAGAACGACGGCGAGACGTCGTCGCTGCAGGCTGCACTGGCGAGTCTTGCTCAGCAGTTTGAGGATCGGCCGGTTGGCGGCGTGCTGCTGTTTACGGACGGGAACGCAACGGACATGACAGAGGCCGATCTGGCCAGACTGTTCGCGGCCCGTCCTACTGCTGTGCCGCCGATTTATCCCGTCGTCTACGGCGAGACGGACTCGAAGCCGGACCTCACGATCGAGAATGTGTCGATCTCTCAGACTCCGTTTGAGGACGCTCCGGTTTCCGTGCAGTGCAACGTGACGGCCCGATCGCTTGGCGAAGGGGGCGAGGCGATTCGTACGGTCAAGTGTCGCCTGGTTGACAGCGACGGAGCCGAGATCGAATCGGCTCGAATGGCGATCGACGAATCGACAACGCAACTGCCGTTTCGATTTCAGTTTCGGCCAATCAAAACCGGCGTGACGTTTTATCGGCTGGAAGTGACAGGCGTTACCTCGCCCGAGGACGGCGAAGAGCCGGTGGCCGTTGAGGAGGCGACGGCGGCGAACAACTCGCGAGTCATCCAGATCGACCGTGGCAGTCGCGAACTGCGCGTGCTGTACGTCTCCGGCCGGCCGAACTGGGAATTCAAATTTCTGAAC
This sequence comes from Planctomycetota bacterium, assembly GCA_027623235.1. Classification (GTDB taxonomy): domain Bacteria; phylum Planctomycetota; class Planctomycetia; order Planctomycetales; family Planctomycetaceae; genus JAQBVJ01. The sequence goes on from JAQBVJ010000115.1 coordinate 10,974, forward strand.
CGGGCTCTGGCCGAAGATGAGCAGGTCCAACTGGTTGGCATGATCCGCGTCGCCAAACGCGAGGCGAAATTCGACTTCCGCGGCCGCGACGGGCAGACCAGCAACTCAATCTTCAGCGGCTTCAAGAAGGAAGGCGACGAGGAGACCGAGAATTACGATGAGCCGGTCCTCGTGCGGCTCAACACGAAAGACAAAGACGAACTTCGCGGCGGCTTCCCCAAGGAAGCCAAAGAGCTGTTTCAGTTTGACGCGCTCGTTCTGGACGACATCGAGGCGAAATTCTTCAATCAGGATCAGCTCGACCTGATCGAGCGGTTCGTCAGCCATCGCGGCGGCGGGCTGTTGATGCTCGGCGGACAGGAGACGTTTCACGCGGGCGACTACGACCGTACGCCGGTTGCCGATGTGCTGCCGGTTTACCTGGACCGGGCCAGCTATCCGGACGGCGACATCAAGTTGAAGCTGATGCTGACCCGCGAGGGCTGGCTGCAGCCGTGGGTGCGGCTGCGGGCGAACGAATCCGACGAGCGGCAGCGGCTGCACGACACGCCAGGATTCAAGACGCTCAACGCGGTGCGAGGGATTAAGCCGGGTGCGTCTGTGCTCGCGCGGGTCACCGACGGTTCGGCAAATACCTGGCCGGCTCTGGTGACTCAGCAGTTTGGTCGAGGTCGCTCGGCGGCGTTGCTCGTGGGAGACCTCTGGCGCTGGCAGATCAAGCGGATTGAGAATCACCCGGACGATCTCTACAAGTCCTGGCGGCAGACCGTGCGATGGCTGGTCGCGGACGTTCCCGGTCGAGTGGAACTCAGCACGCAGTCGGCCGTCGACGTCGCTCCGGAAGCCGCGCGACTGGTCGTGCGAGTCACCGACGAAGAGTACGGGCCGCTCGACAACGCAAAGGTGAAGATTCGAGTCGTCGGTCCGCTCGCGATGAAAGACGAAGACAATTCGGAAACAGACGAAACGGACCCGGCAGAAGAAGTCGCATCCGACGATTCGGCATCGGAGAAAGACCCGAAGAAGGAGGGAGTCCTTCTCGACGCCGAACCTTCGAACGAGCATCCGGGAATGTACTCGACCGTCTTCGTGCCGAAAGAATCGGGTGCGTACCGGTTTGTCGCAGAAGTCGTCGACGGTGACGGCGAGGCGCTCGCTCCGGCCGAGGCAGGCTGGATTCACGCTCCGGTTGTGGGCGAGTTTCAGTCGATCGGCGTCAACCGGTCTCTGCTGGAGAAGCTCGCCAAAGAAACCGGCGGCGAGATCGTTCAGGCCAAAGACCTGGATGACTTCGTGTCGGACCTCAGCAGCAAACCGATGCCGGTCATGACCGCCTGGACGATGCCGCTTTGGGATTCTCCGTTTGTGTTTCTGGTCGTGATGGCGTGTCTGCTGGGCGAGTGGGGTCTGCGACGTTCGAAGGGGTTGCCATGATCGGTGTGACGCAGCGTCCTCTGACGCAAAGACGCGAAGACGCGAAGATTCGCAAAGAAGAAGGAATTCGTCAGGCGAAACCTGACCTGTGGAGTCCTTTGCGATCCTTTGCGCCTTCGCGTCTTTGCGTCAGTGTCGCGATGCTGATCGTGATTTGCCTGACAACTTGCGCATCCGCGCAGGAGCCTCAGGCGGAAGAGCGTCTTGTCATCGTCGTCCGCGGGGCGTCCGGCACGGATGAGTATGGCGAGCTGTTTGATTCCTGGACGAATCGCTGGGCGAAGGCGGCGAAGCAGGGTGGGACTCAGCTGGTGGCCGTGGGAGCCGCGAATGCAGACAGCGAAGCAGAACCGGCGGACGAAGCGGCAACGGATTTCGATCTGCTGAAGTCGACCGTCTCGAAGTGGGCTCAGCGCGAGGAGCAGACCGGCGAGCTATGGCTGGTCCTGATCGGGCACGGCACGTTCGATGGCCGGACGGCTCGGTTCAATCTTCAGGGCCGGGACGTTTCCGCGAAGGAACTGGAAGACTGGCTGAAGCCGGTGAAATCTCCGGTCGCGTTTATTAACTGTGCCTCCAGCAGTGCTCCGTTCATGAAGCAGCTCGCCGGACCGGGGCGAGTTCTGGTGACGGCGACGAAAAGCGGCTCGGAACAGAACTTCGCCCGCTTCGGCGAGTTCATGTCGCTGGCCATTGGCGACGTCAAATTCGACCTCGACAAAGACGGCCAGACCTCGCTGTTTGAAGCGTTCCTTGCGGCCAGTCGGCGGACCGAGGAGTTCTACGAAACGGAAGGCCGCCTGGCGACGGAACACGCGCTGCTCGACGACAACGGCGACGGCAATGGTGTGAGGGCCGACTGGTTTCGCGGCGTGCGGGCGGTCAAGACGGCTGCGGATGGAGCCGGCGTCGACTGGCAGGCGGCTCATCAAATGCACCTCGTCCGCAGCGATGCCGAGCAGACTCTGCCCGTCGAAGTGCGGCGCGAACGCGACCGGATTGAGGTGCAGGTGATCTCGCTGCGCGACCGGAAGAGCTCGTTCGAAAACGAGGATGAGTATTACGCTCAACTGGAAACGCTGCTGGTGGCCCTCGCAAAAATCTACGAGCCAGTGACCACGACCGAGCCAGCAGCTCGCTGAGGCCTGGCCCGCAAACCCGGTGGACGATCAGCGGAAGACTCTGAAACGAATCTCTGCGGGCTGCTGACAATCGGCCACTTGGAGGTCAGCCGGCACAAATGTCGCCGCCGAGTCAGAGCGGCCGATCGTCCCACGCTGTTTCGAGCTGGCCTCAGCAGTCGTTGCCGGGCGGACTGTCTTCAACCTCGTTCAATCCCCCGCCGATTGAGACGCCACTGCCGGGACCTCCTCCCGCCGATGCCGTCCCTCTGGAGACCTCGAAGATCCGAATCCCGGACATTCGTATCCCCGAAAAAAGGTTGGTGGATGAGAGCAAGTATCCGTTTCTGTTCAAAGATCCGCTCGGAAGCGGTCCGGTCAAAGACGGCGCGTTTGATCCGTCGCGGGTTCAGCCGGCAGTTGCTGGGAATGCCCGGCGAGACGGATTTGCGAATTGTCCCGGACGAGACACCGCAGCAGGAATTTGTCGAAGTGGACTGGCAGGCCGCGCTGTCCGAGGCGCTCGTCAACCGGCCGGAAATTGCTTCTCAACGAGCGTCAATCCGGAGCGGAGTCGGCCGTGATTTCTCGGAATCAGCCGGCACGGTTCTCGACAATCGTTTTCAGGACTGGACATTGGGGTTTCGGTACGAGCGGGCCTTCGGGCGACGATTCGATCAGGCCACCGAACAGCAATCCGCCATCCTGCTGATGCAGCAGCGAGCTCAACTGAAATCGGTCGAGCACTCGGTCGAACATGAACTGCGGGCGGCTTACCACGAACTGGTGACGGCCAGCGACCTGGTGAGCACGCTGGAAAATCAACTGGCCGCAGCCGAAGTACAGGTCGATGCGAATCGCGTTCTTTTCGAAAGCGGACAGATCAGTCTCGACCTGTTTCTGCGAACGCAGAATGCCTATGCGGAAACTCTGCGGCAGAAACAGCAGGTCTTCGTCGAATACACACAGGCCCTCGCCGAGTGGGAATACGGCAAGGGGACAATCATGCGGTCGTCCGACGTGACCGTGACCGAGAAGATGCCGCTCGAACCCGCCTGGGATTGAGCGCGTCCTTCCGGGCACCGCCTCACCCGCCGCTCTTCAGTCACTGCGCTGGACCCGGGGAAGCGCACTCCGCCACCTCGTGGAATTCCGCCCCGGCTATCCGATACTCTCCGTGCCTCAATTCTGGCATCCTGAGGAGTATCGACGTGGCCAAAGTGCTGAATTTCAAACAGGAACTCACCGGCTGTTTCGGCAAACCGGTTTCCGAAAACCCGACGCAAGTGATGATCGAGGCGGCGTACCGGCACCACGATCTCGACTGGCGGTATCTGACGATCGAAGTCGACGCGGCCGACCTGTCCGCCGCCGTGGCCGGTGCAAAGGCGATGGGCTTCGTCGGGTTCAACTGCACGATTCCTCATAAAGTGGCGGTGATCGAGCATCTTGACGGGCTGGGTGAGTCGGCCTCAGTGATGGGTGCCGTCAATTGCGCCGTACGTCGCGACGGGAAGCTCATTGGAGAAAACACCGACGGCAAAGGCTTCGTCGAGTCCCTGCGAACGCTCACCGATCCGGCCGGTAAGAAGGTTGTCATTTTCGGAGCCGGCGGCGCCTCGCGAGCGATCTCTGTGGAAGTCGCTCTGGCCGGCGCGACGAACATCACCATCGTCAACCGCTCGGAAGGGCGAGGCACGGAGCTGGTCAAGCTGCTGCAGGACAAAGTCAAAGTCGAGGCTCAGTTCGTGAAGTGGGACGGCGATTACTCGATCCCCGACGGGACCGACGTCGTCATCAATGCGACCTCGATCGGCCTGTTTCCGGACGTCGATGCTCGAATTGCTGTTGACGTTGCTGGACTCAAAGCAGGCATGGTCGCGGCCGATGTCATCCCGAACCCGCCGGAAACGAATTTTGTCCGGGACGCTCGCGCCGCCGGGTGTAAGGTCATCGACGGGCTCGGCATGCTCGTGAACCAGGGCGTCATCGGCGTTGAATACTGGTCGGGCATCAGCCCCGACCCGGCCGTCATGCGGAAAGCCCTGGAAGACGTCTTCAGCGAATGAGTTCAGATCGCTCGGTCCAAAGCGCAAAGACGCGAAGTCGCAAAGGATCGCAATGGACTTTTCGCGTGGCCATTTCTTCTTTGCGAAACTTCGCGTCTCTGCGTCTTTGCACTGCAGACAGAGAATCTGAAACAGGACTGACCTCATGCTTGTTCGCCTTCTTGCATTGTTAACTGTTGTCGTTCTGTCTCCGGCTTGTGTCAGCGCCGCGGACGACCTTCCCAACATTCTGTGGATCACGAGTGAGGACAACGGTCCTGAGCTGGGTTGTTACGGCGACGACTACGCGACGACGCCTCACATCGACGGGCTCGCCAAGCGAAGCCTGCTTTACCGGACGTGCTGGTCGAACGCCCCGGTGTGTGCTCCTGCCCGAACGACAATCATCACCGGTGTTTATCCACCGGCGACCGGCTCAGAGCACATGCGCAGCAATGTGCCGATGGCCTCGATGATGAAGATGTATCCTCAGATTCTTCGTGAGGCCGGGTACTACTGCACCAATGCCAGCAAAGAAGATTACAACCTCATCGCGAACGGGAAGGTCTGGGACGAGTCCTCGAACAAAGCACATTGGAGAAACCGGAAAGACGGCCAGCCGTTCTTTGCGATTTTCAATCACACGATCAGCCACGAAAGTCAGATTCGAAACCAGATACCGGCTGCAAACCGGATTCACGATCCGGCCACGGTCCGTGTTCGAGCCTACCACCCGGATACGCCCGAGGTTCGCAAAGACTGGGCTCAGTTCTACGACCGCCTGACGATGATGGACGAACTGGTCGGCCGGAATTTGAAAGAGCTCGAAGAGGCCGGGCTGGTCGATGACACGATCGTGTTTTACTACGGCGATCACGGGTCAGGCATGCCGCGCAGCAAGCGCTGGCCGTACAACTCGGGCGAGCATGTGCCGCTGATCGTGCATATCCCGGAGAAGTTCAAGCATCTTCGTCCCGAGGAATACAGAACGGGTGGCAAGTCCGATCGCCTCACCAGTTTCGTCGACCTCGCCCCGACACTGCTGAGCCTCATCGGTCAGAAGCCGCCCGAGTGGATGCAGGGCCACGCCTTCGCCGGCCGGCACGACACCGGACCGCAGCCGTATATTTACGGTTTCCGTGGCCGGATGGACGAGCGGTACGACATGGTCCGTTCGGTGCGCGATCAGCGGTACGTCTATATTCGAAATTACATGCCACACAAAGTTTACGGGCAGTACATCCAGTACATGTTTCAGACGCCAACGACTCGCGTCTGGAAGCAGTTGTTTGACGCCGGCAAGCTGAACGCGGCGCAGTCGCGGTTCTGGCAGACGAAGCCCGCCGAGGAACTTTACGATCTGGAAAGCGATCCCGATGAGGTCGTCAACCTGGCGAACTCGCCCGAGCACCTGCCGATCAAAAACCGCCTTGCGAAAGCGCAACGTGAGCTCGCCTTGAAGATTCGCGATATCGGCTTTCTGCCGGAGGGTGAGGTCCACTCGCGCGGTGCCGATTCGAGTCCGTACGAGTATGGCCAGTCAGCAGCCTACGACCTCGAGGCGATCATGGATGTTGCCGATCGAGCTTCGTCGCTCGACTCGAAACACACCGCAAGCCTGATCAAGGATCTGTCCCACAAGGACAGTGCGGCCCGGTACTGGGCGGCGATGGGTCTGTTGATGAGGGAAAAAGCTGGCATTGCCGTGGGGCGGGACGCTCTTCGTTCGACTCTCAACGACAAAGCGGCGCCCGCAAAAATCATCGCGGCGCAGGCCCTGGCTCAGTGGGGCGACGACGAAGACAGCAAACTGGCAATCCCCGTTCTGCTTGAGCTCGCACCGATCGACCAGAACGACGTCTACACCTCAATGCTGGCTCTCAACGCTCTTGACGCAATGGGTGCTCGTGCCACAGTGGTCGCGGAGCAACTGGCAAAAATGCCAAAGGACGGCAAAGTCCCGCCGAGGATGGGCGCTTACGTGAAGAATCTGCTGACGAAGATCCTGGACGATTTGAAACAGTAGCGGTCACACCGTAGCCCGACCGTGCTCAGCGAGTCGGGCCGACCGCGTTCTGCAGCGACGGGCTCGTCACGAGCGGAGCTTCCAGCGAGGCGGCGGCCTGGCCGCGACCGTTGCCGCGGAATCGCGACAGCTCAAGCCGCAAAGCGTTTTTCAGTTCGATTCGTTGTCGCGCTTCCGGGCCGGAAATCAACAGGACATCGTCGATGACGTAGTTGTCGTTTTCTTTGACCAGCAGAACGCGGGCTCCGTAACGGTCGTCTCCGAGCACGGCGACGGCGCGGTCGCTTTTGACCTGCAGCGTGGTGAGCGGCAGTTCGAAGTGCTCGCTCGGCTTGACTCCGATTTCCGGAATCCGCTCGCACGAATGCCAGACACTCAGGCAGAAGTCTTTTGAGGAAATCAGTGGCAACCGCGTCAGGTCGCTGGTCGATACTGCGGCGGCAAATCGTCGGACGGGGATCGTGATTTCCAGAGTCTGCTTCAGCGAGTTCGGGCGGCTGATGACCGGCATTAAGACATCGTCGACGAGCAGTGCTCCGCCTTCATCACGCAGAACGTAAACGAGGGCCCGCGTTCCCTGCTGCACGGTGACTTCCGTGACGGCTCCCATGAAGACAGTCGTCATGACTTTCGGCACGGCGGTTTCGATCTCTGGCATTTCCAGATCGAGCAGCTCGCTTTCGTTGAGCTTTTTCCAGACGCGTTCCTGGAAGTCCGGCGTCGAAGTCAGTCGAAGCGTATTCTGATCCCGCGTGACCAGTCCCTCGGCAAAGATGTCGACGATGGCGTGGGACAGGAACATCGCCGAGAGGCGTTTCTCCTGATTTCCTTCCAGCTCGTACAACGTCACGTCGCTGACAAGGAACTTGACGGGAGTGTCCGAGTCCTCGCCCTCGATGCGATCGAGATTGATTTTGACGAGCTCCTGGCCGTGCGGCACGACGAAGTCGGCGAGGCCTGTGTGCAGCTTGATCTGAAACGTATCGACGGCCTGTTCGGGATCGGGCAGCGAAACAGTCTCCAGGTTCGCCGGCACCAGGCTGCCCTGGTAGAAGGACTTCAGACAGACGTCTTTCAGCCCGTCTTTGTCACCTTTGTTGTACGCCTTGAGGAAGTTGACCGCTGAGTTCAAAGCCGTGGCCAGTTGTCGGACGGACGGGATGTGATCCTTGTCGCGTTTCGACTCGACAGCCAGGTCACTGATCAACCACTCGCCGCCCATTTTCTGGAACGAGATGATCATCTGACCGGATCGACGCGGCAGTCGCACGACGGCGACGTCTTCATCCAGCTGTGCCTCGGGTCGGAACTTCAGGTCCTCAGCACGATCTCCGATCGCTCGTTGTGCCAGCTTTGCAAGGTAGCCTCGCGGCAGCTGGCTGAGAGTCTCGCCAAATTCCGGAGTGGCGACTTCAAGCATCTGGCCTCGCACACCCGTGTCCCACGCGACGAGAAATTCCCGCACGCGAGTCACCAGGTCCATCAACTCTGTGACGGGTTTTGTGGAGGTGATGCCGTCCTTCTTCTTTCGGATCAGAACGTCGTCGACGACCCATTTTCGAGTGTCGGGGTTTCGGACAAGCAGGTACCTGAACTTCTGCGTTGACTTGCCGAATTTCGCAGTGACTTCCTTTGTGTCCTTGTCAATTTCGTTGACGTCGGTGATTTCCAGGTCGCCCTTAGGCAATCTCAGGATCGCGAAATCGTCCACGGCTTCCGGCACTCGCAACGCTTTGTTTCCAAACCGTGACGACGTGCTGCCCTTCAGTTCGTCGAGATTTTCCTTCTGGAGCGCCTCAGTAAACGTCGTGATCGCTTTGGTTTCGACGAAGTTGGCGCAACCGCCGAAAGCCGTCAGGCACAACGCGGGAAGGCAGGATCGCAGCAGAATGCGATGCGGGATTTTCATGAGGAAAAAGCTCGCTTCGAGGTGTCGAGGTGAAGCGGAATCTCGAAAAAGTCCGGCGTGCTGAAGACGCTTTTCTTCTTCTGGCTTCGACGACCGGTTCTGCGGAGAGAATCTGACCGACGAATCCGATGAGAAATGGAGGGGATTTGAGATTTGACTCAAGAAGGGGCGCGGGTTGTCTCAAAGAACCCGGAACGGGTCAAGGCGGGTTTGCAGCGAGGACCTGGAAATGAGTCCGAAACAACTTCCCGATCGTCGCCCGAACCGCAAAAGCGGCATCGGCATCCTGCCAGGAATGTTAGGCACGGTTCCTGCCTGACGATGCGATACGCAGAGGCCGTGCCGAACAGTATTGGCTTCCAGCTTGCGATGTTTGCTCACAGAACGTCGGCAAGCAGGATGCTTACCCCACTTTTCAGCCCTGACAAAGCACCACATTCCTGTTTACAGCGGTGGCCTCGCCCTCCTCGAAGCGCAGTCGCGCCAGGGCGCGCTCGGCGACACTCTATAATTCGCGGATTGTTTACCGAAGCTGGGCTCCGACCTGCGATTCGCAGGCCGCGATCACGGCCTGTTGAGCCGAGTCGACTTCCTCGCCGGTCAGAGTTCGATCGGGCGAGCGGTACTGAATCGTCAGCACGTACGACTTCTTGTCGGGCGGAAGCTGTTTGCCTCGGTACTGGCTGCTGAAGTTGACTGACTCCAGCAGCGGCCCGGCGGCGTTTGTGACGGCGGCCTCGACGTCGTCCCACTTGACCGATTCGTCGAGCATGAAGTTGAGGTCACGCGTCATGCCGGGAAACTTCGGCAGCTCGGCGAACTGCGGCTGCAGATTCGCAATTTGATCCAGCACTCGCAGATCGACTTCCGCGACCAGGCAGGCGTCGCGCAGGTCGAGCTTGTCCGTGACGGAGCGATCGAGCTCGCCGAACCAGCCCCAGAACTCACCGTTGACGCTGATGTCCGCGCCACGTCCCTCGACAAATTGCGGCACGCTGCTCGGCGCGACGGTGATCCCGGCTGCCGGGTCGACGCTTCGTGCGACGGCTTCCAGAACGCCTTTCATTTCCGCAAACGAGCAACCGGAAACCAGGCTGAGCATCTTCGGCTGAGCCGCCGGGTCCGTCGGCTCCGGTGACAGATAAACGGACGCGATCTCATAAAGCTGCGCGTTGAACGTGCCGTGCCGTTCGTTTTCGCGGCGTGACGCCAGCAGGCTCGGCACAAGGCTCGCGCGAAGGCGGCACATCTTGCGGAAGTCGGAATGGACAATGTCGAGCGGCGTTTCCAGCGGCCTCGGCGTGAACAGCTCTTCCTGTTTCGGATCGACCAGCGACAGTGTGATCGCCTCGTAAAAACCCGCGCCGCTGAGAGTGCCCGTGACTCGCTCCACAACGCGATCGCGGAGCGTCCTTCGGCTGAGGCTCAACGGGACGAGCACGTCTTCCGGGATCTTTTCGTAGCCGTAAATTCGAGCGACCTCTTCGATGAGGTCCGCCTCGCGCGTGACATCCCGCCGCCGCCAGCTCGGAGTCACGAACGAAGCCGCTTCGGCAGTGGTTTCTCCCTGCTGCTCGAAGCCGAGCGATTTCAGAATTGCGACCGCCTCCTCCGCCGGCACATTGATGCCGAGGATCCGGTTGACCTGAGCAAACCGCAGCTCGATCGGCGCAGGGGCTTCCGGCAGAGGCTGCCCCGCGAAAACGCTTCCGCTGAGCAGTTCTCCGCCCGCGATTTCGAGAATCAACTCGCAACACCGGCGGCTGGCCCAGTCGAGCCCGTGCGGATCGACACCCCGTTCAAAGCGGTGCGAAGAATCGCTGAACAGCTTCAGCGCGCGAGCCGTGTTCCGCACGGCAAGCTGCTCGAACTCGGCGACTTCGATCAGGACGTTTGTTGTGGCCGCGCTGATCTCGGTCGCTGCGCCACCCATGACTCCGGCGATGGCGACGGGGTTCTGCGCGTCGGCGATGATGCACATGTCCGGCGTCAGTTCGTATTCCTTATGGTCGATCGCCTGAATCTTCTCGCCCTTCTTCGCACGCCGCACGACGATTCGATTTTCGGCCAGCTTGTCAAAGTCGAACGCGTGGAGCGGCTGGCCACACTCCAGCATCACGTAATTCGAGATGTCGACGAGGTTGTTGATCGAGGCGACGCCGACTGTGGCGAGCCGGTCAACCATCCATTTGGGACTCGGCCCGACTTTGACGCCCTGGATGACTCGCGCGACGTAGCGCGGGCAGATGTCCTCGCACTCGATCTCGACCGAGGTGGCATCGGACACGGGCGAGGATCCTTCAGCCGGCCGCGCCTTGGGGATGGTCAGGTCGAGCCCGAAGCTCACGCTGGCTTCCCGCGCGACACCGATGTGGCCCAGGCAGTCCATGCGATTGCTGGTGACTTCCAGATCGACGGCCAGGTCGTACCCGACCTCTTCCATGCCCTCCAGATTGAGCCCGGTCATCATGAGCTTTTCGGCCACCACCATCGGCGACTCAGTCGGCTTCACGTACTGCTCCAGCCAGTCCCAGCTGATAATCATCGTAAATTCCGCGTGTTTAAAGGTGAGGCCCGTGCCCAGGCGAAGGCGGCAAAAGAGCTGGTCAGAAACCCGAAGTGGCTGTGTTTTGAGTAGGCCGAAGGTATAGGAAAGGAGGTCTGCTCGCGAGTGTCGAGGGGCCTTTGATGCGTGGTCGATAAGTGAAGAAGTGTTGAACCCTTCTCTCACCGCCACAAAAGGAATTCCCATGCGATTTATCGGAGCAGACCTCCACAAGAAAAGTATCACGTTCTGTGTGGTCGAAAAACATCAGGACACCCTGCGCGTCGTCAAGAGGCAGAGACTTATGTGCTGTGAGGTACACCGCATCGAAGCGTTTCTGAAATCCCAGATGCCGTATCAGCTCACGGTGGAAGCCACCATCGGTTACGAGTGGTTTGCCGGGCTGGCGGAACTGTCGGCGGAACGTGTCGTGCTGGCGCATGCCGGCAAGCTGCGGATCATTGCTGAAAGTACCCGCAAGACCGACAAAATCGATGCGTACGTACTGGCGGAGTTTCTGGCTCACAACATGATCCCGGAAGCGTGGCGACCGACTCCGCGCGTGCGTCAGCATCGGGCTTTGATCCGCAGACGGTGCAAGGTGCAGAGCCGCATTACGTCGATCAAGAACACGGCGCGAGGCGTGCTCACGCGGTACAACCAGGACCGGGCCAACCTGTTCAGCGTGGCTGGCCGATTCAAAAACGGTGCCGCCGTCGTCTCTTACGCGGGACTGGATCCCGGCGTGCGTGACAGTGACGGTCGTC
>JAQBVJ010000245.1 GCA_027623235.1 Planctomycetota bacterium
GTTGCCGGTCGCTTTGACTCTCCAGAACTTCCGGCCGAAACAGTTTCAGCGCGACGTCGACGTCCGATTCGCTGTCGTGAGCTCGAAAGACGAGCCCCGTTCGCGCCTCTGCAAGGACCTCTTTGATGTCATATCGAGCGAAGCGGCTTCCGTTGAAAGCCTTCACAGAAAACTGTTCGACGAAATGATTTCCGGAAGGGTCCTCGCTCTCGTCGAGCCCAGGTGAGCCGGAGATGGAGCCGGAGATGGAGCCGGAGTCAAACACTGCCTCCGCGACGATGGCCGAATCGAATGCGGACTCGGTCGCCGTGTCGAAATGCTCGTCTGGCTCCGAGCCGGCAGCGCGACGCTGCTTCGCAACTCGCTCAATCGGCGGCGCAATCGTAGTCGCTTCCGCTCGTCCACGAGTTTTCAGTGTGATGATTGTTTCGCCGATCGTTATCTCGTCACCCGGCCGGACTTCCGTTTCCGTCACCAGCTCGTCGTTGACGAGCGTGCCCCAGCGACTGCCGGCGTCCGTCAGGATGACTCGCCCGCCTCTGGCAAGCAGTCGACAATGGACGCGCGACATCGATGGGTCGTCCAGTCGAAGCGTTGCCGCGTTGCCTCGCCCCAGAAGAAGCAACTCTCCGCTCGGCAGCGCGACCTCCCGTTCCGAGTTGTCGGGCAGGCGAACATGAAGAACAAACATGGTGTGTCTCAGGTCGAGGGCCGCTACTTCGCGCGGGCACGCCAGATTTCCCAGCTACCGGCCGGGTTATCGATCGGGACGGAATAGTACAGCTCGCGGGTTCTGTAAACGTAGTGCGGTGCCCGGGCCATGATCTGCAGTCCGTCGACTGTGATGTGCTCAAACGTTGGAAACTCTGATTGCTCGTCAGGCCTCGTCGCTCGAATGAGCTTTGGATCCCGCCCGCCGCCATTACAGAAAAGAAGCGTGAGCCGGTCTTCGCTCAGGAACGGCCAGGTCACCTGGTCGGACAGCCAGGCGGGTGAGTCGAGCCGCAACGTCCACGGACCGGACCAGGGCAGGTCGTAGCGGTTTCGCATCCCGATGACCAGGTCCGTCGTCCCCGGATTGGCACCGCTTCGTTGAAACACAATGGTCTTGCCGTCGATCGACAACGACGGACTTTTCGGCAATCGACTCTCTGTGAAAACTCGCGAAGCAGGAGGGAACGACTGGTACCTGGAATCGCGAAACGACTCCATCAGCGCCGGCACGCCATCCGCTCCATCTGCGAGATAGACAATGTATTGCCCGTCGGCCGCGATCACGCCGTGCCGTCCTTCAACAACTTTTGTCGATGCCCCGAACGGAGCCCCTTCGCGAGACCGCGAAGCCGTGCGAATTTCCGACTTGCGCGACGAGCCTTCACGAGTCCAGTAAATGTCGAGCCCGTCCTGGGACAACGAGGCGTACGCGTTAATCGGATCTCCGCGATTAATTTCGCTCACCGGTTTCGCATCGGTGAATTTGAGAGGAATCGACCAGTCGCCCTTCTCCTGTGCGACTCTTTCCGGCAGTTCGGTGAGGTCCACAATCGTGAGATCCGCAAACTCAATCCTGCTTTGCCTGCTGATTCCGGTTCCGTAGGTCTGGATGCCGATGTAGCCGGAAGCCGCCTTCAATCCGGGTTGCTGACCGGTTTTCGTTGACGCCTGCTGAGTCACATCGTCGAGACTCACTTTCTGAATCTGACGGCCGTTCAGGGTGACCTCAAGCAGTCGCCCCGCGAGGCGGATCGTCATCTCGTTCCACTGCTCAGACTGGTAAGCACGAATGTCCGGTGCCTTCAAACCGTAAATCGCCCCGGTGAGGCCATGACCCGGCTGTGTCGGATACTTTGGATCGTCGAGTAACTGAATCTCCAGCTGATCTCCGCCGCTGGCCATCAGCCGATCTGCTGAACGGAGATAGATGCCACTGTTCGCCCTTGATCCCAGGCGGAATCGAAAACGCAGTTCGAAGTCGGAATAACTTTTGTTCAACCAGAGAACGCCGCGTTCGCCGCTGTCCGACACGAGCACACCGTTGTCCACTCGCCAGGCGGTGGCATCTTCGACGGGCGTCCATCCGGTCAGGTCGACTCCGTTAAACAGACTGACTTCGCCCGACGCCGTTTTTCCGACTGTGGTGCGAGGCTTCGAACCGTCGCCGACTTCCGAATCACCCGTGCCGGTTTCCGATCCCGTGAGACCGGAATGGCTCTCAGAATCTGAATTCAAGTAATCCAGAAAGCCCCAGAACACGAGAGCGAAGACGACGGCAAAAACGCCTGCGCCGATCTTCCAGTACTCTTCGAGTCCCGACGTTTTTGATGGGAGCAGATTGCCGCCACGATCGAAGCGGAAGTTCTGTCTCCCGCCGTACGATCGAAGCGATTTCTTCAACCGCTTTGCCAGCCGGTGGCCGGGCCGAAGCGTCCGTAATCGATCGACTCGATCCTCAAGACCAGACAGACGACGCTTCTCGACGGCATCGGTAATTTCCTCAATCAGCAGTTCGGTTTCTTCGTGAAGATCCGTTGCTTCTTCAAGCAACGTGATGACGTCAGGAGTCCGAAGTGATTTCGGCACAGACCGCAGCAGATCGGCAGCCTGAGCGTAATCGTGCATCCGAATCATTTGCCTGGCCGTGGCAATCGTTCCGGGCAACTCCCTGCGGATTTTCTTCGGCAGAGCTCGGACTCGCGGAATCTCGCCCCTCGCCCACATCGCCAGTTCGCGTGCTTCCGGCTCCTTTCGAGCGGCAAGTTCCTCCAGAGCTTTCAACGCGAGCGACAGTTCTCCACGACGAATGAGATCCTCGATCCTCGCCTTCTCCTGGTCGAGCGGTGTGACGACAGAGTTCTCTGCAATTGCCTTCTTCTTCGATCTCTTTCGGGGTGTTTGCTTTTTCGGCCTGGGTCGAATGGTGACGCCGGTGGACTCAACCGGTGACGGGATCGATGGAACTCCAGACGTCTCCAGCAGGCTCTGTTCGTCTGCAGCCACGTCGCTCGCTGAAGATTCCTCGGTGGCCGATTTGTAGTCCTTCAGGAATTCCGTCAGATCGGCTGCCACCTGCCCCATGGACTGGTAACGGTCTTCGATCTGCTTGGCCATCATTTTCAGACAGATGGCTTCCAGCTTTGGTGGAGTGTCTTCCCGGAGCTCTGCTGGCGGCGTGGGCTCAACCGTCGCAATCTGCCTCAGGATGGACATCAGACTGCCTTCGAACGGCAACTGTCCGGTCAGCAGTTCGTAGAAGATGACACCGAGACTGTAAATATCCGCGGGAGGTCCGACACGACTGTTGTCGCCATCGACCTGTTCCGGTGACATGTAGGCGGGCGTTCCAATCACTGTCCCGGAGTGTGTCAGCGGCTTTTCGTTTTCCGTCGAACGGCGAGCCAGGCCGAAATCCATGACGACCGGATCCTTCCGCTCGTCGATCATCACGTTGGCCGGTTTGAGATCCCGGTGGATCACCTGATGCTTATGCGCCTCTTCCAGAGCCAGAGCGAGTTTCCGAACCACTCGAACGAGCTGATTGATTCCCTGGATTTTTGAGGACTTTGTG
>JAQBVJ010000246.1 GCA_027623235.1 Planctomycetota bacterium
GCCGGATGGAACGATCAGTTCCTCGCCGAAGTACTGCAAATTCAGCTGTGAAACTTCGCGCCCCCTCTGAGCTTCGACCCCGGCTGGTTTTCTGGCGAACCTGCACACGGAAGCCGACAGTACATCCTCTGGCGGTAGCTCAACGAAGGTTGAGACGGTCCGCGAGACGGATGAGCAGACGCAGGCCGGTTCGATCATGGGGACCCCGGCTTACATGTCGCCCGAACAGGCTCGCGGCGAAGTGCTGACACTCGACCAGCGAAGTGATCTTTATTCGCTGGGCGCGATTCTCTACGAATTCCTGACTCTTTATTCGCCCATTGAGAAAGACGGTGGGCATATCGCCGTCCTGTTGCGGGTCTCTGAAGGCGAGATCAAACCGCCCGAGCAAAGAACGCCCGTTCGATACCGGCAGGGAAAGATTCCCCGGGAATTGTCTGCTGTGGCGATGAAGGCGCTCGCGACTCAGCCCGAGCAACGCTATTCAACCTGCGAAGCACTGCGACACGACATCGAGCGTTTTCAGGAAGGGCGTTCTGTCAGCGCCAAGGACGACAAGCCCTGGGAATCGGCCGTCAAGTTCGTGAAAAGAAACCAGGCTTTCAGTGCGGCGGCCGGAACGGGAGCTCTCGCTCTCAGCGTCGTTCTGGCTGTGGCTTTTCATGTCAACTACGACGCCCGAGTGCGGGCCGAAATTGCGCAGCACGAGGCCGAACAGAACCGCGACGACTTTTTGAAGGAGCAGAAGGCAAAGAACGAAGCAATTCGCAATTCGATCCCCGGCACCATGCGCGTCGCGCGACAACTCGCCAACGATGGAGCGGTCCCTGAAGCCAGGGCACAGATTGCACTGGTGCGGAGCTATGACTCGAAAAATATCGAAGCCAGTCTGCTGGTGGCACACATTCTTCTGGCTGAAGGACGATGGCTTGAGGCCGCATCCGAACTGGATTTCTACCTGCACCACAATTCCCAGGACCGGGACGCTGCCGCGCTGTTCCGGCTGGCCAGAACCCGCAAGCCCGACGACCTCGTCGCGATGTTCGCCGTCGCCGACATCCTCACTCGGCACCGACTCTTCAATCTGTCCACCCGGCTGCTGAACGACGCACCAAAGCTGCGCGAAGCCCGTGAGCCGCTTCGAGCACTGTACGACAAGCAGGTCAAAACGGTCTGGCCAAAATCCGGCATCACCCTTACGACGACGGGACAGCTTGATCTGGGAGGTCGTTTTGGAGTCGGAGACAAGGAACTGACTGATATCAAGCCGATTGCCGGCATGAAGCTCGACGTATTGAACTTAGGCGGGTGCGAAAAACTCGCTGACCTGGAACCGCTGCGGGGCATGCCCTTGACGACGCTCATTCTAGACCGAAACCTTGCCCTCAAGAGTCTCGACCCGCTGCAGGGCATGCAGCTCACTCATTTCACAGCTCACGAATGCCCTCAACTGAGTAATCTGGAGCCGTTGCGGGGTATGCCGCTCGAAGTGCTCAGCATCCGAGCCACGCCAGTGGGCGATCTCGGGCCGCTGGAAGGGATGCCCCTGAGAAAACTCGACGCGTACGGGTGTCCTCTGTCTGACCTCGGTCCACTGAGCGGACTTCCGCTGGAATCGTTTGTCTGCACCAGCCCGTCGGTTCACGATCTGGAACCGCTACGCGGTGCTCCCGGCACCCTGCTCGCGTTGGTGAGCTTTGCGGGCACCAGCCTGGATCCATTGCGAGGCATGCCTTGCGGGACGTTATCATTTATTGCATGCAACAATATTGAGAATCTCGAGCCGCTCCACGGCATGCCCTGCACCTCGCTCAGCTTTGATCGCTGTGGAAAAGTCAGCAGTCTCGAACCGCTACGCGGCATGCCTCTGGCGTATCTGAATATCCAGGGAACCGCCGTGCGGGATCTGTCTCCACTGGCCGACATGCCGTTGGTCGAGCTTCGGTTCGAAGTGAAGGAGATCAACCGCGGTCTCGATGTCCTGAGAGGAATGCAGAGTCTCACGAAACTGGCTCCTGAAGGTTATCCGACGATTTCCCCCGCCGAGTTCTGGCGACGGTACGACGCGGGCGAGTTCAAAAAGTAGCAGCCTGCGACACCTCAAACAGAATTCCAGCGTCCCGTCGGCATACTGCCGCAATGAGCCAGCGCATCCGGGATCGATCCCGACGGTCGATCCACTTCGCACGATCGGGAGCAGCGCGTCTCTGCCCGAACACATTCGCTCCGCTGTCCTCGCGCTGCTGTCAACCGCTTGCCTGGAATCCTGATTCCGTGCGACGTTGCGCGGGAAAGAAAGTCTGTGCAGAACCCTGACAGTTCCCGTAGTGGACACGGATCAGAAAAACGCCAGAAAGGACCCGTGAGCCTGGCAGGGGATCGTCAACCGCGGGCTGAAGGGCGGAACTGGTAGACCGTTTGAGCCCTCTCACCCGAACTTTTCAGGCGGGACTCATCGACGGCTTTGCGGAGGTCCCGGCTGGACGTGGCGGTTGAGAGATTCGGGAAGAGCGTCATGTAGTCCTTGCGCGAGAAGTTCCTCGACTGGAAATGTTCGGCCGCTGTTTCGAGACGCTGCGACGGGGTGACCGGCGACGGTGCCAGTTCGCTCAGCGTTCTCTGCAGCGCTTCGTGAGTTGCCTGGAGTGAGAACTCGACGAACGCCGTCGAACTGCCTTTCTGATCGCAGTCGCGCAGGACCTCGTAGTAGTCCGACTGGCGTTCCCGGATGATTGACTCGATGGGCACGTGCCCGAAGACCGGGTGATAGCGGCCGAGAATCAGTGTGTGCCACAACCGGCCGATGCGGCCGTTGCCGTCCTCAAACGGGTGGATGAATTCCAGTTCGTAGTGAATCACCGCGGCTTTGACGGCCGGATGCGTCGCTGTGTCGTCGCGCAGGAAGTCGAGCACTTCGCCGACCAGAAACGCGACCCGGTTTGCAGGCGGGGCGACGTGAGCCACCCGGGTTCCCTGAAGAACTCCGACACCGCCGCGCCGCCATTTGCCGGCCCGGTCGATGAGCCCGGACATCAGGATGCCGTGAGCACTCAGCAGATCGTCCCGTTCGGCCGGGTTCCAGTCCGGCAGCCGATCGTAAGCAACCAGCGCGTTCTGTGCTTCGAGGATCTCGCGCTGCGGCCCGACCACCCGCCGGCCGTCGAGGAGTGCCGTAATCTGCTCCTCGGTGAGCGTGTTGCCCTCGATGGCCACACTGCTCTGGACCGAGCGAACGCGAAGTGACTTCCTCAACTGCGGAGCCGGCCGGGGCTGGTGCCGCCCCTCATGGCGACCCTCATGGCGACCGAGAAGCCGCTCGACATCGGCCAGAAGCCGGATGCAGTCAGACGTGATTTCAAACGGAAGCATGGCTGATAGTATCACCTGATACTATCGCGGAAGGAAGAAGCCACCTGACAGCGCATAAAAAAGAGCCACCGGTGAGACTCGAACTCACGACCTACGCTTTACGAAAGCGTCGCTCTGCCAACTGAGCTACGGCGGCTGAAGGAGC
>JAQBVJ010000116.1 GCA_027623235.1 Planctomycetota bacterium
CGCACAGGCGAGGCATCTCTGCCTCTCTACTCGGCAGATGAAAATTCGGCTCTCGACACGTCTGTGGCCGTCTGGCCAGAAGTCGGATTGAGGCAGGATCAAAGTCACGGCCGCTGACAGTTTTTCTCGACTCATTTTTAAACATCTAAACAGGGAGCGATCGATGTTCAGCAAAGTTCGACTGTGGCTGTTCGCAGCCATGATGACAATGACGATGATGGCCGTACCGTTCAGCTCGGCCATCGCCCAGGACGCGGAAGTTGAAGCCACTCCTGTCGGTGCCGCGGATGGGAGTGACGGAGAAGCAATGCCAGACGGAGAAGACCAGGGCGACGCCGAAGCCCCCGCCCCGGAAGCGGCCGCGTCTGCGAAAATCGTTTATGACCCGCGGTTCGTCGTCGACAACCTCTGGGTCATGATTGCCGGGATGCTTGTCTTCATCATGCACCTTGGCTTCGCAACTCTGGAGAGTGGCCTGACCCGCTCGAAAAACACGGTCAACATCCTCTTTAAGAACACGATGATTATCTGCATTGGACTGCTGACCTACGGGATCATGGGCTTTAACCTGATGTATCCTGGATTTGCAGACGGAACCGGTGACGAGGTCATTGGATTCGCTGGATTCGGCTTTCTCTCGCAGGGCACGGACATTCTGAATGACGCCAGCAAGATGACCAAAGAAGGTTACGCGCTGGACATGACGCACTACACCGACTTCTTCTTTCAGGCGATGTTTGCCGCGACGTGCTGCACGATCGTTTCCGGTGCTGTGGCTGGTCGGATCAAACTCTCGTCGTTTCTGATTTTTGCGACACTTTTCGTTACTTTCAGCTACCCGATTACCGGGTCCTGGAAATGGGGCTACGGGTGGTTGCATGACCTTGGGTTTTACGACTTTGCCGGATCAACGCTGGTCCACTCTGTCGGTGGCTGGGGAGCTCTCGTGATGGCCATTCTGCTTGGGCCGCGAAAGGGCAAATATGTGGACGGCGAGGTCAAGGCGATGCCCGCCAGCAGCCTGCCTCTGGCAGCGATCGGCGTCTTCCTGCTGTGGTTCGGCTGGTTCGGATTCAACGGCGGTTCCGTTTTGAGTGCGGATCCGGGCAAAGTGTCACTGGTCCTCGTCACAACCACGATGGCTGCGGCCGCTGGTGGCTTCTCTGCGGCGATGACTTCCTGGGCTCACAGCAGCAAGCCGGATCTCAGCATGGCTCTCAACGGAATTCTCGCGGGACTTGTCGGGATCACCGCGGGAGCCGACCTGATGACGGGGCTTGATGCGATCCTCATCGGTCTGATCGCTGGTGTACTTGTCTACTTCACTGTGATTTTCGTCGACACGAAACTGAAGATCGATGACCCGGTCGGAGCGATCAGTGTCCACCTGGTCTGCGGAATCTGGGGCACACTTTGTGTCGGCCTGTTCGGAGCCAATGCCGGAATGGAGCAACTGAAAGATCAGCTCACAGGGATCGTCGCCATCGGTGCTTTCACTGTGGTCTTCTGCCTGATCGTCGGTCTCGCTCTGAAGTCGACCGTCGGGCTCCGAGTAAGTCCTGAAGAAGAGGAAAAAGGACTGGACATCGGCGAGCATGGCATGCAGGCCTACGCTCACTAATCGTTCTTCCTGAGTGAGTTCTCCAGCACGGGCAGTGACCGAATTCGGTTGCTGCCCGTGTTTTTTGTGAGAGTCCGTTCAGAAGGTCGCGGTGCGGCGCGAGCCGTCCGGTCGAGCGCGCGTGGAATGGCTAATCGACCGGGCGGCTCGCGCCGTTCCGCTACATTTCGTCGGGCTGTTAGACTTTCCGATCACCATTTTGACTCACGTCGGGAAACTCGGAATGACATCGTTAAAGACGTCTCGCGACAAGCTCTACCGGCACGTCGAGGAACTCACGCGAGTCCCTCGGCCGTGCCACAGCGATGAGCTCGAAGCGGCCCGCGGTTACGTGACCTCACTGCTTCACGAAGCTGGCTGGGAAGTCGCGCGGCACGAGTTCTCAATCGAAAACGACTTCGGCGAGCTCAACTACAGTGAGACTCTACGAGGCATCAACCTCGTCGCGACTCGACCGCGCGACGCGTCGGAAACACCTCGACCGCGGCTTTGTGTGGGAGCTCATCTCGACTCGCGACCGGACACGCCCGGAGCCGACGACAATGCCAGTGCCGTCGCCGCACTGCTGGAGATTGCCCGTGTTTTGAACGAGGACTGGCCGGCAGACGCGCAGCTCGACCTGGAACTCGTCGCGTTTGACCTCGAGGAAAACGGGATGCTGGGCGGCCGCGAGCACGCGATCCGGACACGCGAGGCCGGCGTCGATCTGCGAGGCATGATCTCACTGGAAATGCTCGGCTACTGTGACCACGCGGCGGGCAGTCAGTCATTGCCGAGGGCACTCGTCGGACTCTACCCGGACACGGCCAACTTCATCGCGATCATTGGCAACCAGATTTCCGGACCACTGATCGAGGGCTTTCGCGCCGGCATGGTCACCGTCGAAGGGCTGCCGGTCGAGACGCTTCAAGTCCCGCAAAACGGGGAGATGCTGCAAGCCGTGCGGCTCAGTGATCACAGCCCGTTCTGGGATCAGGGCTTCGCGGCACTCATGATCACCGACACAAGTTTCATGCGGAATCCGCATTACCACCAGGCGTCGGACACAATCGAGACGCTCGACTTCGACTTTCTGCACCGGGTGACTGAGGGCAGCCTGAACGCCGTCCGGAATCTGCTTGTCAGCGGTCTTCCGATCGCGGAATGAGGCTCGGAGCGAAGCTCAGGGACGGGCCGGAAATAAGACCGGCATTAGCCGCTGAGCGTTAGTTCACGGAAAACCGGACGCTAACGCGTGCCGGCTGATTCAATTGCCGGTTTAGTCTCCGGGCCGTGACTTAGCGAACGACTTGAAGTCGATTGACGATCTGCTCGACGCCGGCGATGTCCCGCGTGCATTCCTGTGCGATCTGTTTGTGGCGGTAGCTTCGGACGTTGCCACTCAGGATCAGCATGCCTTCCACGAATTCGCAGCGAACCTGAGCGGCCACGGCCAGCAGGCTCTCCTGAAGGCAGCTGGTCGATTCGCCGAGAATCTGTGTTCGAACCGGTCGGGCGTGTTTTGTTACGGTGAGAGTAGTCATCCGAACTTTCCTGTCAGAATTCCATTGTAAAACAACGACGTGACGGCTGCTTTTTCAGACAGCAGGCCCGCCTTAAAAGCAGGCAATCTTCTCTGAAAAGAGGCCAGATCCGTCGGCAGACCAGACAAATGCAAGTCGTGTGCCAGTCGCGGATTGGCGCGGGACGCCGCGTCAGGTCCTGCGGGTGTGGATCACTCAGATCCAGATTCCATCCCCGTCAGATGGACGGATTGTCGGCGATTCTTGCCTGCGGGTCGATGGCAAGGTTTGCCATGAGGCCGTTTTTATTCTGCGTCTTCCTCGGCTTCCGCTGCCTCATCGACTCGTTTCTTACTGAGGACCACTGTTCGGCCGGAATCCTCGAACCGCACCTCGTCCATGAAGGTTCTCATCAGACGGATGCCGCGCCCTCGCGGATCGTCGACGTCGAACTCGTCCGTTTCGAACAGGGATGCGTCGAAACCAGGCCCTTCGTTGCGGATCGTAAAGACGGCTTCCTCACGGGAGATTTTCACGCAGACAAAAACGCGGCGTTCGTAATACGGAGCCGTCCACATTCGCTCGGAGGCGACTTCGCCGGGTGAGCGGCCTTCCTGTTCGCTGCTGCCGATTTCCAGATTGCCATGCAGGATGGCATTTTGAATCGCCTCTTCGAGAGCAACTCCGACCCGCAGCCGTTCCGATTCCTCGCCGAGCGGCAGGCTGCGGAGCATTTCCTGAGCCGTCCGGACCAGTGGTGCAATCAGCGAGACATCGTTGTGCAGCACGAAATTCAACTCGCCATCGGCCAGGTGATGCATCAGCCGCGAGTGGGTTCGTTCCTGTTGTGACCCGATGAGAATTCTCTGCACGGTGGGAATCAGGGATTCGGCCAGCCGGGACTTAGGCACGTAACTGGCCGCACCGACGGTCAGTGCTCGCGCTGCGATTTCTTCGCTGCCGCGAGCCGTCATCAGAATGACCGGCACGTTCGGCCAGTCGTCACGAATCCGCTCAACCAGATCGAGCCCCGTCAGGCCGGGCATCTGCAAATCGGTCAGAACTAGATCGGGCTCAAGCTGCTCGAGCTGTTCCAGTGCGGCTTCCGCACAGTTCGCCTGGAGCAGCGTGCAGTCCAGTGATCGCTCAAGAAGCAGAGACGCGAGTTTTCGATCGGTGGCCGAGTCATCGACGATAAGAATTGTCGCCATTTGAATTTCCTTCGACGTTTGCTCGGACAGCGCGGGTGCCCGTTTCAGCAGAGCGGCATTGTAAGCAGATCAGAGCGATTCCAGGTCAATTCGTTTTTCCGGTTCCTCATTGGCTTCCAGCCATTTTGGGTCGGGGTTTCGGTCCAGCGTCTGCTGCAGGCCGGCTTTTTCGAGCAGACTTTGCTCGAACGGATTTTCTTCCGGCGGCGGAGCGTCCGCTCGCGGTTTGTAGTCAATCTCGAAGCGAAGCTTGGCGAGCCTCAGAATGTCGCCAGGCATCAGGATCGAGCTGCTCACCGGCTTCCCATTGACCCGGGTCCCGTTGCTGCTGTTGAGGTCCCGCACAAACCAGTAGCCGTCGCGAAATTCCAGTTCGCAGTGCTCCGCAGAAATGCTGGAGTAGGCGAGACGCACGTCGCTGCCGCGGTCCCGGCCGACGACCAGTCGATCGGAAAGCAACGGGATCAGCTCGCCTCCGCCCTGCGGAGTCAGCTTGCCAAGAAACCGCTTCATGGGCTTGCCGGCGGACTTTTCGGCTGCCGGCAGAGACGGCACGGAGGCTGGCCGCTCACGCATTTCGCCTGGCTTGCCCACCGGTCCGGGCGCTGCTGCGCGGGGAAGATTCGAAGCATCGTCTCCCCGTGGAGCCTTTTTCGCCGACGGAGCCTTTATCGCCGACGGGGCCGCCTTCGCCGATTGAGCATCCTCGCCCGATGAGCGATACGCGATCTCAAACTGAGCGGCGCCGAGGGCCAGCGTGCTGCCTGTTGGCAGCCGCGATTTCTCGCATCGCTTCCCGCTGACCCGGATGCCATTCTTGCTGCCCAGGTCCTTGACGTACCAGCTGCCCTGTCGAAATCCGAGCCGACAGTGCCGGCCGGAAACTCCACGCGCGGCGATCACGACGTCGCATGACGGATCGCGGCCGATCGTGATGTCTGCCCCTGTGAGCAGAATCGGGTCGCCTCCCCCGCGGGGTATCAGCTGTCCGGACATCATCAAAACCCGGTTTAGATGTGTAAATATAAATCAAACTGCCGTGACACTGCAGGAGTCTGTGAAGGCCAGGACTCACTGTCGAGTGTGAGTCGCGGGGCAGGACAAAATTTTCGCACAACTTGCGGAGACCCGTCACGACAGCTGAAGAACGAGCATTCCGAGTGGCGGCAAACTGACCGAAATACTGTGCGGCCGGCCGTGGCATGCTTTCTGAGTCGCGACGATCTCACCGAGATTGCCGACGTTGCTGCCGCCGTAGATTTCCGCGTCGCTGTTTAACAGCTCGACGTAGCTGCCGGGATTCGGCACACCAATGCGGTACTTGTACCGGACGACGGGCGTGAAGTTGAGAACAACGACGATCGTCTGCCCGTCCCGTGATTTTCGACAGTAGGAAAAGATGCTGTGGTCGGCATCGTCCGCGTCGATCCAGCTGAAGCCGTCCGAGGAACAGTCGAGTTCGTGCAGCGCCGGGTAGTCCCGGTACAGTCGGTTCAGGTCGCCAACCAGCCGGCGGACTCCGTCGTTCAGCGGGAAGGATTGTTGTCCCCACTGCAGTTCGGCGTCGCTGTCCCACTCTTCCCACTGACCGAACTCGCCGCCCATAAACAGCAGTTTCTTACCGGGCATCGTGTATTGATAACCGAACAGAAGTCGCAGGTTCGCAAACTTCTGCCAGTCGTCGCCCGGCATTCGCGACAGCAGCGAGCCCTTGCCGTGTACGACCTCGTCATGAGACAACGGCAGCACGAAATTTTCCGAAAACGCGTACAGCGAGCGGAAAGACAATTGGTTCTGATGGTGCTTACGGTGGACGGGCTCGTGGGCGAGGTAATCGCGCGAGTCGTGCATCCACCCCATGTCCCACTTCATCGTGAAGCCCAGCCCGCCCGTGTAAACCGGTCGCGAAACTCCGCCCCACGACGTGCTTTCTTCGGCGATGAGCATCGCGCCGGGGAAGTCGCCGTGAAGGTGAACTCCCAGTTGCCGGAGAAAATCGATCGCCTCAAGGTTCTCGTTCCCGCCCAGGTGGTTCGGTTCCCACTCGCCGTCTTCCCGCGAGTAGTCCAGGTACAGCATCGAGGCGACCGCATCGACCCGCAGCCCGTCGATGTGGTACTCGTTCATCCAGAACCGGGCGTTGGCGTGCAGAAAGTCACAGACCTCGAACCGGCCGAAGTTGAAAATGTTCGTATTCCAGTCCGGATGAAAACCCTTTCGCGGATCGGCGTGCTCATAAAGGTGTGTCCCGTCGAAATTCGCGAGGCCGTGATCGTCCGTCGGAAAATGAGCTGGCACCCAGTCGACGATCACGCCGATCCCGTTCATGTGGCAGTAGTCGACGAAATAGCGGAACTCGTCCGGCGCCCCGAAGCGACTGGTCGGTGCGAAATATCCCGTGACCTGGTAGCCCCACGACGGGTCGTACGGGAACTCGGCCATCGGCATGAGCTCGATGTGCGTGTAGCCGAGTTCCAGGACGTACTCGACCAGCAGATGAGCCAGCTCGCGATAGGTGTGATATTCGCGCCCGTCCCACGGCCGCTTCCACGAGGCCAGATGAACCTCGTAAATCGAGACGGGTTTTTCCAGCCAGTTGGACTCCGCCCGCTCCTCAATCCACTTGGAATCCCGCCATTCGTACTGGTCGAGCCTGTGGACGATGGACGCTGTGTTCGGCCGAACTTCCGCGGCGAAGGCGAACGGGTCCGCCTTGTCGAGCAGCTTTCCGGACTTTGTGCGAATGCTGTATTTGTACCGCGTTCCCTCGCCGGCACCGGGGATGAACCCCCACCAGACGCCCGAGTCGCTCGCGTTCAGCCAGTCCTGCCCATGCTGCCAGCCGTTGCCGTCGGTCAGGACGGCGACTTCTGTCGCATTCGGAGCCCACACGGAAAAACGGACACCATCGACTCCATTCTGAGTCTCAACGTGAGCTCCCAGGTGATGGTATTTCTCGTCGGTTTGCGGCAGTATCGCAGACATGGATTCGCTCATTGTCGTCTCGTCCTGATCGGTTCTGGCGGCCTGACTCCCGTTTCACAGACACTCTCAGGAATTATCGAAAGATGATGGAAGGCGAGGTATAGCAGGGTTTGCCATGCGGACGAAATCGTGCCGGAGTAGAATCCCCGACCGCAGCCAATAGAAGCAGCAACCCTCTCTCACGGAAGTTCCCATGTCGGCCGCGTTGCAGATACTCCTGATCGAGGATTCTGAAACCGACCGCACGCTCATCGAGCGGCTGCTGGTCAAAGCGTTTGGCGAGGGCTGCCAGGTGACGCACAACAGCTCACTTTCGGCCGCGCTGGGACGGCTCACGTCCACGCGTTTCGATGCCGTGCTGCTGGACCTGACTCTGCCAGACAGCTCTGGCCCTGTCGCTTGTGACAAGATCCGCGACACGTGTCGAGAAACGCCCGTCATCGTCATGACGGGCGTTGATGACGAGCAAGTCGCGCTGCAGTCGCTCACCCGAGGTGCCCAGGAATTCCTGGTCAAAGGCCAAACGGATGCGAGAATGCTGGCTCGAGCCGTCCGGTACGCGATTGAGCGAAAACGGAGCGAGGCGGAACTGCAGCAGGCTCACCGGCGATTGCAGCAGCAGCTTCACCAGGCGGAACTGGCCCACCTCGCCCGGCTCAACACGATGGGTGAGATGGCGTCCGGGATGGCCCACGAACTCAACCAGCCGTTGACCTCACTGGTCGGTTTTGCCGAAAGCGCACTCGCCGGACTCGATTCGGGAAACCTCTTAGAAGAGGACCTGCGACACGTTCTTCACCGGGTCGTTTCAGAATCACAACGTGCCGCAGAGATCATCCGTCGCCTGCGAAGACTCGTCCGGAAACGTGAACCGGAACAGTCGCCGACAGACCTCAACGAAGTCGTTCGCGAGGTCCTGGAAATCGTCGAGTACGAGACAGAGGTCTTGCGATGCAAGGTGCGGCTCGACCTGGCAGACGGTCTGCCGCTTGTCGGTTCGGACCGAGTGCAGATTCAGCAGGTACTGCTCAACCTGATTCGCAACGGCATGGAAGCGATGGATTCTCTGCCCGACGACGAACGCGTGCTGACGGTACGAACAGAATTCGATGAGAACGTCATCCGCGCGGCGGTTTCAGACAACGGCCTGGAGATCGAGGAGCAGACTGTGTCGCGACTGCTGGAGCCCTACTTCACGACCAAGAAAAGTGGACTGGGACTGGGCCTGGCAATCTGCCGCACGATCATCGAATCTCACGCGGGACAACTGACCGTGACGAGCAACGCCGACCGCGGCCTGACGGTGGCCTTCACCCTCCGCAGGTCAGGCTCCGCCTGACGAAGTCGCCTGATCGACCATTCTCCAGCACCGTCAGTAAAAAAGACTGTCAGTGAATTTTAAAACGTCAAACCAGGACTCCGTCAGGCACAGCCTGACCTGCTACGAACATGAACTCGACCGTTTTCATCGTGGACAACGACCCGTCTGTGCGGGAGTCGCTGTCACTGCTGCTCAAAGCGACGGGGCATCAGCCGGAATCGTTTGCGGACGCACAATCGTTCCTCGACGAGTTCGACGCGGACAGACCAGGTTGTCTGATCCTCGACGTTCGGATGCCAGGGATGGACGGTCTGCAATTGCAACGTCTGCTGGCCGATCGGGCACCGCATCTACCGGTCATCATGCTGACCGCGCATGGCGATCTGCCGATGGCGGTTGACTCGATGAGGTCCGGTGCCTGGCACTTCGTCGAGAAGCCGTATGACAAAGACCGCCTGCTGGGCATCGTCGATGAGGCCCTGGAATCCGACCTGGAATTTCGCCGCGAGAACGCCGAGCGACTGGAAATCGAGCAGCGACTTGGCACGCTGACCGAGCGCGAACGAGAGGTCGCCGATCAACTGGCCGATGGGAAGAGCACCAAACTGGTCGCGACAGCGCTCGGAACCAGCCCCAACACAATCGCGCACCAGCGTGCGAAGATTCTGGCCAAAATGCAGGCCGAATCCGTCGCGGACCTTACGCGAATGCTGATGCTGGCCCGTGACGAGTAGGCGGACTTCTCCGAAATCGGCATGTCTTCTGCGGTCGACTGTCATGCCACGCGACATCAGAATTGGCCCGAGAAATGACCAACCGATTCCAAAGAAATCAACTTAAGCCAGCAGTCGATTCTGCAGCTCAACGAGCTCCCGGATCCCCTTCTCTGCCAGATCCAGCTGGCGATTGAGCATCGCTCGTCCGAACGTCTGACCTTCGGCTGTGCCTTGAACTTCGACGTACTCGCCATTGCCTGTCATGACGACGTTCATGTCGACCTCTGCCCGCACGTCTTCCTCGTAGCAGAGGTCGAGCAAGGCCTCTCCCTCAAACACGCCCACACTGATCGCCGCGACGTTGGCTTTCAGAATCGGCCGGTCCGAAACCTCGCCCAGCGACTTCACGGCATCGGCGAGAGCGATGAATCCGCCCGTAATGCTGAGCGTCCTTGTTCCGCCGTCGGCCTCGAGCACGTCGCAGTCGACCGTGATCGTCCTCGCGCCGAGTGCGCCGAAATCGACAACCGACCGCAGGCTGCGACCGATCAATCGCTGAATTTCCGTGCTGCGACCGTCGACTCCGTTCCGGTCGCGGCGTTTTCTCGGCGAGGTACTTCCCGGAAGCATGTTGTACTCGGCCGTGACCCAGCCGGTCGGATTCTCTGCGTTGCGTTTCCAGGGAGGCACGTCGTCGTCGATGCTCGCCGTACACAGGATCGTCGTTCGGCCCGCTTTGATGTAAACGCTGCCGGCTGCGGAGCCCGTGAATCCGCGTGTGACTTCAATCGTCCGCAACTGATCGGCGGCCCGGTTGTCTGATCTCATCGTGTTCTTTCCGTGAAGATTTCTGTTTGGTGACGCGCTACCAAAGCGAAGCGTGAGTATTGAAGTTACGCTCGCGGCTCTCGCCGCCCGCTCACCCTGGGCGACAACCTTCCGCCGCTCCCCAAAGGCACAAAGATCTGTGTTGCAGGCGTCGTCGATCTTTGAGTCTGCACAGATTCTTTTTCTTTGTGACTTCGAGTCTTTGCGCGAGTCCTTCCAGGAGACTCACTCCGAAGCCAGCTTGACCATCGTGATCTCGTTGGCCGCTTCGTTGAACGAGACCTCGTCCATGAACGTGCGGATGAGCATCAGACCTCGACCACTGACTTTCTGCAGGTTGGCCGGGTCGGTCGGGTCGGGCAGCGAATTCGGGTCGTAGCCGTTTCCGTCGTCGCGGACGGCCAGCATCACTCGCTCGCGGTTGATCGTTGCCGTGATTCGAACCCGGCGGCTGGCGTACGGCTCTTCCTTGCGTCGGGACCGGCCGAGCTGAGCGTAAGCTGGGCCTCCTTCTTCACGCAGATCCGAGCACATTTCCAGGTTGCCATGCTCGACCGCATTCATCAGAGCTTCCTGAAGAGCGGTTGAGACCCGCAGGATGTCTGAGTCGTTGCAGACTTCCGTTTCGCGAAGATGGTTCTGAATGTGGCTGATCAAAGGGCGAAGGCCGTTCAGATCGTTGCCAATCTCGAAT
The DNA here is from genome assembly GCA_027623235.1 of Planctomycetota bacterium. GTDB lineage: Bacteria > Planctomycetota > Planctomycetia > Planctomycetales > Planctomycetaceae > JAQBVJ01. The sequence goes on from JAQBVJ010000116.1 coordinate 10,879, forward strand.
TCCAGCTCCACCTTGCGCAGGCAGTGCAGAACCTGACGATCGGCTGCGGCGGAAGTCGCGACGGTCAGGACGTTGCGGACGGTTTCTTCCAGGTCACGCGAGAGATTCTTTTTCGGAACGTAGCTCGCGACTCCGACCCGCAGTGCGATCACGGCCGTTTCTTCATTGCCGTGAGCAGTCATCAACACGACCGGCAGCGCTGGCCAGTTGGACTTCACCTCCTGGACAAGCTCCAGTCCATCGACCTCCGGCATCAGCAGGTCGGTCACCACGACATCTGGCGGCGACTGGCGGATCAAATCGAGCGCTTCACGACCATTCGCGGCAAAAATGACTGTCAGCCCCGTCTCTTTCAGGCAGCCGCCCGCGAGCAGCCGATCCACAGCCGAATCGTCAACGATCAGCACAGTTGTCATCTCTGGCTCCTGTCTGCAAACAGTCTTTCGACCAGCCTGCCGGCCCACGCTGCTTCAGACGCCTCCTGCTGCAAACGCCTCTTCCTGGCGGCGGCATTGTTGAGACGTCGCACCCGGAACACAAGCCGCCACAGCGACTGACAACAGCCCTGATTCCACGTTGAGCGGCGAATCCTCATCACGACCTATTGGTCGAAGCCGACCAGGACAGCTAAACTCCGCAACTCGTTTTCCAGACATTTTTTGCGGCACCGATTTTTGAATCCCGCAGGAGTGAAACATGATTTCACGGTTGACCACTCAATTGACGATTGCCGTTCTGATCTCAGCATTCGTGAGCCACCCGCTTCGAGCGGCTGACGAAAAGGAAGCGGCGAAGGAACAAGGCAAGGGCTACCAGCTGCAGGAGCTCGATGAGCCTGCCCTGCCGGCCGACCCCGTCAAACTTCGCAGCGAGGCGGATCAAAACCGGGTTGATGCCCACTCCTGGTACATGACCGGCTGGCTGTTCAAGCAGCGCGAGGAGTACCGCGAAGCGATGGCCGCTTTTGAGAAGGCGACGGCTGTGGACCCGAAATTCTCTCAGGCCTACGCAGCGCTGATCGAAGTGGCACTGCATCTTCGTGAGACAGAAAAGGCCATCGGCTACGCCATGAAAGCGGTCGACGCCGACCCCGAGAACTTTCAGCTTTTGCGGCAGCTCGGTGTCGAGATGGTCAAGGCCCGGCGTCTGGCGGACGCGATCAAGTATCTGGAACAGGCTTTGAGTTCGTCAGAGCTCGACCACAACTCGCGGTTTTACGTGCTCATCAATCGTGACCTGGGCATCATCTACAACGGCATTGGCGAGGCGGAGAAAGCCGGCGTCTGCTACGAAGTCGTGCTCGATGCGCTGCTCAACCCGAAGAAGTTCGGACTCGATCCCCGCACGACGGACGAGCTGCAGAAACATGCCAGTACATCATTCGAGCGGATCGGCCAGGTGCTTCTCGCCGCGAATAAAACAGACCTCGCTTTGAAGACGCTGGAGCGAGCCGTCAAAGAACAGAACGGAAAACCGGGCGAAGTGAATCTGCTGCTCGCTCAGGTTTACAACCGGACGGAAGACTACCCGAAAGCCCTCTCGCAACTGGAACTGTTCTTCGAGTCGGGACAACAGAAGGGCCGGGCTCCGTTTGTCCTGCTCGGTGCGTTGCTGGAAAAACTCGAAAAGACCGACACGCTGGTCACACGGCTCGAGGTGCTCGCAAAGAAAGACCCGCGGAACAAGGACCTGCGATTTTTCATCGCGGCCACTTATGTCACCGTCGATCGAGTTGATGAAGCGGAAAAAATCTATCGCGACTCGCTCGACGATAAAGCGACTTCGGAAGCGTACCTCGGTCTGGCAAGCATCTACCGTCAACGAGGTAAAGCGAAAGAACTGCTCGATAACTTGACCCAGGTCCTCTCCCGGCAGCAGGAACTGCCAGAAGTTGCGGCACAGTTCGAAGCCGAAATGAATGCGATTGAGGCAGATGAAAAACTGCTGGCCGCTCTGCTTGAAGTCGGCCGCGAAGGCACGAAAGACGGGGTCGGGCCGAACGACTTTTCTAAAATGCTGTTTCTGGCTCAGCTGGCTGCCGGCGTGAAGAACGTCGACGCGGCTGTTGAATTTTACGAGCTCGCCCTGCAGGCTGCTCCGTCTCGTGCGGAAACCGTGTTCCGAGGTCACGGCGAAGTCCTGATGGAGGCCGACCGGTTCGACGAGGCGGCCAGGCTCTATCAGAAAGCGGTTGAAAACCCGCTCCTGCAGGGTTCGAAACCGGACTACTACCTCCGCAAAGCCCTCGCCCTGGAAATGGGTGGTAACACTACGGAAGCCCTCGAAGCGATCGGCGAGGCGAACAAGCTCGTCCCGCAGGGCCATCCGTTCCTCGCATTCCGCGAAGCGTGGATCTACTACCACAGCCATCAGTACGAGAAGGCCGTCGAGCATTACGAGGCTTTCCTGCAGAAGTACCCGGACTCGGAACTCGCCAAGCAATCAAAATTCAGCCTCTCCGCCATCTACGTGCAGCTTGGCGAAGTCACGAAGGGCGAGCAGATTCTCGAACGGTACCTTGAAGAGAACCCGGATGATCCAGGTGTCAACAACGATCTGGGCTACCTCTACGCCGACCAGGGCAAGAACCTGGAAAAAGCCAGGTCGATGATTCAGAAAGCGATCAAGGCCGAGCCGGAAAACGCTGCCTACATGGACAGCATGGGCTGGGTCCTGTTCAAGCTCGGTGAGCTGGAAGAGGCAATCACATTCCTGAAAAAAGCCTCAACACTGGAACGCGGTCAGGACGCGACAATCTGGGATCACATGGGCGACTGCGAACTGAAACTCAAGAAGCCTGACGATGCAAAGAAGTCCTGGACAAAAGCGCTGGAGCTGCTCAAGGCCGAGTCGAATCCTGACAAAGACCTCCTCAAGCAGCTGCACGAAAAACTGGGCATTCCAAACGAAGCCAAACCGGATTCCACCGAAAAGAAGTAAAGCCGATCCTGCCTGGAGTCAGCTAGGACTCAGCGGTGTGAAGACGGCTGTGAGTCACTCGCGCGAGCGTCACCGGATGCGGAGGCGGAATCACGACGGAGCGGAGAAGCACGATGGCTCGCGAAACGGTGATCTCTGGCCCGTCAGACGAAGACGATTACCGTCCGGCCCGCTCTTCCTTCGACCACAAGGATCCGGACATCGACGAGCGACTCCGTCCGCAGCGGCTCGCCGATGTCGTCGGTCAGCGGAAGGTTGTCGATCGACTCCAGATCATGATCGATGCCGCGCGGCTGAGAAAAGAACCGCTGGGCCACCTGCTGCTCGACGGCCCGCCCGGTCTCGGCAAAACGACCTTCGCTATGGTGCTGCCAAAAGAGCTCGGAGTCGAGTGCCTGATAACGTCCGGCCCGCTGCTTTCGGCCCCGAAAGATCTGCTGCCTCACATCACGAACGCGGGGCCAGGAGCGGTCCTGTTTATCGACGAAATTCACCGGATGTCGCCCGCCGTCGAAGAATTCATCTATCCGGTGATGGAAGATTTCCGCGTCGACATCACGCTCGGCGACGGACTCAACGCCCGCACAATCAACATGCAGGTTGACCCGTTTACAATTATCGGGGCGACAACTCGCAGCGGAATGCTGACGGCTCCGTTGAGAGACCGCTTCGTCAATCGGCTTCACGTTGACTTTTACGAAGTCGACGAGCTGACTGAGATTATCACTCGAAACGCTCGCAAGATGCGGGTCGAGATCAGCGAGGAAGCTGCCTTCGAACTCGCCCGCCGCAGCCGCAGTACGCCGCGGATTGCGAACAACCTCCTCAGTTGGGTTCGTGATTTTGCAACGGTCAAAGCAAAAGGCAACATCACAAAGGCCGTTGCCGAAGATGCACTCACCATGCAGGAAATTGACGTACTGGGCCTGGAGGCACAGCACCGAAAGTACCTGGCAATACTGGTGAAAACCTTCGGTGGTGGACCGGCTGGAGTTCAGGCGATCGGACACAGCGTCAACATCCCGGTCGACACGCTCGAAGATGAAGTCGAACCGTTTCTATTGCGGCTCGGCCTGATCCAGCGCACGCCGCGTGGGCGCGTCATCACGTCTGACGGGATGAAACATCTCGGCATCGTCCCGCCAGAGAAACCCGGCCAGGCGACGTTGTTTTAAGTTCGATTCACGATCGATTATCGATCCACAATCACCGGGGCAATTCGCTTTCCCTCGTGCCGAATCAGGTTGTCGACCGCCTCACACTCGACGCAATTGTCCAGGAAGATGCCGCCCGAGCAGTCCAGAACCGAACAGTCGGACACCCGGCACCACGAGCAGTTTTCCAGAACCAGGGCCGCCGGCTTACTCAGCGCGTTGTTGATGTGCAGCCCGGTCAGCGAGCAGTCCTGGCAGTCGCGAAACAGAATTCCGTTGGCACTGTCGGCCGGGCGGTAGTCGGGATTCCGGTCAAACAGATTCGGCCCGACCACGATGTTGGACGAGCCTTCCACCAGCAGGTTCTGCTCGAAACCTTTCCAGAAGGTGTTGCCGGTCATCGTCACGCCCCGCACATTCCGCAGGTGTACATTGACGGCGACATCGCTCATGACGTTATCGCCGATCGTCATGTGCCCGATTTTCTGAGGTTCCTCTCGACTGCGACCGATACACCGGATGTTGGCAGAGCCAGGCGACGTGTGGTTGTGCTGAAGTGTGCAACCCACGATCGCGATTTCCCGGACTGACCCGACCGTCGTGTCGATCAGGATGTTTGCCGTCGGCTGCTGGTCGGCAGCCATGTTTCCCTCGATGTCGCAGCTTCCGATCTGGAGATTTCGAATCTCGCTCTCACGAATCACGATGCCGCCCTGATCGTTGTAGCTGATGTGGCAATCTGTGATGTTCACCTGGTGAAGGTTCAGTTTGTCAAAGAGAATCCCCACTCCGAGGTTGTTGTAGAGGTGGCAGTTATCGATGACCACATTGCGGTTTCGACCTGTCAGTACGAGCCCGTGCCGAGCGTTTCTCACGGTGAGTCGAGTCAGAATCGGCTGCATTGTCCCAGTCAGTTCGATTCCGTCCGCCTCAGGATGAGCCCCTTCGATCTCGATGCCGTCCAGGCAGGGAGTTCGCTGATTCCAGATCTCCGGCTTGACGGTCTCCGGCGAAGCCGTCCCGCCGTGCGTCCCAACGACTCGAATCGCTGGACCTGCTCCTCCCATCACAATCGTTGCGGTGCCGGATCCGGAAATTGAAAGAGGCCCGTGCTCAGCGAGACGAATCTCAATCGTCTTTGTGATCCGGTAGCGCCCTCGGGCGAGCACGACGTTGCCGTTGCTGGATGCAACGAGCCTTTGCAGAGCGGCGGTGTCGTCAACCTCGCCGTCACCGACCGGTGCACCCGCGTCAGTCGCGGTGACCGCTGCGACAAGTTCGCGCGACGGCTTCACTTCTGGATGACCGGCGAAACTCACCACGATCAAAGCGAAGAGAAAGCTGGACATGACAATGGCGGCTGATCGACCGTGATGGCGGTGCAGCATGGGATTCTCCTGCGGGTAGAATCGAGAGACACGTCTGGGGAATCTAACGAGCCGCGACAGTTCTAACGAACCTGGGACTCGGACTGCGACGACGGACACTGTCGAGGCGTATCACCGATCAGCGGCATTTCCACCGGGCGATCTTTTCGAGATCGACGATTCGGTCCCCGGCGGATCTCTGCAGGCAAAGCGAAAGGAAGTCAGCGATGTCTGACGAGATTCCAGTCAGGTCGGGAACTTTCCAGTTCGCGTGCTGGCGTTCGATCCCGGGAAGCGAGCGGGATGTGATGAGATTCTTTCCGGTGAGCAGTTTCCAGGCCGTTACCCCGAGTGCGAACAGGTCGGCCTGGGTGCCAACCGTCTTGCCCTGAAGCTGTTCTGGCGCCATGTAGCGTGGCGTTCCGGCGATGAGATTGCTTGTGCGAGCTGCCTCGGCCGTAACGGGTTTCGCCAGACCGAAGTCCATCAACTTCACCTGTCCATCCGGCTGAAGCATGATATTTGACGGCTTGATGTCGCGATGGATGACGCCGTGCTCGTGCGCGTACTTCAGGCCAGCGGCGATCTGCGCGAAGAGTCGTCGAAACTCAGGCTTATCCACCGGCCCCGCGTCGCGGATGACCTGGTCGAGCGAGATACCCGGGCAGAATTCCATCACGATGAAGAAAGATCGGAACGCTCGAAAGCGGCCAACCGTCCGAATGATATTGGGGTGGTTAAATCCCTCGATGATGCGTGCTTCTCTCTGAAACAGCTCAAGAGCGTTGGCATCGTAGACCAGCCGGTGGCTCATCATTTTCAGAGCGACTTCTGCGCCGGATTCCGTATGTTCGGCTTTGTAGACGATGGCCATGCCGCCACGGCCCAGACGGTTCCGAATGAAGTAATCGCTGAGCGTTTTTCCGGCGAGCGCGTCGTGGCCGGACTTTCCCAGGCGGGCGGCGAGCAACTGTGTCAGGACCTGACTGATCACCGGAAACTCGGAAGACAACTGATCGAAGACAGCCTGCGGGAGAAACATCGTCTCGACGGTCGTCGTCGCAGCGACGTCGGCCGTACGCGGCTCATCCGTGATCAACGCCATTTCGCCAAGAATTTCTCCTCGGCTGCAATGGGCGATCACTCTCGATTCACCCGCCGCGTCGCTCGAACGGATTTCGACTTGTCCGTTCTGAATCAGAAATAACCCGTCTCCCTCGTCTCCCTGTTTCATCAGAAATTCGCCGGGTTGAAACGAGACCGGTCGCATCTGCGATTCAATTTTCTCAACCAGAACCGGAGGGAGTTGCGAAAACGGGCTGCATTGACCGAGAAGCGATTCAGGATTGTGTTTGATCGAAAATTCACTGGCCGACAGTGTGCTGTCTTCATCTTCGAATTCGATCGTCGTCGCGTCGACGTCCCTCGATGCCTCGCTGTCGCGACTCGACACAGCTTCGGTTGCTTCCAGTGTCGGCGGCGGCACGATGGTCTCCGTCGATTCCCCGTGACTCAGAAGATCGCGGGTCGGATCCAGATCGTCAGAACTCTCGAATTCAATCTCCAGTCGTTCTCGCAGATCGGGAAAACGACTTTTCAGTTCCGCGAGAACGGGCTCGCTGCCGTCTTCGGCAAAGTTGCAGCCAAGCTGCCATTCCGAAGCAACCAGTTCCCAACGAGCTGCACAGGAATCCGCGGGGAAACGGACCTTCAGAAAACTGCAGTAGATTTCCGCCGTGAGAACGAGGCTGCGTGCCCAGCGTTCCCGCTGATCCACCAGGCAGGTCGCGAGCACATCAGCGAACGACGGGCTCGGAGACAGAGAAATCAAAAAACGAAAGACGTCCGGCGACTCGGCAGAATTCTGCCACAGCTGTGAGAATTCGGACGCCGCATCCGGTCCGGACCCACAAGCACGACCCTCGTTTTCTTCAATCCGCGTGCTCAAGCTTGAGCCCGATTGAGCTTCAGAATTGGGTTGCCCGTCGCCCATTGACGCCACCAATCGATGAATCTGCCCCTGCCCGCCGCACCATCGTCCACGAAAGCCGACCTTTAGAAACGGCCTGTGATCCACTGTAACCCGAATTCGACAATTTCTTCCGAACCGTGTTGCCAGGATCCTGATGAGATAAAGGACGGCAACGATTGGACTCCCATCTCAGATCGCTATTTCCAGTAGACCTTGAGTACAAAAAACGCGACGCACGGAGTGATCAGAATTGTTGAAATTGAAGGCACGAACGCTCCGAAATCCAGTGCACTGATGTTCGGCTTGACCAGATAGTTATCGATCAACACGGGAGCAATCAGACCCCACATCAGAAGGATGTAGCCAATCTGTTTTTTCTTCTGCTGCTCTTCGGGTGGAAGTTGATTGAATCGCTTTGCCGGGCCGGACGCCACTTTCGTGGAACTCTTCGCAGCAGATGAAGCAGAAGCCTGCTTTCTGGACGAGCCGTCGCCGGTAGTGACCCCTGCTTCTGCGGCCGCTGCCAGTGCGTCTTTCAGTTCTGAATAATACTGTTCGACGCCCGCGTTGATCGACTGAGGTGTCGCGAGGACCGTCTTGATCGGCAGGCCGTATCGCAGACGGAGCTCTTCTTCCAGTTCGTGTGAAAGTTCATCCGCGCAGGCCACCAGTAAAACGGCCTCATCGATAAACAACGGCAGGATCGTATTCCGGCGGCAGACCTGTTTCGGAAGCTTGTCAAGCACCGTGAACTGCGGCGGCGTTTCGTCCAGGTCGATGTAAGAGAGTCCGCGTTCCTCGGCCAGCGCCTTGGTAGCCGTCTCTCGATCAACGAGTTTCATCTGAACGACCGCATCGCAGAACGTCAGTCCGCGCTGCTCCGCAAACCCCTGAGCTTCTTTCGCTTGACCACGATCCATGTGTCCCTGTTTGATCAGAACGCGGTCCATCGAGGGTCGGGTCCGCTCGTCTTCTTCAAAAACCCGCCCCTGGCCCTCATCGTAGTCACGTTTTCGTTCCGGGTCGGTCAGGCAGAGCATGCACTTGGCGAGCTCGTTCAGCAGTTCCTGAGAACGCACCGAATACTGGCCCGTCGCATATTTTCTGACGTGGCCGTTCAGTTTTTTGTAGTTGTTGCGAATCTTCTCCGCATCGTCCTCGAACTTCGGGAGGCGCAGCAGCGTGTAGTGATCGAACGGTCCTGGTTCCTTAATGCCGAGCCAGTCCTTGTAGACATCAATTGCCACAGAAATTCCTTACCGGTCGGAAGTTGTTTTCAGACACCACCGACTCGCCGGCCAGCGGCCTTGACTGAAATAACGGAAGCACGGGACGACCGTGCTTCCGTTTGCATTTCCTTAATCCTGATCCGCCAAGGCTGGATTACTCGACGGCGTATTCCTTCGCGAGACCGGCGAGCACGTCGATATTCTCGTCGGAAGCGGCCGCGTTGGCTCGCACAATTTCCGTCGATGCTTCGTTGTTGCCAGTCAACTCCCGCGCGGTGACGCTGATCCGACCGTTGGCGTCGTAACTGTAAGTCACTTCGACCGGCGAGCCTTTCGGCAGGTTCGCCGGGAGGCCGTAAATCCGAAAATCACCGATCTGCTCACAAGCCATCGGGTCAGAAGCGTCGCCTTCCAGAACGCTGACGTGAATTCGCTGCTGATTGTCGGAGTTCGTGACGAATCGCTGTGTGGTCTGGTAAGGGATCGAAGTGTTTTTCTGAATCATGATGTGATTAATCTTCCGCGACTTCTCACTCGGATCGGTGATCTTCACACCCAGTGAGTGCGAATTCACATCGGTCGTCGTGACGTTACGCAGCCGGTTGATCACGCTTCGAGCCATTCGCGACTCACCACCGGTCAGTCGAGCTTCGAGGATGGCCGCGTGAATGGCTGCTCCCCGGGCGACAGCTTCCTCCGGAACGACGTCGCGGCTGGGATTCCGTTTGCAGACTTCAATGAGCATCTGATCGACGACCGGCATGTGTGTCGAACCGCCGACCACGATGACCTCGTCCAGGTCTTCGGCCCCGATTCCCGCCTGCTGAATCACGAGCTCGGTTGTGTCCCGTGTTCGGTGCATCAGGTCGGCCGTCATCCGCTCGAAGTCGCCACGAGTCAACGACAGCGTCAGCGTTTTGCCATTGTGGTAAACGTTGATCGGCGTCTGTGCCCGAGTGCTCAACTCGCGTTTTGCCTTCTCACATTCCTGAGCAAGAATCTGGAGCGACTCCGGATCTTCGCGAGGATCCGAGTCGTGCTTCTTGGCAAACTGTTCTGAGACGTGGTCAACAATCCGACGGCTCCAGTCGAGTCCACCGAGCATGACGTCGCCGTCTGTCGCGAGGACGCGGAAGTTGGTCGGCGTGTAACGAACGACCGTGACGTCAAACGTCCCGCCGCCCAGGTCGTAGACGAGAATCGTTTTCTCTTTGTTGCCAAGTTCCGCGTTTCCAAGCTCACCCATTTCCCACGCGTAAGCCAGAGTCGCCGCCGTGGGCTCATTGATAATATCGATGACGTTCAGACCAGCAATGCGCCCGGCATCCTGTGTCGCCTTCCGGCGAACATCGTTGAAGTAGTACGGCACAGTGACGACCGCGTTGGTGATCGTGCCGATGTGCTTCTCGGCATCCTGCATCATCTTCTTCATGATGAGGGCCGAAATGAATTCCGGAGTCAACTTCTTGTTCTGATAAACGATGAAGTAATCCGGGTTGCCCATTTCCCGCTTGATTGCCTCGATGACGTTCTTTGGATCCTCAACGGCGATCCGCTCGTTCGACGGCCCGACGACGACCTTGCCGTCGTCAGACAGCAGCACGACGGAGGGCGTGATGACATTGGCATCTGCGTTCTTGAGACACTCGGGAAGTCCCTCATCATTGATCTGGGCGATCGTTGAGTAAGTTGTCCCGAGGTCGATTCCAACCGTCTGTCCTTCAAGAAGCTTCATCGAGATACCTTGCTGACGGGATTAAGCAGAACGATGGCGGTCGGTGCGAAGCGCCGCCACCCGGAAGATTTGACTGCCGCGTTTTCTAACTGCCGCGTTTTCTAACTGCCGCGTTTTTCTCTGGCCCATCATTGACGGACCAGTTCTCCGCGAATGCGGCGGAAATCGAACAGAGCGAATTCCGGAACACCGCACGCAGATTTCAAAGACTGCGCATTCTGCCAGTCTGGAATCGGGGATTCAAGCACGGCGGGCATTGCTACCGCAGGATCGCTTCGATTCCTCAGCCGGTGCGGCAGCGCTGCCGATTCGGGACTGCAAACCGAATCCCTGCCGCCGCTCAGCGACGGCAATTCTCCCCGGCACTGAAATCGACGGTCGAGATGCTTACCATGCTGGAAGTCGTGTGATGACGCCTCCGGCTGAACCTAACGAGCTCTCCCGATGACGCACATCCTTCTTGTCGACGAAAACCCGACCCAGGCCCGGATCTCATCGAGGATTCTCGAGCAGGAGAATCTCACCGTTACGGTCGCGGCCACGCTGCAGGACGGAGTGCGGGTTGCGGTGGAGGGTCACTTCGACCTCATCATCACCGACCTCGTGCTGCCCGGCGGGTCCGGCATTGAGCTGTGTCGGCAGATTCGTGAGGCCAGAGGCAACGGAACACCGGTCATCGTTCGCACGTCACGAGGCACGCCGACCAACGTTCTGGAAGGACTTTCGGCCGGCGTCGCGAGCTACATGGCCAGGGATCTTTCGCCTGCAGAGATGATTGCCAGAATTCGAAACGTGCTCGCAGTGCAACCGGACCCGGAGGCAGAGGGGGCGCGAAGTTTCACAGCTGAATTTGCAGTACTTCGGCGAGGAACTGATCGTTCCATC
>JAQBVJ010000117.1 GCA_027623235.1 Planctomycetota bacterium
CTGGCAAGCGCGGACGACCTGGAGATTCGATATCACCTGGCAAGCCACGACAACCTGAAGTCCCGTCACAAACACACAACGCCCCGCCAGTCCGTAAACGCAACCAACTCCAGACGACTCGCTCCACGCGAAGCGGTTAAGTTCAACGGACTGCTTAAGCCGGGCTTCGTGATTGTTGTGCCGCGAAATGAACCCGCTGCGGCAACGCAGGCTCCATGACCTGCGTTCAGGTTTTCTGTACAACTCGCGGCTTGACCCGCGTGACGAAGGCGAGACCGTGTCCGACCAGCCTGATTTTCGGCAGATTCTGAACCAGATTGACAAGGCGATGCTTTGCGACCGGTTTCGGCTGCGCCGGTCTCTGGATTCGGTCTGGAGGGCTCAGCGGGAGAAGAAGCCGTTCGACCAGAACCTGAAGAAGCTTCAGGCGGCGGTCGATGAGTCTGCCAAAAAGCGGGAGACACGTGCGGCGAGTGTTCCGAAAGTCACGCTGAACGAGACGCTGCCGATCACCGGGCGGCGCGAGGAAATCGCGGCGGCCATTCGAGACAACCAGGTCGTCATCGTCTGCGGCGAGACCGGTTCCGGAAAGTCGACGCAGCTGCCGATGATCTGCCTGGACATCGGGCGCGGAATCGACGGGCTCATCGGGCACACGCAGCCTCGACGGATTGCCGCGCGGTCGGTGGCGGCTCGGGTGGCGGAGGAACTCGGGACGAGCGTCGGGCAGCAGGTCGGATTCAAGATCCGCTTCACCGACTCCACCGGCCCGCAAACTTTTATCAAGCTGATGACCGACGGCATCCTGCTCGCCGAGTCGCAGAACGATCGCTTCTTCGAGCAGTACGACACGATCATTATTGACGAGGCTCACGAGCGGTCGCTCAACATCGACTTCCTGCTCGGTCGACTGCGGCAGATGCTGTCAAAGCGGCCCGATCTGAAACTGATCATCACGTCGGCCACGATCGACGCCGCGCGATTTGCCGAGCACTTTGGCGAGTCCGGGCAACCGGCTCCCGTCATCGAAGTGGCGGGCCGAACGTTTCCTGTCGAGATGCGGTACCGACCCCTCGTCGACGACGAGGAGGAAACGCCGAAGCCGACGACAAAGCCAGCTCCCAATCGCCAGCCGTCCCGCGCCGGCCAGCGCGGTCGCCGCAGCGAACCCGACGTGCAGCGCGCGATCCTGGACGCGGTCGACGAACTCGGGCAGATCGACAACGGTGACATTCTCATTTTCATGCCGACCGAGCGGGACATTCATGAGACCTCGAAGTCGCTTCGTGGCCGGCTCGTGAAAAGTCGAAGCCCGACGGAGATTCTGCCGCTTTACGCGCGGCTGACGACCAACGATCAGAACCGCATTTTCAAACCGAGCGGCAACAGCCGCCGCATCGTGATCGCCACAAACGTGGCCGAGTCGTCGTTGACGGTCCCCGGAATTCGCTACGTGATCGACACGGGCACGGCGAGAATCTCGCGATACTCGGCGCGGTCCCGGATGCAGCGGCTTCCGATCGAGCCTGTTTCCAGAGCGTCCGCTTCTCAACGGGCCGGACGTTGCGGACGCGTCGCGCCCGGCGTCTGCATCCGTCTTTATTCGGAAGCGGACTTCAACGCGCGGGACGAGTTCACGTCGCCGGAAATTCAGCGAACCAACCTCGCGTCGGTGATTCTTCAGACAAAGGCACTGCGACTGGGGCCGCTCGAAGAGTTCCCGTTTCTGGAACCGCCTCGAAGCGGGACGATCACGGACGGCTACAAGATGCTGTTCGAACTGGGAGCTCTCGACGAGAAAAACGAGCTCACGGAAATCGGCCGGAAGCTCGCGCGGCTGCCGGTCGATCCTCGCGTCGGGCGGATCATTCTGGCCGGGCACGACGAGAACTGTCTATCGGAGGTCCTGATCATCGCGGCGGCCCTTGAGATGCAGGACCCGCGCGAACGGCCGCTCGAACATCAGCAGGCGGCCGACACGGCTCACGAGCAGTTTCAGAATGAGGACTCCGATTTCCTGAGCTACCTCGCGCTGTGGGATTTTCATTTGAAGCTGAAACGGAATCTGTCGCGCGGTCAGCTTCGCAAAGCGTGCCAGCAGAATTTTCTTTCGTTCAACCGGATGCGGGAATGGAGCGACGTCCATCATCAGATCCGCGAGCTTGTCGAGGAAGCCGGCTTCAAACCTCAGAAGAGACGGGACGACGCCGACGCGATCCACCGTGCGATGCTGCCGGGTTTTCTCTCCAACATTGCGACGCTGACCGAACGGCACGAGTACACGGCGGCGAACAATCAGAAAGTTTCGTTGTGGCCCGGCTCGGGGTTGTTCAGCAGGAAGCCGAAATGGATCGTCGCCGCCGAACTGGTTGAGACGACTCGCCGCTACGTTCGCGTCATCGCGAGAATTCAGCCCGGCTGGATCGAGCCGCTCGCCGCACACCTGACGACAAAGTCCTACAGCGATGTCGAGTGGGACGGCAAGCTGGGCTCGGCGATGGCGTACGAAAAGGTCACGCTGTTCGGTCTGCCGGTCGTCCCGCGCCGCCGCGTGCGTTATGCGAAAATCAATCCGCAGACCTCACGCGAGATGATGATCCGGGAAGGGCTCGTTGAGGGCGAGCTCGAACTGGACCTGCCGTTTTTCAAGTTCAACGCGCGACTGATCGAAGAACTGGAGAGTCTCCAGACGAAGACGCGACGCCAGGACCTGGTGATCGACGATGACGACCGCTATGGCTTTTACGACGAGCGGATTCCTCACGACGTCGCGGATCTGCACGCGCTCAAACGGTGGCTGAAGACCGTCGAGAAGCACGGCAAAGGACCGCTGCACATGCAGCACGATGAGGTCCGCCGTGAGGGCACGGAAGAAGTCACCGATGCGGAATTCCCCGCCGGAATTCAAATTCAGGACCTCAAACTTCCGCTGGAGTACCACCTGGATCCGGGGTCGGTCGAAGATGGAATTTCAATCGCCGTGCCGAAGGAAGCGCTGAACCAGCTCGATCAGCGACGGCTCGGGTGGCTCGTGCCGGGGCTCATTGAGGAGAAAGTCGTCGCGCTGATTCGATCGCTGCCGAAATCACAGCGACGACTGCTCAACCCGGCCGCCGAGTCCGCGACCAGAGTCTGCTCGAAACTGAAGTTCGGCCAGGGAGACTTCGAGGCGACCGTTGCGAAAGAGCTTGCGGCGATCGCGCAGGAACCGGTCCTGGCTTCCGACTTCGACCTGGACCGGCTGCCCAATCATCTACGGATGAATGTGCGGGTCATCGATGCCGAAGGCGAAACACTTTCGGCCGGCCGCGACGTGAAGCAGCTGCGTCAAAAACTGGGCGGCGAGGCGTCTTCGAGTTTTTCCAATGCCGAAGATTCCCGCTGGAACCGCGACGGAATCACCGAGTGGGATTTCCGCGAGCTGCCCGCGCAGGTGAAGATCGTGCGCGCGGGACTCGAACTGACCGGCTATCCGACTCTGATCGACAAAGGCGAATCTGTTTCGCTGAGGCTGCTCGACATGCCAGCTCGCTCGGCGATCGAAACCCGCGCGGGGCTGCGACGACTGGCGGCGATCTCGCTGCGGAAGTTCGTGCGGTCCCAGGTCGAAAACATTCCTCAGCTCGGCCAGTGGACGATGAATGCCGCTGCGTTTGGCGGAGCGGTTTCGTTTCGCGACGACCTGGGCGACCTCATTGTCGACCGGGCATTTTTTCCGACCAAAGGCGCGTACCCTCGCACCGAGGCCGAATTTCAGCAGCGACTGAAGAAAGCTCGCGGCCTGGTCGCCGTCGCCGTGCAGGACGCGATCGATCTGCTGGCTCCGATCATGGACTCCGCGGCGAAGGCTCGAAAATCGCTCAAGGACGTGCGAGCGACGTCGTGGTTCTACGCCCGGGACGACGCGAAAGAGCAGTTGCGCGAGCTGACTCGCGCGGGATTCCTGTGCGGAACTCAGTGGGGCTGGCTGCGGCAGTTTCCCCGCTACCTGGACGCGATCTCTGTTCGGATGAGGAAGCTGACCGGAAACGGAGTCGCTCGCGACCAGGCAAACCACTCGCTCATCGAGAACTGCCTCGCCCGTTACCGCCACCGCGCGGCCGAGCACGCCGAACGGGAGCACTTTGACCCGCAGCTTGACTACTACCGATGGATGATCGAGGAGTTTCGCGTTTCGCTGTTCGCCCAGGAGCTGGGAACGGCGATCCCGGTTTCTGAAGTGCGGCTTCAGAAGCAGTGGGAAAAAGTCAGCGAGTAATCGGTTCCGTGGTCGGAAATTCGTCGGGCCGTTATCTTGCCCGGCTTGAGCCGCCCTGCCCCCGAGCAAGAGAGAAACAGACTCCGATGAGTGATCGCAAAAAAGTTCGAATCGGCATCATCGGTGCCGGAGCCGTCTCCGACTACCACCACGTTCCCGGAATCCGCATCGACAATCGCTGCGAGCTCGTTGCGATCTGCGACCCGAACGAGGCTTTGCTGGAGCAGCGCAAAAGTGAGTGGGGCGTCACGAAGGCCTCACCGAACTACCAGGACATCGCGACCGACCCGGACATCGATGCGGTCATCGTGGCGACGCCGAACTTCGTCCATCGCGAGCAGTCTCTGGCCTGCATCGAGAACGGTAAGCACGTCATGTGCGAAAAACCGCTCGGCCTGAACTTCCAGCAATCCGCCGAGATGTTCCGCGCCGCGCGTGACAAAGGCGTGAGGCACATGACCGCGTTCACGTACCGCTTCGCTCCGTCGATGCGCTACGTGCGACACCTGGTGAAGACGGGAGCTCTCGGCCAGCCTCGCCACTTTCGCAGTCAGAGGTTTCTCGACTGGGACGAGACCAGCTGGGGCTGGCGTCAGTACAAAGACAAAGCCGGAGCCGGCGACCTGTTCGACATGACGATTCACCGAATCGACTTCTCCCAGGATCTGATGGGACCGATCAAGTCGATCTGTGGAGCGGTCGCTCAGTTTGCTCCACGAAACAAAACGGCCGACGGAAAAGACTGCCCGCCATCCGAAGTTGACGACTGGTCATCGCTGATTGGCATTTTCGAAAACGGTGCGACCGGCGTGTGGGAAGGCAGCACGCTGATGAAAGGGCATCACAACAACGGCTTCGGCTACGAGTGGGCTGAGGTCAACGGCTCGGAAGGTTCGGCGGCGTACCAGCTCACCGATCCGAACAACGTGATCATCGGCAAGCACGGCGGCACGATGGAGAAGGTGCCCGTGCCGGATGAATTCCTCGTCATCGAAGGCAGCCCGCGCGACGGCCACAAAGGCGTCCCGAGCACAGTCTTCCGCTACGACCTCGTTTACGAGTTCGTCTCAGCGATTGTCGAGGAACGTGACTGTGTGCCCGGCTTCGATCACGGAGCGATCGCGCAGTGCGTCGCGGATTCCGTGCTGAACTCGTTCGAAAAACGAGCGTGGGTCGACATTCAGTCCGACCTGGGTTGAGGTGACGCTTCGCGCGAAGTTGCGGCCGCTAATCAACCAGCTTTTTCGGGATGAGGATCGAGCTGGAGGCGATGCCGGCGTTCTCCAGTTCGGATCGCAGCATTGACCACGTCACCAGTTTGGCGGAGGCCTTACGACGAATGCGGACCTTGATCCCGTCTTCGTTACCGGTCGCTTTCAGTGCGATTTCGACAACTTCGCTGACCGGCGCGACCTTGGAGCGACCGTCGGCGATCTGCAGGCGGATTCGGTCGTGCTCGACGACGACCTGGACGACCTCGGGCGGAGGTCCGACGGCCGCGGCTGGAGCCGGCGGGATTGGTCTAGCCGGGTCCGTTTCGGAGTCGACCGCTGCGGGTTTGGCCGGTTCTTCTCCGGTCGTTTCCGCCTGGACCGCTGTCGCGGCTGTGCCCTCGCCGTCGCTGCTGCCTCGACCAAAGCCGGGAATAATGCCCGTGAAAAAGGTCGTCAGGACCACGGCCACAACAACGACACTGCCAACGAAGGCTCGTTTTTTCATCACACGCCTCAACAGATCGGATTTCACACAGCGTAACTCAACGTCAAACGCAGCCGCCTGAGCAGCCCTTAAGATTACTGCTTCCTTGGGCGATCAGGCTGCCCAAACAGATTCGCAGGCCCGACTCTTTTCTTCCATGCCGATTTCGGATCGGATGTACCGATTCTCTACGGAAGTCATGGGGAAGGGAAATCCAAACGGTCCTCGAATTCTGTTTCCTGAAAGCTCACGACCTGACAAACCGCTTTTTGTTGTCCTGCCGGTCTGCTGCCAATCCGACGGGCCTCACCTATACTTCGCCGAGTTCAATCACGATTTATCCGGCAGTCTTAACGCCCGAAAATCCGCTCAGACATTTCCTTTCGGAACAGCAAAGCAGAATCCAATGGCCGAAGGCGCATACACGGTAATGGCTCGCCGATTCCGACCGCAGGGATTTGCGGACGTCGTCGGCCAGGAGCACATTTCGCAGGCGCTGCGAAACGCGATCCGCTCAAACCGGGTTGCTCACGCGTACCTCTTCACCGGGGCACGCGGAGTCGGCAAAACGTCCACGGCGAGAATCCTTGCGAAGGCGCTGAACTGTCCTCAGGCCGTCGACGGGAACCCGTGCAACTCGTGCGAGATCTGTGACGGAGTCGCCGCCGGTAACGACGTCGACGTGCTCGAAATTGACGGTGCATCGAACCGGCGCATCGACGACATCCGCGACGTACGCGCGAAAGTTAACGTCCGGTCGATGCGGAGCAAGTACAAGATATACATTATTGACGAAGTGCATATGTTGACGACGGAAGCGTTCAACGCGCTCCTGAAAACGCTCGAAGAACCGCCGCCGAACGTCAAATTCGTCTTCTGTACGACCGAGCCGAACAAGCTACCCGACACGATCCTGTCCCGCTGCCAGCGATTTGATTTTGGCACCATTGAGACGGCAAGCATCAGCAATCGGCTCAGCCAGATTGCGCAGGCGGAAGGCGTCGAAGTCGACCAGGACGCGCTGGAACTTGTTGCTCGCCGGGCGGCCGGGTCAATGCGCGACAGTCAGTCAATCTTCGATCAACTGCTGGCGTTTGGTGAAGAGCACATTCAGGCTGCCGACGTTCACCGGCTGCTCGGGACGGCGAGCGATGATCGCCTCATCGAAATCGGAGCCGCCCTCGTTCGGCGCGACCAGGCGACAGCTCTCGCCGCATTCCATGCCGCATTGGATGATGGCGTGCAGGTTGGCGAACTCACCGATCAGCTACTTTTTTATCTGCGGGATCTGATGATCCTCGCCACCGGAGCCGCCAAGGTCGAACTCCTCTCAGTCGCTCCGGCAAGCTGCGACAGCCTTGCACCTCAAGCGGCGGAATGGGGGCTGTCGACGATCGTCGCCGCGATGCAGATCCTGGCGGAAACGAAAGGCCGCATGCAGCGCGTGACTTACGGACGCGCCCTGGCGGAACTCGCCCTGGTGCGGATCGCACTGCTGGATGACCTGACGGATGTTGCGTCGTTAATCGAGAAGCTTCGACGCGGCGAACCCGCAACGACACTGCAAAAAAAAAGTGACGTGACTCCCGCCCCGAGACCGGCTCCAGAGAAAATTGATCGGGGCCCGTCGACGGGTTCCGTTTCGAATGAGTCACCCGGCCCGGCTGCCACTGTGAATAAGCCCGAAGCAGAACCTGCATCAGTACACAGAGAAAGTGCGGAGGAGCCGGCGACGTCGCAAATAAAGCCAGAAGCCGCGCTGACAGGGGTTGAAGAGGTCTCCTCGCCGAAACCCGAAGTCGAGACAACGGACGAACCTCCGCCTGCCCAGATCACTGTTTCTGCACAGGCGAATCCGCCGCCAGCTACCGGGACGGACCCGATGGAGCCAGCGGAAACTCACTCCGAGGCTGCCGATCATCCCGGCCCCGATCCTGTTTCCCTGGCTGCCCCGGAGGCGGATTCCACGACGTCATTTGCGGCTGCCGGCCGGGTCGAGGTCGCATTCGCCCCGGAAAATGCCGACCGCATCTGGTCGCAAGTCGTTTCAGAAATTAATGATATGCTGAAAAGTCACGTCAAGACGGTCAGCAAAGCAGCAATTTCCGCGCCAAACTGTCTAGAGCTCACGTTTCCGAGACGCTACCATTTCGCGAAACGGTTCTGCGAGCAGCCGGACGCTCTGCGGCGGATCGAGGGAATCGTCTCCCGGCTGACCGGGCAGCATGTTCGAATTTCTCTGATTGTCGGCGAGGGACCGGTCGAATCCAGCCCTTCGCAAGAGACGCCGTCATCAAAGTCAGCGGACCGGCGTGGTCGGGATTTCAAACCTGAAGAGGACGAATTCGTCGCGGCGATCATGGAAACATTTTCCGCTCAGTGCGTCCGGGTCGACCCTGTCGCACCGAGACTGACGGCACCTGACGATACGGCAGAAGAAATGGACGACTGAATGTTTAAAGGAATCGGCGATTTTGCGGCCATGCTCAAACAGGCCGGTGCGATGAAGGGACAGTTCGAGGAAATGCAGTCTCGGATGTCCGAGACGCAGAACCACCTGGCCCAGATGCGGATCCGCGGCTCGGCTGGCGGCGGAATGGTCAATGTCGAAATCAACGGCAAGCTGGACGTTCTTGGCTGCCGAATCGACCAGACACTCGTCGACAGCGGCGATCGTGAGATGCTTGAGGACTTAGTGACGTCGGCGATGAATGACGCGATCTATAAGTCGAAACAGGCCGCGGCGGATGCGATGAAAGAAGTGACCGGCGGACTGGACATTCCGGGGATTGAAGAAGCCATGGCGAAACTCGGTGGATCGCCAGACTGATTGTAATTTGCTCACGGCTCAGGCCGTGATTTCTGGAACGGCTCGGAGAGCCACTCAGCAGGGAAAGTCGAGACGAGCCACGATGGCGCACCAGTTTGAAGAGTCACACCCGTTTGGACCGGCGGTCGCACGTCTTGTCGAGCAGTTCTCCCGACTGCCCGGCATCGGGCGGAAATCTGCCGAGCGGCTGGCTCACCACATTCTGGGCTGCTCGAAGGTCGAGGCACTCGCCCTGGCTGAGTCGATTCGCAATGTGAAAGAAGCAATTCGCCCCTGTTCGAAGTGCTTCAACCTGACGGAAGGAGTGCTGTGCCGCATTTGCTCGTCATCTCAACGGAACAAACAAGTCGTCTGCATCGTCGAACAGGCCCGAGACGTCATCGCCATGGAATCGTCTGGTGCCTACGAAGGCGTTTACCACGTTCTGCAAGGGCGACTTTCTCCGTTGGACGGGATCGGACCAGAGAATTTGACGATTGACGCGCTTGTGCGGCGTGTGCGGGAAGATGAGGTACAGGAAATCGTCATGGCGACGAACCCAACACTTGAAGGGGATGGAACGGCTCTGTTCATTTCGAATTTGCTGGCTGAACATCCTGTCCGAATCACTCGACTTGCCAGAGGGATCGCCTCGGGAAGCGTGCTAGAGTTTGCCAATCGGGAAATGCTTGCCGACGCGATGCGTGGCCGACAGGCATTCTGAACCGGGTCAGGAACTTGAACCGGGACAGGCGGTCCTGGTTGACGTCGTTTCAGGACGAGGCGACAGCAGGACGCACTTTCGGCAGGACGCCAGGGAGGAAATACGCCGGCTCGGCCGATGGTCAACGCCGGAAGAAATCAAGCCTCGTTGCGGACCGTTTTGACGGGTTGTGGATTTCGCACGAGGATCAGGAAGATTTGTTCCCTCGCCGATTCAGAGTGGTATCATCCGACTGTGGTGATCACCACAACGATCGCGGGCGGAGCTGTCAGGAATACGGTTCATGCAACTGAACTTCTCACAACAGATGAAGATGAGCCAGCAGATGAAGCTGGCTCCGCGCATGATCCAGTCGATGGAGATCCTCCAGCTGCCGTACCAGGCACTGCAGGAACGAATCGAACAGGAGATGGAAGAAAACGTCGTCCTGATTTGCGACGGAAACAGAAAAGAGACAACGGAAACGGAAACTCAGCTGGAACTCGACCGAGCTCGGTCGGAAGCGAATGAGACCTCAGTTGAGCAGAAAGAGCTGGACGTTAAGGACGACAGCAACAACGAGGCCGACTTTGAGCGGCTTGTCGACATGGCGGCGGACTGGCCTGACGATAATTTCGCGGGAGAAAGCAGGCCCTCATCCAATCGAATTTCCGACGACCTTGACCGTTACAGCGACATGGTCGCCAATGTGGAATCGACTCCGCAGACGCTGCATGACTACGTCCAGGAGCAGTTTCATTTCTTTGACCTGCCAAAAAACGAACGGGAGTTCGGTGAGTATCTGATCCAGAATCTCGACAACCATGGCCGACTGCAAAGCTCGTTGCCCGAAGTCGTCGAGGCTTACATTCGGACTCATGGCGGCAACATTACGCACGAGGGATCACAGCAGGTCCTGTCGATGGTCCAGCGGCTCGATCCGGCCGGTGTCGGTGCGATGGATTTGAAAGAGTGCCTGCTGCTGCAACTGACGGACGACCTCATCTATCGCGACGTGCTGACGGCGATCATCTCTGAGCACCTGGAAGACCTCGCGAATAATCGACTGCCCCTCATTTCGAAGAGGACCGGTTTTTCGATCGAGCTGATCCAGGAAGCACGCGAGGAAATGCAGGAGCTGGATCCGTTCCCCGGCCGGCGTTTCGAAGCCAAATTCGTGCAGAACGTCATCCCGGACGTCGAAGTCATTAAAGACGAAAGCGGCAAGTGGACCGTCAACGTCATCGACGAGTACGTGCCCAGCCTGCGGATCAGCCGCAAGTATCGCGACATGCTGCAGAACGGCGTGGACGAAAAGACGAAGGAGTACATCAAGAAGAAGGTGGACTCGGCAAGGTGGCTGATCGAGTCGATCGAGCAGCGATATACGACACTCCGTCGGGTCGCTCAGGCGATCGTTGACCGCCAGAACGAATTTCTGGAGGACGGTCCGGAGGCCATTCATCCACTGAAGATGCAGCAGATTGCCGACGATGTCGGCGTTCACGTCACGACAGTCTCGCGGGCAGTCGACGACAAGTGGATACAAACTCCGCGAGGCATCTTCCCGCTCAAACGGTTCTTCGGTGGCGGAACAAAAACGGACTCCGGCGAAGACGTGGCCTGGGACATCGTTCGAATCAAGCTTCAGGAAATCATTGACGCTGAGGGCAAAGACAACCCCTACAGCGATGATGCGCTGGTCGAAGAAATGAAGAAGCTGGGCTACACGCTGGCCCGGCGGACCGTGACCAAGTACCGGAAGAAAATGAATATCCCGTCTTCCAGGCAGCGACGACACTATTAAGACAAGCTCGCAAGGGCACCGGACGACGCGCCGATTCGGGGGCGCGAAGAAACGCCTCTGCAAGTGACCTTCCAGAGGCGTTTTGTTTTTTTATCGCGAGCCTGTTGTTAGTTGCCCGCTTTCGTCGCACCGTCGGGTTTCGGTGCGTCTGTCGTTTGAGTGCCGGATTCAGGCTCAGGCGACTTCTCTGACTGGTCGATTCCAAGCAGCTTCGCAGACTCGACCCGCAACTGACGGAGTTTGATGTCTCCCGGAGCAGCCTCATTCATTAATTTGTCGGCCGACTCCCAGGCAGTCACAGCTCCCGGTTTATTGCCATTCAGCCAGAGTGCCATCGCACGGATGAACCCCACCGGGCTTTTTTTGCTCATCCGAACCAGAGCCGTTTTGTTGAGCGAGGTGATTGACCCCGGGTAATTCTTCGCTCGCAATTGTGCCAGCGCGTGCAGCATGTGAAATTGACCGCTGCCTGGATCGTCCATCACAAGTCCCTCAGCAATCGCCTCACCCGCCACGACATCCCGCAGACTCTCATCCGGACACGTCAGCAGCAGCCAGGCGCGGGCGACATGGTATTCGGTAATGCCGGCGTTAGTCGTTCCACACAAGTTGGTCCGCTCGGCAATGGCCTGGCCGTACGATCGGGCCGCCTTGTCCACTTGCCCAAGCTGCAACTGCGCGTCGGCCAGGTAGTTGAGTGCCCACGCACGACCATTCCTGGCGAGGGTATCCCTGGGATTGATTTTCAAAGCCGAATCGAAGTCCACGATCGCACTGACAAATGCCTGCTGAGCATCGTCTGCCGGTCCATCAAGGAGATAGAGAATCCCGACGTTGTTTTTCACTTCGCCGTAAAGCCGGCGGTACGACCCGTTTTCTGAAAAGGCCTCGACAAGTTCCCGGCAGATATCATCAGAGCTTTTAAACGCGAGTTCGGCATCTGAGAACATGCTTAGGTCACGAAGAATCTGGCCGAACGTGACGCGAACGTAGACTTCCAGAGCGTGCGATTCGGGATTCGTCTGGTCCGCATTGACCACAGTCATTGCCTGTTCCAGTGCCGTTTGAACATGCATCAAAGCGTCGTTGTTCTCGCCGAGTCGATACAGAACCTGAGCGATATTCGTCTCCGCAACGACGAGGCTGGATCGATACCCCGGAACATCCGGGCGAGTGCTGACGAGTGCCAGGTAATCCGCGGCACATTCCTCGTAAAGGCTCAGCCGTTCTGTTAATGCGCCGTCCGAAGACATTACATTCGCGAGGGTCAGTCGCGCATCGGCCAGTCCCTGCAGAAAACGAGTGGAATTCGGCTCGAGTTTGACAAGTCGATCATAGATCCTGATCGCTTCACTCAATGCCTTTCGAGATGCCTCGAATTCCCCTTGCTGGTTCATCGCCATTGCCAACGCTGTCAGCGCCCGTGCGAGCTCTTCCCGATCACTGATCTCGCCGGGATCGCTGGCCAGAACCCTGTACAGCTCGACGGCCTGCCGGGAGAGTTCGAAGGCCTCACTCAGTCGATCCGTGGTGGCGAGCAGCGTCCCCTGATTGCCGGTGATGCGGGCCAGCATGCGCTGCAGTTCCACATTTCCCGTGTCTGTCTTCAGCGCCTCTTTAGCAGTCTTTGCGGCGAGGCCGTAGTGCTCGCCAGCTTTGTCAACCGAGTTGCCTGCATCGCCATCCTTCGGCATCGGCGCGAGTTTGTGCCAGCACAGACCCAGCCCGTTAAGGCACTTTGCCAGTTCCAGGCGAACGCTGGACTGCTGATCTTTGAAATCGATCAGTGGCTCCAGGGCCGTCAGCGCTCGTTTGAACGTGGGCTCCGCGTTTTCAAAATCCCTGAGAAGCCGACGGACTTCGGCGAGTCGCACCAGCGAACGGGCGATTTCCAGCTTCAATTCCGGCTGATCGCTCTTCTGTTCCGCCAGCGCTTCGTATTCTTTGGCTGCGTCTTCAAGCAGACGTGTTCGCAGTTCCTGGACGCCGGGGTATTCCTCCAGCTTGTCGCTCAGTTCGATGAGCGATTTGTCGATGCTCCGCCGAGCCTGCTCGAAATGCGCAAGCGCCTCTTCCTTTGCGATGGCTTCCTGGTTTTTCGCATCGTTCACGGTGATCGCCGAAATCGTCGAAACAACAGCGACGACTACGAGCGTCACCGCGATCGCCTGAGCCTTCGTGCGATGTTTCCTCAGCCAGCGTCCGACCATCTGCAACGGCGATTCTTTAAAAACCGTGACCGCTTCGTCGGCGAGGAAGCACTCGATGTCGTAGCCCAGGTCGCGGGCATCCTGGTACCGCAGTCTGGCTCCCTTGTCCATCGCCTTCGCGCAGATTGCGTCGAGCGCTGGCGGAATCGTGGGATCGAGATCGCGAAGACGCGGCGTCTCGCCTGAGCTGATCCGGTTCAGAAGTTCGATCGTGTCCTTGGCGGTCTTGCCGGTCTTCGTGCCTCGATGCGGAGGGTGTCCAATCAGAATTGTGAACAGCATCGCCCCCAGGCCGTAAACATCGGTCCGGGCATCAACCTGATCATTCAACGCGGCCGCCTGTTCGGGAGCCATGTAGGCGGGAGATCCGACAACCTGCCCGGCGACCGTCTCCGTTGCATCGACCAGTTCTCCGAGACGCAGTTCTCTTCGACCAGAATCAATTTCCTGGCTGTCGATCTTCTTGGCGAGTCCCCAGTCGAGAACAATGACCTCGCCAAAGTCTCCAATCATGACATTCTGCGGTTTCAGGTCGCGGTGGACGACTCCTCGCGAGGCGGCGTACGCAATCGCGTTGCAGATATCGATGAAAAAATTCAGCAGCTTGACGAGGTCGATCGGCTCCGCCTTGCCATTTTTCTTTTTTCGATGGTAGGACTTGATCCGGTCCTGCAGAGTGTCTCCGCGAAGGAACTTCATCGTGTAATACGGTCGGCCCTTTTCATCACGCTGTTCCAGTTCGTAAACCGGCATGATGTTCGGGTGCTCAAGCTGCCCCGTGATCTGAGCCTCACGGATGAGTCGCAGTTGAGCATCGCGACTGCCGGCCTTTCCCGGGCGGATTCGCTTCAGGGCGACGTCGCGGTTGAGCGACGGGTCGACAGCGAGCCAGACCTGCCCGAGACCGCCTTCGCCGTGTACCCTCGTCAGCGTGTATCGAGAATGAGTTTCCGGTTCGTAGTCGACTGTTTCTTTCGCTTCCGGATCAGCCGGACTGCTTCCGCGATCGACGGTCTGAAGGATCCCTGCGTCCGGGTCCACTCGCGATTCGATCGATTGTTCGAAGACTTCTGAACCGTCAGCTTCGTCGTTCTTCTCGGCCCGCGAGATAAACGTTTCCTCAAACGGATTGGTCTGCTCGTTGCGATTCAACAAATCTGAAGACGACGCTGATGATGTTTTCGCTACGGAATCGTCGCCGCTCGCATCTGGCGGAGGTGCAAAACGGGGAGAAACGTCCACGGTTTCTTCCCGGTGAGCGATGACCGTCGCGCCAAGATCGTTGAACTGTTCTGACAGTTGCGGAGGATCTGGCCGCGGTCTTTGATCCGTCGTTGATGTGTGCTTCTCGCTAAAGGTCGACTCACCGGGGCCGGCCTGGATGGCATCGATAATTCGCGGAACGTTGCCGGAATACTTTGTCTCCAGACGGTCGATCTCGGCCCAGAGTTCCTGTCGATCCGAGGCGGACATCAGACCGGACCGCACAAGAGACTCGTCGAGCGTCTCGTCGTCTCCCAGCTTGTCACTGACCTGATCCAGCTGTTCCTGCGTGAGCAACTTTCGGCGAACAGCAAGAAAACCAAACAGGTAAACGCGATCTTCGGACATGCCGTGTCTTTCCGCTCAGGCAAGAGCCTGCCACCAAAACTTTCCCTGAAAACCATCTCCTGTCGCTTGCCGGCAACTGGAGGTGGCCACCCAACTGTTTCGCCGTCCAGCATACCTGTGAGCGCAACTGTGGGAAACGATTGAGGCAGGTCATCCCTCATTCACGGATTCCTGTCCCGGCCCAAATATCAAAAAAAACGGCCTGCTCCCGATGAGAACAGGCCGTTTTCGTTAGCTCTTTGTCACTCTCAAGATGTCTTGAGGTGACGTCCTGTTACACGTTGTCGGCTTACACGTTGTCGGCCGTCGGGCAGACGAAGCCCTCGCGGTACTCACGAGTGCAAAGTGCAGTCGCCTCGCTGTTATCCGGGAAGACTTCCTTGACCGGATCAAATGTCAGCACTGGCCCCATCGACAGCGGGTACGTCTTCAAGTCGTGCTTGTTGTCCGCAAGATGCACGACGGTCCGCTTCAGAGTTTCCGCGTTATCGTCAAGGCTTTTAATTCCCTTGAGAACTTTGCCGGCCTCTTCGACGGTCACGTGGTTTCTCTCGCCGACGTAATACGAGATGTTCCCCAGGTGGCTGATGCCGGCGGACAGGTGACCTTCACGGACGTCCGCGTTGAGGTCTTTGTAGTTCCGGCTGATGCAGGCGTCGACAAAGTTGCCGAAGTGATTGCCGCCGCCTTTGAACTCCTTGATCACTTTCATGTTCTTGTCGTAGGCGACGCAGTGGTCGTAGGTTTTTTGAACAAGGAACCCGCCTTCGCCGTAGAACACAACGCCGATCTTGTTGCCCTTCTTTGACTGGAAGAGCGTGTTCAGCTCATCGTCGGCGGACTCCGTGATCCCTAGGCCACGGGTTTCGAAGACGATGCACTTATCGCCGTAGTCATAAATCGAAACTTCCGTGTTCGCCGTGTCGCCCGCATCGATATAGGCCGAGTCATTTCGCTCGGCCTGGTAACCCAGTCGCCCGCCGTAGCTGACGATCGTGGTCGGGTGAGTGTCGACACCGAGACCCCAGCGGGCGATGTC
Source organism: Planctomycetota bacterium (assembly GCA_027623235.1). Lineage (GTDB taxonomy): Bacteria > Planctomycetota > Planctomycetia > Planctomycetales > Planctomycetaceae > JAQBVJ01. Next base: position 16,136 of record JAQBVJ010000117.1, read on the forward strand.
CGTCTGGTGCGGGCCCTGGTTGCCCAGGTCGCCGTTGCCGTACATCCGCTGCCAGTGCCAGTCGTAGTGGAAGCGTTTTCGAGTGAGCTTCGGATCGGTGTAGGCGGCCGGGCCGCTCCACATGTTGAAGTCGACTTCTTCCGGAATCGGGTAGTCGCCGAGCGGGTTGATCGATGCGCGACGTTTGTAGCAGAGACCGCGAGCGAACTTGACGTCGCCGATGCCGCCTTCGTTCATCCACTTGACGGCGTCAATCACTGCCGCGCTCGATCGACACTGAGTTCCAACCTGGCACATCTTTTTGTACTTGCGGGCGGCGGCGATCAGTGCCGACCCTTCAGCAATGTTGTGGCAGACGGGTTTCTCGACGTACGCATCTTTGCCGGCCTGCATCGCCCAGATTCCGCACAGAGCATGCCAGTGATTCGGGGTCGCTGTGCTGATGGCGTCGACGGCGTCATCGTCGAAAGCTTTCCGCATATCCTTGACGATTTTCGGGCGGAAGCCCTGCTTCTGCTCGATCTGAGTTGCCCGACTGTTGGCAGCCTTCTCGTCGACATCGCAGATGGTGACGATTTCCGTTCGCGAATCTCGCAGCCATTCCGAAATGTGACTGCCACCACGGCCACCACCACCAATCACGGCGATGCCCATTTTTCCGTTCGCATCCGCGCTGCGGGCAATGTAAGGAGCGGCGATGACGGCCGAACCTGTAACCAGCGACTGTCGCACAAAGCTTCGACGGGTAATCCGACTCATGGAAAACTCTCCTGCGTTCAAGGTGGGTGTCTTGAGGTGGGAGCCGCGTCAGGAGCAATCCGCTCGTCGCGGCAAGGCCAACGGCAACGCATTTCCCGCGCTGCCGGACCGGACAGCATACCAGGTCCCGCTACCCTTTTTCGAGCATACGGGCTCGCTTGAGTGGTTCCTCGCCAGTTATTGGTCAACGGTCAGTTGCCAGTTGCCCCGCGCAACTTCCCCGAAATGACAGATGACTAATGACAAATAACTCATGACAATTGGCTTGCTGCCTCCACACTGCCGGAGATCGCCTCAAAAGCACCAGACCCTGTCCGGTCGCTCGATCAGAAAGCAGGATGGCCAGACGCTCTCAGACCCGGAGATCAACATGCCGCTTCTCTACACGGACCCGTGCTTCCTCAACCACGAAACCGGCCCGCATCCGGAGTGTCCGGCGCGGCTGCGCAGTATTTCGGCGAGGCTGGCGAAAACGGACCTCGCGAAGAAATTCACCGAGGGCACGATTCGCGACGCGACGGTCGAGGAACTCACCCGAGTCCACTCGCCGGAACACGTCCAACGAGTTCGTCTTTTCGCCGAAGCCGGTGGAGGCCGGATCGAGTCTGACACAATGGTCAGCCGCGAGTCGTACAACGTCGCCCTGAAAGCTGCCGGCACCGCCTGCGACGCCGTCGACGAGGTCCTCGGCGAAAAACACAAACGGGCGTGCTGCCTGATCCGCCCGCCCGGCCATCACGCGCTGCCGACGGATCCGATGGGTTTTTGTCTGTTTAACAACGTGGCTGTCGCCGCGCAGCACGCCGTCGAGAAACACAAACTCGCGCGGGTCCTCGTCGTCGACTGGGACGTCCACCACGGCAACGGCACGCAGGACATTTTTTATGAGGACGCTTCGGTGACCTTCTTCTCCGCCCACCGATACCCGTTTTATCCAGGCTCCGGGACGAAGGCAGAAACGGGAACCGGTGCGGGACTCGGCACGATCTTCAACTTGCCCGTTGAGTTCGGTACCGCTCGAAAGACCTATCTCAAAGCCTTTGAGGCGTCGCTCAAGGATGCCGCCTCGAAATGCCGGCCGGAGCTCATTCTGGTCAGCGCCGGTTTCGATGCCCACCGACTGGATCCGATCGGATCGCTGGGACTCGAGTCAGAGGACTTTGCAGAGCTCACAAAGCTCGTGCTCGGAGTCGCTGGCGAGCACTGCAAGGGCCGCTGCGTGAGCCTCCTCGAAGGCGGCTACAACGTCGACGCTCTCGCCGAATCCGTCGAACAGCATTTGACGGTGCTCGCTTCGTAGCAGCGGCTTCCCTACAGCGGCTTCTTCATGAACAGCTGCCTCAGCTCAAATCCTTTGCGTTCGTAGAGCCGCCGCGCTCCGGGATTCTCGTCGTCGACCTCCAGCGTGACGCGGCAACATCCGAGCGCCCGCGCCTTTTCGGCCACTCCGTCCAGCAATGCCCCGCCGACGCCCGTCCCACGGAATTCGCCGCGCACTGCCAGGTCGTGAATGTTGAGAAGCGGCATCGCAGCGAATGTTGAGAAACCGAGGAAACACACGGCAACGCCAGCCACCGTTTCCCCACTCATTGCGAGCAGGACATGCGCGTTCGGGTTCCCGGCCAGCAGTGCCGGCAATCGCTGCAGCACGTCGTCGGCCAGAGGTTTCGCCGCGATGGCTGGCAACTGAGCGTACTCGTTCAACACGGTCATCAGTCCTTCCGAGTGATCGGCGCGGGTCAAATCGGCGTCAATGATCGAAACGGTCATGCAGTTTCCAATTCATGTTGATGCTGGACCTCAGTCAATCTTCAGAGATCAGAACGGCCTCGGTGAAGTGAATCAGACTTGCCGTCTCGGTACAATCCCCGCCCCGTTTGACACCGGGCCCGCCTCGCTGGCTCACCATTGTCAGACGTCCTGACTTCACTCCGAGACTCTTTCTTCCTCACCCGCCCACCGCGACGATCGCCGGAGCCAGCCATGTCGCATGAGGTCTTTTCGCTCGAAGAGCTTGCCCTGCATCTCGGCCGTGATCGGCGCGAGATCGAAAAGCTTGCCAACCGAGGCCGCATGCCAGGCCGCAAAGTGTCCGGCAGCTGGCAGTTTCACCAGGCGGAAATCACGCGCTGGCTGGAAAAAGAAATGCGTGAGTACACTCCGGCCGAACTTCGCATCGTCGAGATCTCGCAGCAGTCGGAAGAAGTCTGCATCACACTGCCCGTGTCATCGATACTTCATCCAGAGACCGTTCAAGTTCCACTGGAAGCCCGCACGAAACGGTCGGTGCTGGAGGCGCTGGTCGAAGTCGCTGGCGGCACTTACCAGGTGTGGAGCCCCAGCGAAATCCTCGCCGCCGTACAGCAGCGTGAGGAGTTATTCGCGACAGCCTACCCGGGCGGCATCGCGATCCCTCACCCAAGAAACCCGTTGCCGGACGCTCATGGGGAATCGATCCTGGCGTTCGGCCGAACATACTCCGGCATCCCGTTCGGCGGAGCTCACGGCGCACTGACCGATCTGTTTTTCCTCGTGCTGTGCCGCGATTCGAAATCGCATCTTGCAATCCTCGCCCGTCTGGGACGGATCCTTCAGGTCGAGGGATTCCTTGATGAGCTTCGCGAGAAGCCCGATTCGAACTCGACCTACGATCTGATCTGCCAGACGGATGAGCAGGTCGCCAGCCTCGACAGGTAGAGCGGAGAGTTCAACCACGCTCACGCATCGGGTTACGGACAGAGCGGTTACCCGCGTGCGGCTTGCCCTCCCGTCAGGATAACCAGCTCCAACTGATGAGGCACGACCCGCCGCAAACAACGTTGAGCGTGCTTCAAATCACATGGCTGAGTGAATGGCCCTCAGCAGACTTCCGGGCAGCAGACCGCCGAACAGCAGGCTGGCGGCGAGGACTCCCGCGACGATCAGGCCGACGCCTGGGGCCGGGCGGTGCTGACGCAGCGGCTCGTCGAACATCATCAGTGAGAGCAGCCGGACAATTCTCGACGCGAGAATCAGCAACGACAGAGCCAGGATCGCAGCAACCAGCAGGACGGTCGCATTCGGGACGAGGATGTCGGAATCGGCAGCTTCGTATTGAGGCACGAAGGAGCCGGCGGCCAGGTAGACGATTCCCCAGAAACTCGCCAGCGGCGGCACGGCGCAGAACGCGGCCAGGGCGACCGCGAGTGCTCCGCCGGTTGACGGTCGTTGTCGCGCGAGACCGGCCAGGTCTTCATCGAACTCCTGCCGTCGATCCGGCAGCGCGAGGCTCGATTCGATCAAAAGCAGGACGATCAGCGCGACGCTCGAACAGGCAAAGATCAGTACGCCGGTCTCCAGTGCCGGCGGCAGTTGCCAGCGCGGATCGTCGCGAACCATCGAGACCTGACCGGCTCCCGTGGCGACGCAGTGCAGGAGCAGCCCGCCGTGCACCAGCCAGCAGTTTCCCGCCAGCCCGCGAAGCGAAGTTGATCGACTGGCGAGGCACGCTCCCGCAAAGGCGGTCGCTGCGGCGAGGACCAGAATCGGCGTCTGAACCTGCGGGCCGAAGCCCGGCATCGTGGTCACGGCGACTCGCCACAGCAGCACGAACGCCTGAGCTCGACTGGCGATGGCGACCCCGCTGACCAGCCACACGGGTTGTTCATCGAACAGCTTCGACTGGCCAAAGTGAAAGGGGAACGCGCCGAACGGGATCGCGACTCCGACCAGGATCAGCACGAAGGAAACCGTGCCGAGAATCGATGCCGTGCCGACGGTCAGTTCTTCCCGCGAGGGCTGATAGCTGCCTCGCAAGGTTCTTTGAATGGAGTCGAGTTCGGTTGAGCCGCCCAGCGCGATGAGAAACCCGGCTCCCGCGGCGACCAGCACGACGCTCAGCACCAACAGGTAAGCGTCGCGCGACGCAAAGTGCCGATCGGCTTTGCCGTCTGACTCCAGCCGAACGGCGCCGGAGATCGCGAACAGAAATGCGGAGTGCGCGGCCAGCAGACTCGCCACGTTCGCGGTCTGGCAGGTGACGGCGAAAGCCGCCAGCGAAAACAGCAGGAGCGCAAGAATTCGAGCGGTCGAATCGCGATGAGCGGTCACGGACGGCGACTCGTCCGACGAGTTCTTGATCGCGAGTGTCGAAGCGACTCCAGAGACGCAGACGATTGCCAAAGCCGCTCGCGTCCAGGCGACGTCGGCCGCGGGTTCGCTCAAAAGCGCGAACGCGGCGAGGCTCAGGACAAACGTCATGACCACCCACAGACGAATCTGCAGCAGGCTGCAGCCGGCAAGTCGAAACGCCAGCACGCCCGCTCCGCCCGTCACCGGCAGAAGAATTGGCCAGGGAACACCGTCGCTCGTCACGAAGATTCCTTAATCTGCCGGATCATTTTCACCAGTTCCTGCCGTTCCTTGTCAAACAGGTGCGGCAGGACGGCCCGTTGGAAAACACAGCGTGATCCCGGCAGCAGCAGTCGTCGAGTCTGACGTGCTTCCGTTCTCGAAACGGAGCATCGATATCCAGGGAAAGATATTCGAACTCGCGGCCAACCTGAAGCAGCGCGATGATCGCCGCGAAGATCGTCCGACGGGGACAGTTGAGCGGCACGCGGGCGGGTGGCACTGACAGGGTGAGTTCGAGTGTGCCACTGGCTTTGCCAGTGCCGTCAACCATGTTCCTTCTGGATTCCGGATGTGTCGAACCATGCGGCATCCGGCCGAGTGAGGGTTGGTAAATCCGGGTCCGTTGTCTCTCCCAGGTAGAGTTGTCTCTCCCAGGTAGAGTTGTCTCTCCCAGGTAGAACCGGGCACTCGACCATTTCCAGTCGGTGGCTTTCTCACACAGACCACGTTTCACAGGGTTCAGGTGGATGTAGTCCATTGATGCGGTGATTGCTTCCGGACCGAAGAGGTTTCGGTCAAAGCCTGGACCTTCCTGCCAGAATCGAAAGCAGGAAAACGTGAGCTCGTGCAGGTGTCCCTCGCCCTGATCATGACGAATATGTTTTCTGCGGGGCGGGAGAGTCATCCCGGCATGGTAACCTCAGGCTCGGCACTGGCAGCGTCGAGACGCACCCTGCGGTGACAGTTCGTCCGCTCCTCGCCACTCCGCCACTCCGCCACTCCGACGTTCTTACGGTCTGGTAACCGTGGCCGTGTTGCTCCCGGCCTGGTTGCCGGTGGTCAGGACGACGAACACCTTGAACGAGGCCACGTCGCCGGGGCTGGCGAGGCCGTCGA
>JAQBVJ010000118.1 GCA_027623235.1 Planctomycetota bacterium
ATCTCCTCCCACGCTACAACTACACCCTCTCACCACAGATACCGATTTAATTTCACCGCCGGTCCTAAGATCGATGTACGCGATGTTTGACGTGACACACGACCACACCGGAAACTGTTTCTCCGCGGTTAAGGATCATATTTGCTCGCCTCGACACTCTTAGTTACCACAGGAAGACGCAGCTCGATCGTCGTCCCACCACTCGCGTTGGCGATGTGCGTTAACTCGCCGCTCATGCTGCGGGCGAGTCTTCGGCAGAGGGACAACCCGAGGCCGACTCCCGGTGCGGTCTTCGCGGCCGCGGATGCGGATTTCGAAAACGGCTGGAACAACGTTGCCAGAGCGTCCGTACTCAGACCGGGGCCCAGGTCGCGGACGCGGATGGCCACCGCGCTGCCGCTGACCTCTGCGGATATCTCAACGCGGGCCGTCTCACTTTGCGACGCGTACTTGCACGAGTTGTCGACGAGGTTGAACAGGATCTGATCGACGGCGGTCGTGTTGGCGTGGAACCGGAGTGGCGCTCCCGCGTCGCCGTTCCACTTGCCATTCTCAGCGACTGTCAACGTCATGCCCGCCTGGGCGGCTCGACGTTCAAGTGCCGGCAATGATCGCGACAGCTGATCGTCCCACGAAACGACTTCGGTTAATTCCGGACCGGACGTTTTGTCGAGTCGCGACCAGCTCAACACGTTCTCGACCAGGTGACTGAGCCGCTCGGATTCGCTCTGCAGAGTCGTCGCGTACGTGTCGTGTTTTTCGTCAGTCAGGTTGGCCCGGTCGGCGAGCAGATCGGAATACAGGCGGAACGTGGTGAGGGGAGATCGCAGTTCGTGCGTCACCGCGGAAACGAATGCAGCTCGACGTTCGCTGAGCTGCACGACTCCCAGAAGCAGCACGCCGATCGCGAGCGCACTCAGCGCGAGGCAGCACCAGGCGATGGCCAGAGACGTACTCATCGGAGTCCAGCCGCGCGACTCGTCGACGGGCATCGGACCAGGAATCAACTGCAGCGGCAGCGAAGCCAGCGCGAGCGGATTACCAGTCAGTCCAGACGAAGCGGACACCAGTTTCGCATCGGGAAACATGCCGCGAACTTCCGTCAGCAGTGCCTTTCGGATCGCCTCGTATTTCAGGATACCGCCTTCGACGGCTTCCCAGTTTCCACGACTGACATGCCGGGCAAGGAGGAGTTCGTCGTCGAGCCAGAACGCAGTCATCGGCCCTGCACCATCTCTGCGGATTGGAGAAGCGTTCGCCGAATTGGAAAACCCGTTCGCCAGTGCGACCTGCGAAACAAAGTTGGACCCGTTCTGAATGGTGTTGTTCATTCGCCTTTGAAATTCCAGATTGCTCCGTTCCTGCTGCTGCTTCGGACCCAGGGCGAGTGACTGCACCTCCTGCGGTCCCGAATCCAACTGGTCGGTCGACTGCTCCGACGGATTCGCCCCGTCCTGCTGCGTGCCGTCGTCGTCGGAAGAAACCGGAAACGTCGTCCATGGATTTCGGACCGTCGTCGAAAGAGGAAACGCGTCGCGGGCTTTCCGAGTCGTCGCGAACAGAGTTTCCCGTGAGGTGTCGCTGCCCAGGCTCGACAATTCCGGTTCCATTTCCGGCGGCGGCATTTCCGGCGGCGGCATTTCGGCGGCCACGGGATCCGCCACAACGGAACGGCCGGTCGCGAATCGACCTGTCGAGTCGCAACGGAAATACCTGGCGACGTAAGGCGAACCGAAGCGAACGGTGAAGAAGAGATTGCCAGAGCTGGAGAACTCGCCAGTCTCGTCAATCCGCCCACTGTTTCCCCAATCGAGCGATCCCCATTCGGAGTAGTCGCGCGAACTTTCGCTGGACACAAACGGCAGCAGCACGGACTCCATGCGCCACAGGGCCAGTCGTTCGTTCTCGGCCCGCAGCGCGGCCAGCTTTTCCTCGCGTTCCAGCTGCAGTGTGTGGTGAGTGACCCAGCCCATCGCCGCCGTCGTCGTGGCCAGCGCGAGAACGTAGATCAACCAGACCGTCGAGGTGCGTTTCATGGGGAGACCTCGGCCGCTGCGCTGGCGGATTCGAAGCGGTACCCTTTGCCGCGGACCGTGACGATCAGTCCTGACGAGGACGCGTCGTCACCGAGTTTTTCCCGCAGCCGCGCGACGTGCATGTCGACCGTGCGGGTCTGCAACCGTCGCGGATTGAGTTCCCAGATCCGCTCGATCAATTCGTCGCGAGTCACGATGCGGCCCGGATGGGCGGCGAAATAGCTGAGCAGATCGGTCTCTTTTTCCGAGAGCTCAACGACCCGTCCGTCGGGGAACCGCGCCGCCCGCCGTTCCAGATCGGCGACGCAGTGACCCAGATCGAGCTCGGCGGCGACCTGGTTGCGGTCCGGACTGCGCCGCAGAACAGCCTCAACCCGGGCCAGCAGTTCGGCCACGTTAAACGGCTTGACGACGTAGTCGTCGGCTCCCAGTCGCAGCCCGCGAACTCGATCTTCGACGCTGCCTCGCGCGGTGAGCATGATGACCGGCAGCGCGGGCCGTTGCTCGCGGATTGTCGCGATGACCGACATCCCGTCCTGGCCCGGCAGCACGACATCAAGCAGCACGAGATTGTAGTTCGAGTTTTCGGCAAGCAGTTCGAGTCCCCGCTCGCCGGTCTCGGCGGGAGAAACAGCAAATCCGGCCGCGGCGAGTGCATCGCACACGCCACGCCGGATGGCTGCGTCATCTTCGATCACGAGAACTCGTGTCAGGTTCATTCTTTGTCAGCTCATTTTTCATCGGTGGCAGGCTTTTCCACAGCAGCGGGTTTTTCGGCCGGAGCTGCGGCTTTGTCGCCGTCCTTTTTATGGCCGACATCCTGGTCGCCGTCTTTGTGGCCCTTGTCGCCGACTTCTTCGTGGTTGCCTTTATCGTGGTGGCCTTCTCCGTCCTCGTCGTGATGGAGATCGCCGGTGTACTGCTTACCGTCGATTCCAATGTGGACGTGGCCGTGAAGGTCTTCCAGGTCTTTGATGCTGGCAGGGATCGCATCGCCCTTTGCGGTGTAGCGTGAGGCGGTGCCTTCCTTGTCGCCTTCCTGGGGGTTGGCTGTGAGAACGATCTCAACTTCGTTGCCTTCTTCGTCTTCCTGATCAAAGTCGAACGATTCCAGTTCCAGTGCGATCGCCTTCTCCGCGTGACCGCCCAGGACGTAGGCGTGCAGTTCACGCGGCTCGGCCGAGAACACCAGTTCGATGTTGTACTCGTGATCGCCGAGCGGAATCAGATGTCCGCCGTGAGGTGCATCATGGTGATGCCCAGACGCAGCCGCTTCGGCGTGAGCCGCGTCGACATCGGCAGTCTGAACCTCGCTGACATCGCCATCGGGATCACCACAACCGATAAGAACGGTGGTCAGCAGCGCCAGGCAGTAAACAGGCAACGTTTGAAATTTGAAAAGCATCGAATCAACCCTTTGGTTTGAGGCCGTGTCCGCTCTTCTGATGGACCCGGCGTCAGACGGCAACTGTAAAGCCATCTTACCGGACGCGGCCTGGTCTGAGAGAAAGAGATTTCCGTGATTGTCAGGTCTGTTACGTGATTTTTACACAAAGCGGGAGGGTCAGAACGGACCACACCGCCTGCCCAATTCGCGAAGGCTGGGCTCCAGCTGAGCCGGATTCTCCTCGAATTCTGATATTTTACCGCGACTCGACGGGAGCCTCGCCCGGCGAGTCGCACGGCTGATGCTACTTCGCGTCCGGCTTTCGTCGGTCGAAAACGAATTTTCCGCCAGACGATTGAGGCGGCGTGACCAGCAGCGGGGGAGCGATTCCTCCCTGGTCAACCTGAATCCGTTCGACGTTCTGGTGCATCTTCCACGGACGATCGTGGATCCACTTGTGGCCGTCACCGTGGATGTACGCGATCGGGCGGCCGAACTTTTCGGCCACGTCGAGGAACCCCGTTTCGAATCGTTTCCGGTCTTTGGATCCGGGAAAGGCGTGTCCCAGCACGACGGCCGAGGCGACGTCTGCACCGGCCGCTTCGAACTGTTCTTCGAGCCACTTCACGTCCTGCCCCTGTCGGATTTCCCACTCGTCCTTATCGTGGACCCGGCCGCCGACGAGGTTGACTCCGACGAACAGGATTCCCTTTTGGACCATCGCGAAGTTTTCGAGCCGGCTCAGCTGTCGCCTGACGGGCAGCTTATGCTCCCACTGCGAGTCGAAGCGCAGAAAGTGTTTCGTCCAGTAGCCCCACGCGGTTGCAGGAGTCGGCAGGATGCAATCGTTCCACTCGTTGTCGCCGGGAATGATGAAGACGGGCGGTTTCGATTCTCGAAGCACGCTGGCAACCCGGATGTAAATGTCCTCGGTGCAGGGCGGCGCACCGGGTTTAATGTCTCCGACATGGACGACGAACTCCGCCTGATCAGGCAGTTCGGCCAGCTGCTTTTTCAGCAAGCTGTATTCGCCTACGGCGTAGGGAACATCACCCATCACGGCGAAGGTGAGCGGCGCGTCTGCTGACTCTGCGCAGCAGTCGAACTGCGGCACACAGACTGCGATCGCGAAAAGAAAAAGGACCCGCACGCTGCGAGTCCCTGCCGATGCCAGGGCCATGCGATTACTCCGTACGGCTTGTCACTTCGAGAAGGTGGTACCCGAACTGCGTTTGAACAGGACCGTGGACAACGTTGACAGCCTCATTGAAAACGACCTGATCAAACTCGGGAACCATCTGGCCCGGTCCGAATTCGCCGAGGTCTCCGCCCTGCCTGCCGGACGGGCAACTGGAATGCTCTTTGGCGAGTGCCGCAAAGTCGGCTCCCCCCGTGATCTGCTGCTTGAGCTGCTCACAGGTCGCTTCGTCGCTGACCAGAATGTGCCGTGCTGTCGCCCGTGCCATGAGTCTTTTCCTGCTTCGTTTTTGAGAGGGAGTTTCCGCCCGCGAGCCGCCGACGCATTAAGACGAGGAGCTTGTCGCATCGTCGTTTGTCTGTCAAACCGCGCCGACACGTTGCCTCTTACCCGGCGTGCAGGGCCACATCTTCGGCCGTGATTGATCCGTCGTGCAGGGCCGAGGCGACCAGAACGGCGTCCACAGAGGCCGACGAGAGTTCAACCAGATCGGCCGCGTTCCGCACTCCGCCTCCAGTGATCAGCCGGCAGCGGGGAGCGAAGTCTTTCAGCTCGCGGCACAGACCCGTCGTTGAGACACCGGTTCCGGTTCCGACCGAGCCGAGGTCCAGCACGATCAGCTCCCGCACGCCCGCTTCCAGAACGCAGGCCCCGATGTCGGCGGGGTCTTCCAGCAGACGGAGATCCCGAAGTTTTGCGATCGGCTGCCCGTTCTTGAGGTCGAGGCTGAAAATCACCCGCTCTTCGCCCAGCTGATTGATCAGCATCTCGAGCGACGAAAGCAGCGGCCACGTTTCGAGACCGGCGATGACCTGATTCGCACCCGCTGCCAGAACGGCCGTCGCGTCAACCGCGTTCGTGACTCCCGCATCGATCAACAGCTCAAAGCCCTCCTGCCGAAGTTGTCCGTAAACCGGCCAGTTTGGTTCAGCTCGCAGGATGGCATCCAGATCAGCGACATAAAGCCGGTTGAGCCCGAACGTTTTTCGAAACGCGATCGCGACGTCGACCGGGTTGGACGAAGGAGCAAGGTCACTCTCGATCGGCCGGTACTGATCGCGCTGTCCCGCGACTCCGCGCACAACGACGGAGCCCAGCAGGTCGAGGACCGGGATGATCTGCATGGTCAATGGCGGGTTGGAGGACAGCGGCGAAGGTCAAACCTGACAGGTTGACGCCTCTGTCTATCGCCATTGCTTCAGATGATCAAGCAGGAGCCGCTGTCGCTTTCCGGGGTCCGTGCCGAGATGGCTGCTGAATGGACCGGGAAGCTGCTCGTCCTGAATCGTGGCGAGGTACCGTCGCAGCAGGTCGTTGTTCTCGTCGGAGCTGTGCAGCAGGAAGTGTACCCAGGCCCACGCCTCGCGATAGTTGGCGGCTGTGAATTTCGAGAAGTCGTCCCGGCTTTCGAGTCGAACCAGGTTCGGCTTCCACCCGAGCTTTGCGGCCCACTTCATTTTTGTCTGATGGGGATTGCCGGAAGCTCGTTTTTGCTGAGGAACCTCGAAGTACTCGGCCAGCCCCTCGTCGAGCCACAGCGGAAGAAACGGCAGCATGCTGTGCAGAATGGCGTGCGTCAGTTCGTGCCGCAGGTCGGTTTCGAAACCAGGCTGACGGTACACGTAGACGTAGCCGGTGTCGTCTTTCTGAACGAACACCGCGCGGCGGCGAGCTCCGGTGGGGGCGTGCTCGGCGACGTAGCGGCCGTAGCTCGCGTAGCCGGAAAACAGGCAGACAACGATCGGGTTCTCGTTCGGGGTCAGTCCGAGCGTCGCCGCGATATCTGACCGCTGTTCCTCGATGGTCTCGACCAGAGAGTCGTATCGATCGAGATCGAATTCGGCATAGATACGAAACTGCCCTGCACGGCGAACGTCGACCCAGTCACAACGCGCCGCGCGGGTCGTGAGGCTCGTCGCCACCAGAGTCAGAAGGATCAGGCAGGCGCGCATAGGCGAACGCAACCGCGGAGAGGCTCCACGGAAATCCGGTTGGAAAGTGTCGGCGCGAAAACTCGACGTCGTCAGATGACGCCGCCGTGAGTTCGGTACGGTGTCTGAAGATCCGGCATGTCCAGTCCCCAGGCTCGTTCCCAGATGCCGTTTATGTGCCGAAGACCTTCCGACACGTAAATCATCTGCTTGACCCGACGGTCAGGCGAGGACGAGTAAATCGGGACGATGCAACCGGTCTGGACAAGACAAACAGCGCCCAGAATTGCGGAGAAAAAGAGCTTCCGCATGGAACTCCTCCATGAGCTGGCGGAAAGTGAAGTGGTGAATTGAGTTGGTTTTTGTCAGCCGGAACGGCTGGAAGACCTGGCCACCACGAGCGAATCGCTTGTCGATGGCAGTTCTCGGCAGAAGACAGAACGCCTACATGCCGTGAGAAGGTGAGTCAGTAGAAGGGGAAGCCGGAGTCGGCTCAGGGGCAGGAAACTGTTGCGGGGGTGGGGTTTGCGGAGCTGGCATCGAGCTGGCGGCGGAACTGGCCTGAGAATTTGAGGCCGCTTCTGCTGCAGCGGCTTCCTTGCGTTCCAGTTGCCGAACTCGTTCTTCCATCTCCTTGCCGGGTTTGAAAGTGACAACGTATTTTTCGGGGACGTCGACGCGTGTCCCTGTTCTCGGGTTTCGAGCCTTTCTCGCCGCCCGTTTCTTCACCTCAAACACGCCAAAATTACGCAGTTCAATGCGCTTTTCACGAACGAGCGTATCAATGATCGCATCGAACGTTTTCTGTACGATCTCTTTCGTCTTGAGCTGGGTCATCCCAATATGCTCAGAGATCGCTTTGACTATGTCTTTTTTCGTCACGACGGCGCCTCCGCCCAGCGCGGTGTCGACGGGAAATACCATCTGGCTGGCATGAACAACGACGGAACTTTAGTCCCAATCAAGATTTAGTGTCAAGTCGTTGTTTCGAGCGACATGACTTCGCCTCCAGCTGAGACAGTAGGACCCAGGCCCGAGGACAACTCTCATCACCATCGGCATTCCCTGACTCCGATAATCAGCACAATCGCTGTAACCGTCAAAGTTTACGCAGAGTTGGAACCACGGTTCCCGAAAATCCCTGCTGCGAGTGCCACGGAGATAGACCGACCATAAGCCATTTTGCCGTGGTGGGTTACAGTAAGCAGGTCCGAATTCAGCGGTCACTCAGCCTTCAATTCGGTTCGCGGGAGCGGCAGACACCAATGCGACAGGCACTTCAAGGTCGACTCAGCCGAATCGCAGGCGGAATCGATACCGCATTGAAATGGCTTCGCTGGCCGTCCGCCCTGTTTCTCCTGCTGGTTCTGATCCCGACATTGAGTGCCTGTGTTTCTCTGCTCGGAGAGATTGTGAAGACTCCCGAGCCGATTCTCCCTTTCGCTGGTGGGCTGGGTCTCTATCTGGTTTTCTGGACACTCTCAATCCGCCAATGGCGGACGACGTGGCTTTCGACGCTTGAGCATGAGTTGACGCATGCTCTGTTCGCCATGCTGACGTTTCATCGGGTTGTCGGCATTCGCACGACCTGGCGCAACGGCGGGCACGTCCGCTATCTCGGCACGGGAAACTGGCTGATCACGCTCGCTCCGTACTTTTTCCCGACAGTCTGCATGCTGCTTCTGCCTCTGTTCATCCTCGTGCCATTTCTGGAGACACCGATCGGCGATGCGGTTCTGGGTGCCGCTTTCGCCTACCACGTCACCTCGACAATTCGAGAAACCCATCGCGGCCAAAGCGACCTGCACAAAGCCGGATTTCTGTTCTGTCTGATGGTGCTGCCAGGGCTGAACCTGCTGACGCACGGCCTCGTGCTGGCCTGGTGCCACGGTGGTAACGCCGGGCTGGTGAGTTTCGTGCGGCTTGTCGGAGCGAACCTGCGGAGCCTGCTGTGGTGAGACCGCAATCGTTCTCAGTTTCCGGGAGCATGACGGCTGTCTGGAAATTGAATCAGGAGCTCCGTATTATCCCGTGCCGTTTCAAAGGTTTTTGACCGTTTGAGTTCCGCTCAACCACTTTTCCCGCAGGCGACAGTCATGCCGAAGGTCACGTTTAAAAAAGAGAAAAAGACCGTCGAAGTTCCCGAGGGAGCAAACCTCAGGAAGGTCGCCCAGAGTGCCGGCGTTGAGGTTTACAAGGGACTTCACAAGTACCTGCACTGCCCCGGTCTGGGTCTGTGCGGTTCGTGCCGCGTGTACATCAAAAAGGGCCAGGAGAACGTGACCAAACCTGGCATGATCGAGAAGTTCACAACGACGATCGCGAACCCGGAAGCTCAGTTCGCGTACATCGGCCACGAGGAAGAGCTGCGATTGTCCTGCCAGTGCCGCGTCACCGGCGACATCGAAGTCGAGACAGCGGCTCCGTGCAACTGGCATGGCGAAAAGTTCTGGGGTTAGTCACCCTCGGCGATCCTCCCAGGTCGATAGACCTTAGCCAGACCGAACGAAATACTGACGCAGGGATTGGTCCCTGCGTTTTTCTTTGCGCAAAGTGTGGCCTGCCACTGTTTCTGCAACCCGGGCGAGGTACTGCTCATGAAGATCACTCAGGTTGATGTTCTCCCGCTGACCGGCGACACCGTCGACGGCGGCTGGCCTCAGGGGCACGAGCCGCAGGAAAACCTCCACACGCTCATCGAGGTTCACACGGACGAGGGCATCTCCGGAGTCGGCAGCTGCTTCACCTCCGGCACGCTGGTGCGGGGAGCCGTCGAACTTTTGAAGCCACTGCTGATCGGCCAGTCCGGAGTCGAACCCGAACGAGTCAGCGAGACGCTGCGGCAGGCGAGCTTCTGGCAGGGGCGAGGCGGCGCGGTCGAGCATGCGATTTCGGGGATCGACATCGCTCTGTGGGACATCATGGGCAAAGCCTGTGGGCAGCCGGTGTCGCGATTGCTCGGCGGGATTTATCGAGACCGGATCAAGCCGTACGGCTCGATGTTGTTCGACGAGCCCGATGCGCTCCGAACGAGCCTCGAAGCGACGGTCGCGCGCGGGTTCAAGGCGATCAAACTCGGCTGGCGTCCGTTCGGCCGGCGAGACCGGAAGTTCGATGAGCTGTTGATCAGGACGGCTCGGGAAACCGTCGGTGACGGCGTTGAGCTGATGGTCGACGCCGGCGGCAGCGAGCAGTTCTGGCCGCACGGACTCAACTGGGCTCGCGAGACTGCGAAAATGCTCGCCGACTTCGACATCGTCTGGTTCGAAGAGGCTCTCCCGCCGGACGACATTGAAGGTTACATCGAGCTCACAAAGCAGTCGCCTGTCCCGATTGCGGGTGGCGAAGTGCTGACTCGGCGGCAGTCGTTTCAGCCGTGGCTGGAACGCCGGGCCGTGGATATCATCCAGCCGGACTGCACGAAAAACGGCGGCCTCAGCGAGTCCCGCCGGATCGCGTGGCTCGCGTTCGATCATAACGTTCAGATGGTTTCGCACGGGTGGAATACTGCAGTCGGCCTCGCCGCCGACCTGCAACTGGCCGCCGCCATGCCCGTCGCCCGATATGTGGAATACCTGACCCCCTGCGCGTACATCGAGGAATTGTTCGTTGAGCCATTCGTGCTCGATGAGGAAGGGTTTCTCACGATACCGACTCGACCAGGACTGGGCTTTGAGCTGGACCGGGAGAAGCTGAAGAAGTTCGTGGTCTCATGACTTCGACCAGGCTGTCTCTGACGCAACGTCGCAGAGGCGCGAAGATTCACTCGTAAACACAAAATAAAGAAGTGAGAAACGCACTCTGTGCGAACCTCTGCGGCTTAGCGCCTTTGCGTCAGACAAGAAACGGACCGGATTACGAATTGAAACTGCTGCGAGGATTCGACCCGAACGCGGGATACCAGAATGGCTTCCTGTCAATCGGCAACTTTGACGGAGTTCACCGCGGGCACCAGCAGATGATGGCCTGCCTGGTGAGGCACGCGCAAAAGCTCAGTGTGCCCTCTGTCGTTTTTACGTTTGATCCGCATCCGATCCAGCTGCTGCGTCCGTATGAGTGCCCGCCATCGCTCACATCGTTCGACCAGAAAGCGGAGCTCATCGAAGCGTGCGGGGTCGATTTCCTGGTTGTTTACGCGACGGATCTGCGGCTGCTGAATCTGTCCGCCGAAGAGTTCTTTGCGTCTGTTGTGCTCGACGATTTCAAGGCGAGAGGTCTCGTTGAAGGTCCGAACTTTTTCTTCGGCCGCGACCGCGCGGGGAACTCTCAGGTCCTGAAAACACTTTGCAACGGAGCCGGCATCGGGCTCGATGTTGTGCCGCCTGTGTTTGTTGGAGCGTCGATGGTCTCGTCAAGTGTCGTGCGACGACTGCTTGTCGAGGGTGACGTCGCGCAGGCCAGCGATCTGCTCGGACATCGCTACCGGGTGGTCGGACGAGTTTCACACGGATCGGAACGAGGGGCGAAGATCGGCTTTCCGACCGCGAACCTGACCCACGTCGTCACCGTGCTGCCGCGAGATGGCGTTTACGCGGGCATCGTTTATCACGACGGCCAGCGATACGCAGCGGCGGTCAACCTCGGACCGAACCCGACGTTCGGCGAGAAACGACGGAAGATTGAGGCTCACCTGCTCGACTTTGACGGCGATCTCTACGGCGAATCGCTCGAGCTGGAATTCGTCACACGGCTGCGCGACACGCTCACCTTTCCCAATGCCGAGATGCTTTCCCGGCAGCTCAAACAGGACGTCGAGCAAACGCGGGGAGTCGTCAGCAGAATGCTGAACCGTTAAGCTTTGTGGCGTTCAGATTGCCCGTTCTGCAAATTTCTGTGTCGCTTTATCCTCGCTGGTCCCGCTTATTCTTCGGGGCCAATTGGTTGATATGAATTATGGCAATCGACTGGTCCCTGCTGATTGAAATCATTCGGTCCAACGACCGGTTTGTCCTTTCAAGTCACTTGCGGCCGGACGCCGATGCGCTCGGTTCGGAGCTCGGCCTCGCGGACGCGCTGGAGTCGCTGGGCAAGTCGGTGCGGATTGTGAATCCGTCCGCAGCATCCCCGAATCTGGCGTTCCTCGACCCGAACGGCCGGGCGAAAAAGATTGGCGAAACGATGACGGCTGACGAGGCACGCGACACCGACGTGCACATCGTCGTCGACACATGCGCTTGGAGTCAGCTGCAGGAAGTCGGCGAGGTGATTCGGACGACGGCTGCTCAGAAGGTCATCATCGATCATCATGTCAGCTCGGACGACCTGGGCGGACTTGTCATCAAAGACACGACTGCCGCGGCAACCGGTGAGCTGATTTTTGAATTAGCACAGGCACTCGGGGCGGAAATCCGTGAAGAAGCGGCAACAGCTTTGTACTGTGCAATCGCGACGGACACCGGCTGGTTTCGGTTTCCTTCGACGACTTCGCGGACGATGCACATTGCCGGTCAGTTAATTGACGCCGGAGCAAAACCGCATGTACTTTATTCGTTGCTCTACGAGCAGCATTCGGCGGCAAGGATGAGACTGACTGGTCGAGTTCTCGGCCGTTTGACGGTCGATTGCGATGGCCGGCTGGCGTATCTCACGGTTTCTCGAGAGGACTTCAAAGAGACCGGGTCCGTGCCCGCCGATACGGAGGACCTCGTCAACGCCGTGCTTCAAATTGGCGGGACAAAGGCAGCGTTCATCGCGATCGAGCAACCCAACCAGACAGTCAAAGTCAGTTTTCGCGGACGAGTTGATACCAACGTGGCGGTCGTGGCCGAGCAGTTCGGCGGCGGCGGTCACAAACAGGCCGCTGGAGCCACCCTGCCCGGTTCCCTGGCAGAGGCTCTGGCAAAAGTCCTACCGGCAATGCAGCAGGCCGTCTCCTGACGACCGGCTGTCCCATCTGCGTCAGCATCAATTTTAGAAACATCAAGCTGGGTCGGCTTCCGCCGGCCATTGATATTCGTATCGGCCGGCACGAACCGGCCCTGTTCGATGTGAGATTCCCATCCTCGATTCCCGAGGCAAGTCATGAGTGAAAACAAAACCCCGGACGACGGCACTCAGCCTGAAAACGAAGCTCCGGAAACAGCGGCCAGTTCAAGCGAAACCGCCTCGACGGAATCCGGCGACCAGCCGCGACGGAACTTCATGGTCGAGTTCTTCGCCGCAGCCATCGGTCTGATCGTGGGAGTCGTCCCGGCGATCACGGGGGGGTTGTTTTTTCTTCATCCGCTCTTCAAGGGGAAGCACGAAGCGGAAGCGTCAGCTCGACCGGACGCTCCCGTGAAGGACGAGGGCGGCCGACTCAAAACCACCGTCACGCTTGAGTCGCTGCCGGACGACGGCACGCCTCTGCAGTTGAAAATGCTCGACGACATCGTCGATGCCTGGAACCTGTTTCCGAATCAGGAAATCGGATCGATCTGGATTCGCAAAGTTGGCGAACAGGTCATCGCCTTCAACACGATCTGCCCGCATCTGGGCTGTGCGGTCGAGCATCGCGCAGCGAAGGGCGATTTCTACTGCCCGTGTCATCTGAGCTCGTTTGACCTGGACGGCGGGAAACAGAACGAGATTCCGCCACGCGGGATGGACGCACTGGACGTCGCTGTGAAGGACGACGGCACGGTGTGGGTGAAGTACGAAAAATTCCGCGGGGCGATCAGCGAAAAGGTCTCGATATGATGCGCGCATTCCTGGCCTGGCTCGACGATCGAACCGGCATCAACGATCTGGTCAAAGAGGCCCTTTACGAACGCATCCCCGGCGGATCCCGCTGGCGATACGTCTGGGGCAGCACGCTGGTCTTCACGTTTTCCATTCAGGTCATCACCGGGATTTTCCTGTGGACGGCCTACAGCCCGAGTGCTCAGACGGCGTGGGAAAGCGTGTACTTCATTCAGGAAAAAATGTTCCTGGGCTGGCTGGTGCGAGGCATCCATCACTTCACTGCGCAGGCGATGACGGTGCTGCTGGCGATTCACCTCATCCAGGTGATCATCGACGGAGCCTACAAAGCGCCGCGCGAAGTCAACTTCTGGCTCGGCCTGATCCTGATGAAGATCGTCCTGGCACTGGGCCTCACCGGTTACCTGCTGCCATGGGACCAGAAGGGCTACTACGCGACAAAAGTGACGACCACCATCATGAGCGCCACTCCTGTTGTCGGGCCGCAGGTCCAGCAGCTCGCTCAAGGAGGAACGGAGTACGGACATCACACACTGACCAGGTTCTTCGCGATGCATGCCGGCATTCTTCCCGGACTGTTGATCGCGTTTCTTGTGCTGCACATTTACGTGTTTCGTCGGCACGGCATCCACCCGAAAGACCCGAAGGCCGCACCCGAGTCATCCTTCTGGCCGGACCAGGTGCTCAAAGATGGAGTCGCGTGCCTGGGAGTCCTCGCCGTCGTCATGCTGCTCGCTATCTTCAAAGGCGCCGAGCTGAGTCCGCCTGCGAATCCCGCCGAGGCGTTCGAAGCCGCCCGGCCCGAGTGGTACTTCCTGTTCCTGTTCCGCTTCATCAAGATCAAACTGATCGCAGCGATGGGAACAGCCTTCGGGGCCCTCTACATCCCCGGTCTACTGTTCGGCATCCTGGTCGCGATGCCGCTGATCGCGAAATGGAAGTCCGGTCACAAATTCAATGTCGCTTACATCTGGGCCATGATGGCCGGCATCGTTCTGCTCACCGGAATCGCCTTCTACGAAGACGGCACGAATGAGGATCATCAGGCCGCCCTGGCCGAAGTCCACCGCGACGGGGCGAGAGTCACAGAGCTGGCCAACGGTCCGATGATGATCCCCGTCGAGGGAGCGGGCAGTCTGCTGGCCAGCGACCCGTTCACGCGAGGTCCACGGATCTTCGCCGACAAGTGCGCGGCCTGTCACCGTTGGAACGGTCACAACGGAAGAGGCCGCCTGATCAAAATGACGGATGCGTCCGGCAAGTCGCAGGTCACGATGCCGGTCGCGACCGACCTGGCCAGCGCCAGCTCGCGCGAGTGGCTGCGGTCCGTCATCGTCGACTACTCGAATCACTTCGGCCACCTGACTCAGAGCCGGTGGTACAAAGCCGCGAAGGAAGCTGGCGAAGAGGAATACATCGATCCGATCGGTGGCGAGATGGCGAGCGCCTCGGAGGCGTACGCGGAACTCTTCGCAAAGGCTGAAAACAAAAAGGACCTCGACGCAATCGTTGAGCACCTTTACTCGCTGAGCGGACGGAAGGCGGACGAAACACTCGTCGAACGTGGAGGAGCCATTCTCGGCGGTGAACCGCTCGCCAGTGGAGACGAAATGGCCTCGTGCCTGGACTGCCACGACACGATCGGCAGCGACTACGCGTCACCCGAAGAGGCTCCGTATTACCCGGACCTGGCCGAGTACATGTCAAAGAAATGGCTGAAGGCTTTCATCCGCGACCCGTCGAAATTCTACGGCGACAAGAACCAGATGCCTGCCTACGACCACGACGCGATCGACGACCGTGACCTGGACCTGCTCGTCCGCTGGATGATCAGCGACTACCAGACCGAGGTCCACGACTACCCGTCGCGTCTGAAGGACGTGCCGAAACCGCCGGAAGTGCCAACTGCAGCCGACAAGGGAGCGGCCACGGAGTAATCGGGACGACGCCTCAACCGGCAATCGCAGCGAGCTCACGCACAACCGACTCGACGGATTCGGGTCGGTGCCGCGGTTCCTTGCTCAGGCATCGACGAATCAATTCGTCCAGACGAGCGGGAACGTCCTCGACGATTTCGCGCACAGACTGAAACGGTCGGGACGAGAGCGTTTCCGCGATCGCATCCGGCACAGTCTCGCTGGTGACCGGTGGTCGACCCGTGAGCAGGAAGTAAACGATCCCGCCGATCCCGTAGACATCGGTCCGGTCAGACACACTTCCGAACGCATCGCACAGTTGCTCGGGTGCGAGGAATCCAGGTGTTCCCGCCGCCATGCGAAGTGGCTCGCCAGCGACCTGGCTGAAGCCGAAGTCGGTTAACGCGAAGCGGCCGTCGCTTGTTCGAAGCACATTTGCTGGAGTCAGATCCGCGTGGATGACGCCTGCACGATGTGCAGCGGCGAGGGCCTCACCAAGCTCGATGCCACACCGGATCGCGTCCTGGAGAGAGACCTCGCCGAGCTGTCGCCACGAGGCCAGGTTCTGGCCATCGACTAACTCCATGACCGTAAAAACGGCGCCCGCTCTCGTCCGACCCCAGCCGAGATGACGCACGATGCCGGGGTGAGTCAACCCGGCCAGCACAGCGGCTTCGCGAATCAGTTGACCGGCCGCCAGCGGGTTCTTCCACAGATTTCTGCGAAGAAATTTCACGGCGACCGCTTGACCGTCGGCCAGTCGGGACCGGTAGACGCGACCGAACGCGCCCTGGCCGATCAGCTGCTCCAGAACAACGTCGCTGTAATCGAAGCTGGCGTCCGGCAACGGAAGCGATCGCTGAGAGGCCGCGGAAACTTGAGTGTGACCTGCGATCGTGGTTGTCTGGTCCGGCGGAGCCGCGTCGGTCTGCGTGATCTCTGATTCGCGAATCGTGCCCGGCTCGGTGTGCTGCCGAGACAGGTACTCGTCGCGAGCCCGTTGCAGCGCCCGCCGCACGGTTCGTTCCGAGCAGCCAGCGGCGGCTGCGATCGCGGTGAGTTCCTCACCCTGAAGGCGTCGCGTCAGAATGTCGCGATCGGACGCGGACAGGGCCGCCATGAGCGACTCAATTTCGTCGGTCACCATCGCGGCTTCTTCTGGTGAGGGGTCGCGTGAGACGACTTTCGGCCAGGACTCGCCGTCGCCGAACGCGACCTCAGTCTGGATCGAACGCTTTGCTGCGTTCTGCCGGTCCGCCTGGCGAGCCAGCTTTCTCAGAGTCATCGTGACCAGCAGCGGCCACAGGTTGTCGTCGTCGGGAACGGCGATCTGATCGCGGCCGGCTGCCGCAAAGAAGCTTCGCCATGCGGACATCACGATGTCTTCCGAATCGAGCCGCCGGGCCAGCTTCCTCGATAATCGCGCCCGGGCGAGTGCCGTCAGGCGGCTCATGTAGCGCCGGACCAGGACCTGCGCCGCCCGCTCATCGCCCGTCTGCCAGGCAGCCAGCAGTTCCGAATTGGACGCGTCTTCAAGCACAGAAGGAGGCTTTCGAATTCTGGAAAAACTTTCGAATCCTCTGTCCGGTCATCGACCAGGTTCTGCATTCACCTCGCAGAAGTCAGTTTCCTTCCGACTCAACGAAATTGCAAAAGGAGTCATCCGATGGCGATGGTGGTGACAGAACCGTGTTTCGGCTGCAAGTACACGGACTGCGTGGTGGTGTGCCCGTGCGACTGTTTTCACGAGGGTAAATCGATTCTTTTCATCGATCCGGATCCCTGCATTGACTGCGAAGCGTGCATTCCGGAATGCCCGGTTGCGGCGATCTTCCACGAAGACGACGTCCCGGAAAAATGGCATGACTACATCGAGCTGAACCGTGAAATGGCTCCGTTGTGCCCACAGATCACTGAGAAAAAAACACCCTTGGCTTCTTAGCTTAGAAGTGCGCTATACAGAAAACGGGTGCCATCGTTCGAACGATGACACCCGTTGTTTTCAGCCGGTTCGAAGTGGGTCGGTGAGACCGGTTTCTCAGCGGGCGGTACTCTTGCGAAACTTCATTTCGGAAACCACGAAGGCTTCGCCCTCTTTCTTGATCACAAGGTTGATGATCTGGTCCCCGCTACGAAGGTTGACCTGAGTTCCTCCGGTGACTCGCTTGGTGTTAATCAGCTGTGGCTTCGCAAATGTTGACTTCAGTTCAGCCATTTTTTTCTCGCTGACTTTTCCGTCGCGGAGTTCGGCCAGATCACCTGTTGCCCGTTTGCTGATGAATTCACTGAGCCCATCGGCCTTTCCTTCCATCAGGCCCATGACCAGCTGGAACGCAGGATGCTCAGCAGTTCCGGCGGGTGGAGCTTTCGGCCTCTGCCCCTCTCCTCCACCGGGGCTTCCCTCTCCTCCGGGTGCGCCTGTTCCGCCCGGATATGCTCCAGCATCGGGCGAACCTGAGACAGCGCCTGGTGCACCTGGAATAGCGCCCGCCGCCGAATCACTGTAACCAGCGCCGGGTGAGCCCGGTGTACCTGGAGTCGCGCCCGGGGCACCTGGGATAGCTCCCGCCGCCGAATCACCGTAACCAGCACCCGGTGAGCCCGGCGCACCTGGAGAAGCGCCCGGGGCACCTGGGATAGCTCCCGCCGCCGGATCAGCGTAACCAGCACCCGGTGAGCCCGGCGCACCTGGAGTCGCGCCCGGGGCACCTGGGATAGCTCCCGCAGTCGGATCATCGTAACCAGCGCCGGGTGAGCCCGGCGCACCTGGAGAAGCGCCCGAGGCACCTGGGATAGCTCCCGCAGTCGGGTCACTGTAGCCAGCACCGGCGTCGGCGTATCCGGCACCAGGGTCCATCATCGCGGCACCTGGATCCATCATCGCGGCACCTGAGTCCGCCATGCCAGCGCCACCCGCGTCTGCCATCATTGTTGAGGAATCTGGAGCCGAGCTTCCCGAATCTGTCGTCGAATCCGACGATGAACCGGTCGGTTCGGGAGTGGGAGTTCCTCCGCCGCAACCGGCGACGAGGAGGGCCAGACAGGCAACCGCACCGGGGATGCAGATTCTCAGTCCGCATCGGTGAGGCGTCGTTTTCTGCAGGAGAGTCGCACTCATCTTGAACTCCTCGGGTCGGAGGACTATGGAGAACGGGAGGCAAAGCCGGCACAGCGAAAACGCGGCTTTGAAGCTCCTTACGGTACACTCAGGGAGCCGATCTGTCACCTGGAACCTCGACTTTCAACGTCCGTTCCCAATGCGAACCTGAAGATGATCCTGTCAAAGATTGATGCGAATCTGAAGAAAATCCGGGTGAGAATCGCCGCCGC
This sequence comes from Planctomycetota bacterium, assembly GCA_027623235.1. Classification (GTDB taxonomy): domain Bacteria; phylum Planctomycetota; class Planctomycetia; order Planctomycetales; family Planctomycetaceae; genus JAQBVJ01. The sequence continues at coordinate 18,480 of JAQBVJ010000118.1, forward strand.
CGCCGGACGGGCCGATCGAAACCCCGAGTCCGTCACGCTTGTCGCCGTCACAAAATATGCAGAGCCCGCCTGGGTGCAGGCTTTGTTCGATCTGGGACACCGCGATTTCGGCGAGAATCGACCGCAGCAACTGGCCCGGCGTGCCGGTGAATTTCCGAGCGAAATCCACTGGCACCTGATCGGACATCTGCAGCGCAACAAGGTGGGCCTCGTTCTACCGGCGACGACTCGGATTCACTCGGTCGACAGTCTGCGGCTTCTGAAACGGATCGGCGAATCCTCACTCAAAGCCGGCGCGACGCGATCCGTTCTGCTCGAAGTGAATGTCTCTGGTGAGGCCGCCAAAGACGGCTTAAGCCCCTCCGAACTGCGGGAACTGTGGCCTCAGTTCTGTGAGCAGTCGGGAGTTCAGATCGACGGTCTCATGACGATGGCCCCGCACACGGACGACCCGGAATCAACACGCGCGACCTTTCGAGGCTTGCGCGCGCTGCGCGACCAACTTGCCGAGTCTTCTCAAGGTGAGCAACCGCTGCCGGAACTCTCTATGGGCATGAGCGGCGATTTCGAAGTCGCGATCGAAGAAGGCGCGACCCTCATCCGAGTCGGCAGCAGCCTCTATGAAGGTCTCTCTCCCCCGTAGGGTGGGCCGAGCGCAGCGAGCCCCACCACAAGCGCACCTCTCACCGGTGAGGCTCGCTGCGCTCGGCCCACCCTACCGGCGTTTGACTCCGGCTTTCTCAAACGCCGACGAAAGATTCGTGTAGCAAGTTCGCGCGGCCGCGGCCGGTTTGTAATCGGGCTTACTCCAGACCATCCCGCTGACTTCGCAGGAGATGTCTCCGGCATAGCCGCCCTTTGCCAGTTCCTTCAGCAGCGTGACGAAGTCGATCGTCCCGGCCTCACCCGGCAACACGAACTCGGTTCCGGTGCCCTTCCGGACCGTGTCCTTCACTGCGACGTGCGAGGTGTACGGCAGGGCCTCACGGATCGACTCGACAAACGGGATGTCGCGAAAAATGTAGTGGCTGTAGTCGTAAACCATCCTCGCCCAGCGAGGCTGCTCCAACTGCTTGAGAATCCAGATCGCCTCAGACGGCTGCGAGACAACTCCGCCGCGATGAGGTTTCACGCAGGTCACAACGCCGTGCTGTCTACCGAGCTCGACCCAGTCGCCGACACGATCGCGGATCATGTTTTTCTTTTCGTCGAAGCGACCGCTGCCGAGCACCGTCTGCACGACGGGCGGGTCTTTCGGAGCCAGATCCCGCGCGAGCTCAAAGACGCTCCGGAATCGTTCGAGGTCTTTCTGATGTTGTGCCTCGTCAGCCGACGGAGAAACGTGCTCCATGAGCGACGTCAGTTTGAGTTTTTCTTCGGAGAGCTTCGACCGCATCCGGGCCCGCCGCTCCTTGTCCATCCGAGCCGGCGCGGCATCCCAGTCCGGCCACACGGTGACCTCAACCGCGTCGAACCCGATTTCAGAAATGACCTCAAGTGCCTCTTCCGTCTTGAGCGACTTCATCCCGTAGGTGCTGAAACCAAGAGTCATTCCGGCTCGCGGGCTGCTGTCGCCGTCGTCTTTCGCATCCGCGACTCCACCAAACACCAGCGCCACCGCCGCGCTGGCAGAGTGAGTCACAAAACCGCGTCGAGTGATTTCAGTCATCGCCATTTCCTATCCTTGACTCAACAAATCTCCGCCCGATTCACGGCCAGCGGCGACCGTTGTTCGCTGGCGTTTTCGGGCGACTTCCGAATTTCACTTCACCGCGAAGCAGTACAGCTTCGACTCAGTTCGCACGTCGACGCGGCCGCCGGAGATCGCCGGGCTCGGGTAACACGGCTCGTCGAACGTGTCGCTCGAAAGGACCTCCCATTCCGGCTCGGACGGGACGAAAGAATGCAGACGTGGCAACTTACTTCCTCTTTCTACCTGCTCACCTTGCAGAAATGGCTTGGAGATTTGAAATGACGGCAGATGCATTTTCACGTGCGTGTGCGGGCAACGAAGAGTCGGCTGCGATCATTTCAATTCCGGAATTGCAGATCGTGCGTCGTCCTGCAGCAGGAACAGTGCGTAGCAGACATTCAGACGGACCGTTGAGTTTGATGATCTTAACCGTTTGAGCAGTTCAGGCAGAACCGCGTCCACAAGACCAGCTCTGCGAATCATTTCGACCGAGCCGACAAGGTCCGGGTATGACGTGCCCTGAATGGGAGGCTGATAATCAACAAGTCTCAGAAACGAAACGATGCGGTACTGAGTCGTCAGAACCGGGGCCCCAGCGACGCATACCAGCACGGTAAGGAGTGTCAAGATCGCTCGAATTCGGCGTCGTTCAGGTTGTGATTTTGAATTTGTGTTCACAGGACACGATTATCAGAGACAGAACGCTTTACTAATCGCACCCACGGTAAGCACGTGAGGGATCCTGAATCGTCAAGATCAATTCATCTATGTCGCTTCGCATGTGATCAGGAAGAGACGAGTCATTTGCGATCAGTCGCAATTCTGGGATTGCGGGTCGAGCATCGTTCTCCAGCAATCGAATTGCATGCCACGTGTGTACCCGAACAGTTCCATTCGTTGTTCTCAAACGCCAAAGCAGTTCGGGCAGGACTGCATCAGCAAGTCCTGCATCACGAATCATCGCAACGGAATTGACAAGGTCCGGATAGGACGTGCCGGCGACCGGCGGAACGTAATCAACAAGTCTCAGGAAGGAAACGATGCGGTATTGAGTCGTCAGGACCGGGGCCAGACTACTACAGACCAACACTCCAAGGAGTGTTAGTATGGCTCGAATTCGGCGTCTGCCAGGTCGTGAAGTTGTAGTCGAGTTCACGTGATAAATTTCAGGTTACGGGACCGCAAAGCCTGACGGAAGAGTTTTCCATCCCGCTGTGGCTCCCGTATCACCTTGAGGTAACCGTTCACGGTCCGGTGCAATTACCTACGCTGCTGCGGCAGTGATCGCCGGAGATGGCGGTA
>JAQBVJ010000119.1 GCA_027623235.1 Planctomycetota bacterium
CCGACCTTGCCACCGCATGGATGACCTTCGGGCCAGGCGATTAAGTGACTTATGTATAAACGACAGCCTCTCCTGCCCGTCTTCAACCTCTCGGACGAACCTTACGCAAAGCCGCGGGTCTGACGGGTTCTTTGCCGACGTCCCAGGAAGAACTCCGCATGTACATCCCCGCGTCGTTTTCCGTTGACGACACCGAAACGCTCGCCGCCTTCGTCGAAGCTGACCCGTTTGCGACGCTGATCTCGACGGGCGAGGTGCCGGAAGTGACGCATCTTCCGCTGCTGCTCGATGCGAAGGCCGGTGAGCTGCTCGGGCACGTTGCGAAGGCGAACCCTCATGCCAGGCGGCTCGACGGCGCGAGGACGCTCGCGATTTTTCACGGCCCGCACGCGTATGTCTCGCCGAGCTGGTACGGGACCAGCGTCGCGGTGCCCACGTGGAATTACGCCGTCGTCCACGTTTCCGGAACGTCTGAACTCGTCAGTGAGGCCGAAACGAAAGACGTCCTTGACCGAATGGTCGAGAAGTTTGAGTCGCCTCAACCATCGCCCTGGCCGAACCAGCTTCGCGACTGAAACGCGCAACATCACAACTCACGCGGCGGGTTACTTGAAACGCTCACGATGCGACTGGCCCGTTCGGCATGATTGACGCGCGATTCCATGGCGCTACGATGCGGCTCAAACGCTCTCACAAACGAAACGGAGTTCGCGGATGGACAAGACGCTCAACACAATTCAGCTGGCGGACTGCATTGCGTCCATGAATGCTCTGCCGGAAGGCAGCATTGATCTGTCGTTTGCCGATCCGCCGTTCAACATCGGCTACGACTACGACGTCTACAAAGACAAAGTCGGCTATCACGAATACCTCGACTGGTCCCGGAAGTGGATCGGAGCCGTGCACCGCGTCCTCAAACCGGACGGCACGTTCTGGCTGGCGATCGGCGATGAGTACGCGGCCGAGCTGAAGCTGCTCAGTCAGGAAATCGGGTTTCACTGCCGCAGCTGGGTCGTGTGGTATTACACGTTCGGCGTGAACTGCAAATCGAAGTTCACTCGATCGCACGCCCACATGTTTTACTTTGTCAAAGACCCCGACCTGTTCACGTTTCGTGATCAGGACCTGGACAATCGAGTCCCGTCCGCGCGCGAGCTCGTCTACAACGACAAGCGAGCCAACCCGCTGGGCCGCCTCCCCGACGACACATGGATCATCCGCCCGGCTGATGTTGTGGGTGAGCTGACTTCCGACGACGACGGCACATGGTCGCCGGATCTGCTGGAAAAACCGTCCGACACAGACCGTACTTTCATCCTGCGGCCACAGGATGTCGAAGCAAGTTTCAAAGCCGACGAGGACACGTGGTACATCCCGCGCGTCGCCGGCACGTTCAAAGAGCGGGCGGGATTTCACGGCTGCCAGATGCCTGAACAGCTTCTCGGGCGAATCATTCGAACATGCTCGGAAGAGGGCGACGTCGTGCTCGACCCGTTTTCCGGAAGCGCGACAACGCTCGCCGTGGCAAAGAAGCTGGGGCGACGGTTCATCGGCTACGACATTTCCAAAGACTACGTCGAATACGGCCGCAAACGACTGGAGTCGATTCGCGTCGGCGACCAGCTCGACGGTTCCGCCGAGCCGACCAAGAGTGCTCCGAAGACGAATGACAAACGCGGTACGAAACAGTCTGCGAAGTCGAAGGCCCAACAGGAACTCGCGGCCAAGGAAACCCGGCACAACCAGATTCAACTGCAGATGACTCTGCACGGCATCACTGAGGCGTTCGAGGCCACTCATGGCGGCTTCTCTGCGGATCGCGTCGTGGCCGACCCGCAGCTCAATCGTGAGTTCACAGCCCTTTGCGAGCGGATTGGTCTGGTCGGCGACGCTCGTACCTGGAACACGCTGCTGCTGCGACTGCGAAAAGCCGGCAAGCTGTCGGACATCGACTCCTGGGAACGGACGACGATCTCGTGGGAGGACCTCGATGGTTACCTCTTCGCCAGTGAGATCGCCTGGCAACAGATGATCGACGAGGGTGTGGCGACTTCGCTCGACGACATTTTGTGCGACCCGAAACTCGCCGCGAAATTCGACGAGCTGGCCGGACGACTGGCTCCGGGATTTTCGTCGTTCGAGTATCGCTGGGCGGCGCTCAAGCTGAGGAAAGAAGCCAACATGGCGCGAGGTCGCGGCCAGGTCCTCACCCCGCCGACAGGCCTCGGCAAAAGCGTCGCGTTGTCGGAACTCAAACTCAGCGATCTGCCGGACGAGCCGGGCGTTTACGTTCTGAGCGAGCGTGATGGCCGCGAACTTTACGCCGGTGAGACGCGCAACCTGCGCGACCGCCTGACCCTTGGCCAGCAACAGGCCGCCGAGTGGTCGCGCTTCGGCGAGTCCATCCGGGTCCAGACGTATCCGCTGGATCCGGCTCCTGCCGGTAACCTGGCGTGGCAATGCTGCCTGGTCAGCAGAAACAGTGAACAGCGACCGAAGCTGAACTACGCAAAGCTACGGTCGGAGTAGTCGACTTCGACTGTGGCCTCTGCGCAGAATCGGCCAGCGCCGGACGACGTCGGACAGTCGGACCGGTACAGTGCCGACGGTCTTCGTCGATTCCGCTTTACGGATGCTCACGCTTACTTCGCGAGGTTGCGATGATTCCTCTCACGATTCGCCTGCTGATTCTTGCTGTGGCAATCGGAGTCTGTGCTCCGGCGATGGCTCAGTTTGACGTGGATGAGAATCACCTGACGCACGGGCCGATTCTGGGGCGGCTGAGTGCTCACGGAATCGGTGTGTGGGCGAGGTCTCGTCAGACAGCCTCATTCACTGTTCGGTACGGAACATCGCCGGAGAAGCTCGATCAGGAAACGACGCCGGTACCAACAGACCTGGCTCACGACAACACGGGCTGGGTTCACATCACTGGACTGAAGGCGGACACGAAGTACTGGTACAAGCTGATGATCCTCGGCCAGGAAACCGGTCGAGGCGGCTCGTTCAGGACGCTGCCTGATTCAGAGGAGCTCGTTGATAAAGAATTCAATCCACAGGGCCTCTTCAATTTCAGTTTCGAATTCGCGTGCGGCAACAATCAGAACGCGACCCGCTCCAACGGGCCGGCATTGCCGACGTTTGAGACGATGCTCCGCAAGCGGCTTCAGGATGAGATTCACTTCGCGATTCTGAACGGCGACTGGCTGTACGAAACGCAGCGCGACTTTACCGTCGACAGGTGGAAAGCGCAGACTCATCACGATGGCGAGCTGCCAGCTCACCTGAAGGTTGCGCCGAACATGGTCGGCGTCTGGCAGAACTACAAAACGTTTCTCGACCAGGGCCCGAACCTCACGCAGTGGCATTCTCAGGTGCCGTCGTTCTTCACTTACGACGACCACGAGTGCCTCAACGATATCTGGGGAGCGGGTACTCCCGGGCTCCGCGATCGCCGAGCCGTTTTCCGCGACATCGGCGTGCGAGCCTGGTACGACTACCTCGGCTGGGCGAATCCGACGGAGTTCACTCAACCGATCCACTTTGGTCGAGGCACCGTGAAAACAGGTGGAGATGTCATCGTCGATGAGTCGGCGGACTTCACGAAGCTGGACCTGGCTCAGATCAACAACCTGCACGTCCACTGGGGAGGTCCGACATCGGCGGTGAACGACAACGCCCTCGACGGAGTCGGCGGTGACCCGAACGCCGGCGTGTACCGCATCGAAAAAGTCCTCGACAAGAACCGAGTCAAAGTGTGGCCGGCTTTCAACGAAGACGGAGAAGTCTCGTACTCTCTCGGCCGTCGTTCGTACTTCAAAATGACCATCGCGAATTGCGACTTCTTTGTCTGCGACACTCGTGGCCAGCGGCAGATGCACGACAAATCGGACCCGTACAAAAAGGGCATCTCGATGCTCGGCCCGATTCAGAAGAAGTGGCTTCTGGACGGCATGCAGGCCAGCAAAGCCGATTTCCTGTTTGTGGTGTCCTCGGTCAATTTCATGATCCCTCACGTCGGCGGCGGAGTGGTCCGAACCGACAACAAGGACGATGCCTGGACCGTGTTTTTCGACGAACGCGAACAGCTCATTAATGAGTGGGATGAGATCGACAAGCCGGTCCTCGTCCTGACCGGCGACCTTCATAACAGCTTCGTGATCCGCATTACGGATAACGTCTGGGAATGCGCCTCGGGACCACACAACTCGGGCAACCACCACAGCGGAGACGAAGGCGATCGCCCGGCGAACGGCAGGTTCAAGTACGGACCTCGCGAAGTCGACATCCGCTGGTCGACCTGGTACCTGAACGACATTCCGCGAGCCGAACTTCGCCACCCGACCTACTGTGTCGTGCAGCTCAACAATGTGTTCAACAATCCCCTCACGGCGACCGGAACACGCTGGATGGCGTTCCCGCGACCGCAGGTCATTTTCCAGTACTACGAAGGAAAAACGGGCCGACTGCTGTACGCGGAGTCGGTTCTTGCGAGTCCGAAAAAGTAAGGCATCCGCAGGTCGCTGTTACGGCTTCGCCTTTTGAGTGTCGAGGCGGAAGCATCGAGAACTGATGATCTGCCGCACCGAAGGACCGCTCAAAGTCGGAGAGCCTTTTGCGAACTTCACCTGTCGTTGACAGGGTCTTCCGCAGATGAGAAGTGAGCGACCAGACAGTTATTCCGTCGGAAATTGAATGGCCGTCATTCTGCCGTAGCCGGAAGGCCATTGACTTTCGATTTCCACCTGACCGACGAATTCTTCGTCGCCCAACTCGGTACGAAAGTCTTTCTGCAACCTGCCGGTCTGGTCGATGTAGAGTTTCACCAGGTACCGGCCCGCAGGCAGTCGCCCGGACTTCATCTCGTCAGCCCACTCTGATCCCCGTGTGGCCGTCAGGCTCAACGAATGCTGCCAGAGTTTGCCTTTGCCGAAGACGAGACGGTCTGAAGAGGCAACTCGATGTTTCGACCAGCCTGCTCCGGTCGAGCGGTACAGATCAGCCTGCAACAGCATCTTGTCGTACCTGGCGGGAACCTCGGTGATCTTGAACCAGATGTCCGTGACGACTGACAGTTCGTCGCTCTCAACAGGAATCCCGGCAACAGTTTTGTATCTGCCATTCACCACACTGGCGTAGTCATCAATGAAGCGGCGAAACTGCTTGTAGGTCCGATCTCCGACAACCATCTTCTGGCCGCCGCCGTGCTCAACCTGCATCGTCGGCTTCGTGAGCAGCATACTTTCGAGCGGCTCATCGGCGTTGATGATTCCCGCATCAACCATGTGGTTCAGCGTCGCCTGCGGGTTACGCAACGTGATCCACGAAACCTGCTCTCCGTGCTCTTTGACCTGCTTTTGATTCTGGTCGGGCGAATGACAGGCCGCACAGCGCCCGACTTCCGTCCAGACATTGTCGATGAACGACGCCAGCACACGGTCTTTTCGGGCGTGCCGAATGACCTCGTCCGGAATCTGAGGACCAGTCGAATCCGATGATTTCGCCGCCAGCAGTGCCGGGTCTTTGACGGCCGCTCGAATCCATGCCTGAAAGGCGTCGTGTTCCTGTTGACGCACTTTGTCTGTGATCAGGTTTGGTTTCTCAGGGCTGCGATTGATGAACCGCAGAATCTTCGAGTCATCAGGCTTCTCAACGTCGATGAGACCGACACGGACAAGCGAAGCAAAGGTCTTTGCCTGATCCGTCTGGATGTAATCTCTGAGTTCAACGCCGCTCAGATGACACTCGGTGCAACTGGATGGCTTGTTCGCCTGAAAGATCGGCAGGATGCGTTTCTCGAACACAGCGAGGGCCTCTCCGCCGCTGGCACTCACCTGAGGATTGTCGGGGACCATGCCCCCCGAAACGCCTTCGCCGGTCGTGATTGACGATGCTTGCGGATCTGCTTCAGTCGCCAGCCCGGAGTCAGGATCACTCTGCTGACACGATGCCAGAAGCACGGCGAGGCACGATAACTGAACAAGCTGGTAAAGACGCATCGCATTTCTCCTTGAGGGAAGCGTCATTCTCGCCACCGCCGCCACGATTCAGCAAGAACCGGGCTCAAGATGTTTCGGACACTTCACCCAAAGCCGCGCCGCCACAGCCAAACGAAGACTCACACAAAGGCACGGCAATTGAGAACCCGTTGTCGCGATTGATATTGGATGTGTGGAATCCCCGGTTGTAACGCGGTATCCGGATGGACTGATTCGGGAATCGAGCCTTCTCGCCTGCCGGACAGACCTACTGTTGCAGTCGAATGAGCACGTTCCGATTCGTTCATGACGAGTGGCGGACACGGCCATCGGAATCTCAAGGAATGAATTCGAGTGTGACGTCATGTCTGGCAATTCTGCACTCGGTCGAACGGTCGTCACGCTGCTCGGCACCGACACGCAGTGTGAGCACTCTGGCAGCCTGCGGGCGATGCTTGATGGTCGGGTCGCCGGGCTCGCATCGGTGACTGATTCGCAAAGCGCCACGAAGAACTGGAAAAGCTGGCGACTGAAATTCTCCCGCCTGCGAGACCAGTTGTGGGGAACCAGCGACCCGGACTCCCTGCAGTCGGTCCTGTCGGTCATCGATGAAACACAGTCGAAAATCGTCATCGGGTACTGGGGAACTCTGCCGCTGCCTGATCTGCTGGCCATCAAGAAGGCGCGGCCGAATGTCAAAGTCGTCCTGCTGCTGCTGTGCTATCCGCTGGCCCTGACAAAGGGCGGAATCCTGCGGCAGGACTTCTATCTCCGGCGGGCGGCTCGGTTTCTCGATGGCATCGTGTTTCCGTCGGAGCTGACGTAAGGGTATGTGCGCGGCCGAGTCTTTCGCCACGGCGTTCCGCCGTCGGTGATTATTCCTCCCTGCTGGCCGCGAAGTTTTCAGGCAACTCACGAACTTCGTCCGACCGCGGCGGAGTCCAGTTTGATTTTCGCGGGACGAACGGATCTGAGCAGTCCCACGATCACTGCTGCCGATGACGTGCGACCGTTAATGCAGGGGATCCTGGACTCGGGCGTTCATCTGCATCATGCCTGGTCGCCGGAGACGGACGACGGTCATCCGCATCGCCGGCCGTTTCAGCCGCTTCCGATGCTCGACCTGATCGACAGGATCGGTGATTTCGATGCGAGCCTGATCGCGTACAACACCCAGGCATGTGCTCGCGACGACCGGTTCTGGCTGACGATTCCCGACCGGCTGGTGACCAGTGTCGCAGCAGGAGCCCCATCGCGATCCCCAGACACGGCTATGCGGCCGTGAAGAGCTACCTGGCCGATTATCCCGCAGTCGTGGAATTCGAAACGGCGAGTGACCTGGCAGCGGCACTGGCTGACCGCTCGCAGATCGCGAGGCTGCGCGAAGCGGCCTGGAACGCCCGAGGGAATTGCGACGCGACGCGTCACGGCCCGAAGCTGGCTCGGTTCCTCGAGCGGCTGCTGTGAACTATCGGACCTCGCCCTGAGATCGAATACGCAGATTTCCCGGTTGTAACGCGGTGACCAGATGGGCTGACTCGGGATTCGAGCCTTCTCCTCTGCAGGATCGACCTATGTTCCAGTTGAGTGTGGAAGCTCCGCACGCTGCACTCGGGGCGCGATTGGCGCGAGTTTGACGGTTCTTTCAACATGGCAGGTGGTTGGGCGGATGGGCAACTCGTCCCTTTCCGGGCTGGCGTTCACGTTTCTCTGTCTCACGACAGCGACGATGATCCTGCGCCCCGCCGAACTCGTGCCAGGTCTGGCCGGGCTGCCTCTTTATGAGGTGTGCATCGCGGCGACGATTCTGCTCGGCCACCAAGGGTTGTTGCGGCACTTCACTCCGGGATCGCTGACCCGGCAACCCGTCACGCTGTGTTTTGTCGGCGTGCTGATTGCGATTCCCGTTTCGCAAATCACTCACATGTACTTCGGCGGAGCACTCAGCGGGACGATCGAGTTCATCAAAGCCGGAATGCTGTTCGCCCTGATCGTGGCCGTCGTCGATACGTGGAGCAAGTTCGAACGTCTGCTCACGGTGATTGCCGGCTGCGCGACCATGACCGTCCTGCTGTGCGTCGTCGACTACCTTGGCGTCTGGGATTTTCAGTTCATCAAGCATGCGGCCGAGAGTTACGGCACAAGCTCCAGTGGCTACGACATCAGGATTCAGCGGATGAACGGGACGGGGATTTTTTCCGACCCGAACGACATCTCGCTGTTGATCGTCGCGACGGGATCCCTCTGCGTCTCATTTCTCACGGACAAGGAGCGAGGTCCGACGCGATTCGGCTGGTTGATTCCGCTGGCGATACTTGTCACCGGCCTGGCGTGTACGAAGTCGCGAGGCGGGATGCTTGCCGCGTGTTCGGCAGGCGGAATTCTCGTCATGTTCCGATACGGAAAGAAAGCGGCGATCGGCCTGGGGCTGCTCGGTCTGATTGCGCTGCCGATCCTCGCCGGACGACAGGCAAACATCGATCTTTCCGACGGCACCGGCCATCAACGAATCACACTGTGGCGGGACGGCCTGGCCGCGCTGCGGTCGATGGACCTTCTCTTTGGAACGGGGCACCGCTCGTACGCGGACCTGGCCGGCCTGGTGGCTCACAACTCATTCATTCACGCGTATGTCGAACTGGGCATCGTTGGCGGCACATTTTTCTTCGGCATGTTCTTCTTCAGTGTGCTCGGCCTGTTTCGACTGAACACTCCCGAGTGGCAGATCCAGCACCCGAAGCAGGCTCGCTTTCTGCCGTACATGGCGGCGATGGGAGCCGGCTGGACGGTCGGGCTGATGTCACTGTCGCGGTGCTACACGGTGTCGACACTGATGCTGCTTGGCCTGGGAGCAGCGTACCTGAATCTGGCCGGATGGAACCTTCGTCCGCGTCGGCTGGTCATCGAGTGGGACCGTCCGCACGTCCAGAAACTGCTGGTGTGGAGCGCGTGCTTCTTCGTAGCCCTCAACATTTTCGTGAGGGTCTTCGCGTGACGAGTTCCACAACCAACCCGAAGCGTCAGCGAGGCCGCCACAGGCGTCTTATTCGAGCTCCCGCTCGCGTGGAGTCGCCCACTCCCGCTGGTCATTCGCGATTGAACAAATCACAACCCGAAGCGTCAGTTTTGGAGTTGCGCACTTCAGCCGCGAAGCGGCGACAGCACATAGCCGTGGGCGTCAGCCCACGGAAAGGGGACGGAATGAACATGTGAGCCGCGAAGCGGCGGCAGCAGACACGATTGCTGTCGCCGCTTCGCGGCTTTGGCAGTTTTTCCTCTGGTTCTGCGGGCTTACGCCCGCAGCTATGTGCTGCCGTCGCTTCGCGACTCAAAAGTGCGCAACTTCAAAACTCACGCTTCGGGTTACCTGAACACCACCTTCAGCCTCACGGCCTCATCACAACTGAGTCGACCTCTGCATGAAATTCCGCCTCAAGATCAACCTGCTGGCCAGTTGGGGAGACCACGTGATCGGTCTTCTCATCGGGCTGTTCCTCATGCCGTTCGTGCTGAACACGGCTGGCGATGAGCAGTACGGGTTGTGGCTGTTTATCTGCTCCATCGCGGGTTACTCGGGGCTGATGAATCTTGGGTTTGGCGAAACGATCAGCCGCTTCGTCGCGCATCATCACGAGAAAAACGACATCACGCAGATCAATCGAGTCGTGAATGTGATCGGCGCGATTTATCTCGGGATGAGCGGCCTGGTCCTGGCGATCGCCGGAATCGTCGCCTGGCTGGCTCCGAGCTTTTATCACGGCAGCATCATCAGCATCTCCGAACTGCGGACGGTCATTCTGCTTCTGGGAGCGAACGTTGCCGTGGGAATGACGGGCAGCGTCTTCGGCGGAATCATCACGGGTCTGCAGCGGTTCGATCTGGAACGCGGGTTCCGTTCGGTGGCGGGCATTGTGCGGCTCGTGCTGACCGTCGTGCTGCTGCAGGAAGAGCACGCGCTGAGCACGCTCGCCACGGTGTTCCTCATAACGACTCTGGCCGAGAACGCTGGTTATCTGAGCGTTGTGTTTCGCCAACTGCCCGGTCTGAAATTCGGCACTCGATTTCTCTATCGAGAAACGCTCAACGAGTGCTTCGGCTTCAGCATGTTTGCTTTTCTCGACGCGCTCTCAGAAAAGCTGATCGACGCGACGGATACGATCATCATCGGCGCTTTCTTCGGAACGAAATACATCGTGCCGTACTACGTCGCCCATCGTCTGACGACGTTTATTGTGCTGCCGATGCGACAGATTGGTGCTGTTGCGATGCCGCGGGGAGCTCAGCTGAAAGCCGGCGAGCACGACGGGCGCGTACGGACTCTCGTTCAAAAAGCCGCCGGGTTTTCGTTCCTGATCGTGGGAGCGTTTTTCATCGGGGCCTGGTTCTTCGGCAACAGCGCGCTCGAGGCGTGGATCGGACGCAGTTATGGCGAGAGTCACATGATTCTGCTGGTGCTGCTTGCCTCGCAGGTCATCGCGACGCCGATGGATGTACTGCGGCGAGTGCTGTTCGGAATGGGCAAAGTCGGAGTGCCGTCTCTGCTTTACCTGGCTGAGGCGATCGCGAATCTCGTGCTGACGCTGCTGCTGATCCCGCATTTCGGGCTGCTGGGAGTCGCTCTCGGTACAGCCATTCCCGTTGCCACGATCGAGCTGTTTGTTCTGTTGCCTTACGCGCTGAAGCAATTGGAATTCCAGCCGTCGGCGTTTCTGCGTCGTGTCGTCACTCCGCAGTTGCTGCCGCTCGCGGCACTGCTGGTTTATTCGTTTCTCGTGTGGTTCAACTTCCAGATTGATGCAGCATGGCTGCCGGTCATCGCTGTTTCAGCGGGTGGCGGAGCGGTCCTGGCTGCTACCTGGGGAGCTGGCCATTACGCCTCAAAGAGGCTCAGTCCTGCATGAACACTCAACTTGAAAATCAACAACAGGCAGTCCGGCTTGAAGTCCGCTCATCCGACGTGCGGGATTTCGTGCTGTCCGAATGGCGGCGGCTTGAGGCTCGCATCGGCGATCGCGGCCTCAGTTGCTCCTCCGACTGGACCGAGGTCTGGCTGGATGCGTACGGCGATCTTGTACCGCACCGTTTCCTGATGGCGATCGACAGTGAGGACGGGCAACTCGTCGGCATTTGCCTGATCACCGAAGGCGTCGAGCAGAAAGACGGTCCGCTGCCGATCCGCACTCTCCACGTCGGCACGGCGGGTGAGCCCGACGGAGACAGTGTCTGCGTCGAGTACAACCGGTTGCTGGTTGAGCCGCGGTTCGAACACGCGTTTGCCGAACAGATTGTTTCGCACCTGGAAGCGCAGAGCGGTTTCGATCAGTGGAACCTCGACGGTTTCGCCGAAGCGGATCTCGCGGCGTTCCTGCCCGAAGAGGCAGGAAACGCTGCGGTAGCTCTGGAGCTGACTCGCCAGCCAACTCACTGGTTCGATTTGAAGACAACGCGGAATGAGGGGAAGGACATCCTCTCCTCGTTAAAGAGTGGTCCTCGTCGCAAAGTGAAGCAATCTTTCAAAGGATACGATGAAGTCACCGTCGACTTCGCTGAGTCGCTTGACCAGGCCTCAGAAATCTTCAGCGAGCTGATGGAGCTCCACCAGGCTCGCTGGAATTCAGTCGGAAAGCCGGGTTCGTACAGCAGCGAACGGTTCGTGCGGTTTCATGAGGGACTGCTCGCGAGGCTCGTTCCACAGGGCAGGATGGCGCTGATTCGCGTGCGGACCGGCGGTTGCACCCTTGGCTGCGTGCAGGTGTTTATCGAGCACGGACGCGTGCTTCTTTATCAGTGTGGGTGGGCTCCGGCAGAGGGCACGAAGAGCCCCGGCGTCGTGCTGGATTATGTCACGATGAAGAAATGCTTCGATCGGGGCTACAGCGCCTACGACTTTCTCGCATTCGCGACGCAGCACAAACGGCAACTGTCCAACCAGTGTCACGACATGATCTGGGCTCGCCGAAAACACCCGCGTCTGAAGTTCGCCGTGCTCGACAAAGCTCGCCGACTGAAGCAGATGCTGAAACGGAATCCTGAAGAGTCGTAGGGCCGGCTCCGCGTGACGAAGTGCGCCTGAACAAGTCGATCAAGCGGAAGAAGATTCATGAGTCAACTTCGACAGATTCTGAAATCAACACTTGACGGGCTGCTGCCTCGGAGTCTGTTTCTGACTCAGGGGCGAGAGCTGCGGAGCGAGTCCGCGCTCGGCGATGCCAGTGGCCCGGCCATCTCGCTGACGTTTGACGACGGGCCTCACCCGGAGCACACGCCCGCGCTGCTGGATGAGCTCGACGCGGCCGGGATCGAAGCGACGTTTTTCATCGTCGGGGAACGGGCAAAGTGTCACCCGGGCCTCGTTCGTCGAATCGCCGAAGCGGGACACGAGATCGGAAATCACACCTGGACCCACAGCGAACCGCGGCAAACTTCCACGTCGCAGTTTCTCGGTGAGCTGCAACGGACCCGGGCGTTCCTCGAAGACCTCACTGGCAGCCCGTGCGGAATTGTGAGACCGCCGAAAGGCGAGCTGTCACCGGGAAAACTGTTCGGACTCCTCAAGACGAAACAGCCGATCGTTCTGTGGAATCAGGACACGAAGGATTACTCGATGATGGGCCCAGCGGAGATGGGCTGCTGGGTGACGCAGTACTCACCGAGGCACGGGGACATCGTCCTGATGCACGACCTGCATCCGCACGCGGCGACCGGGATCGCGCTGATGAGGAAGCTTTATGCGTATCGCGACGTGCAATTTCGAAAGGTGTCGGACTGGCTGCCGGGAGACACAGGAGTCAAATCGTTTAACCCGAAGCCGCTGGCAACGGTTTGGGCTGAACCGCGAATCAACGCAAATGGCCGCTAATAAGTAGATTATTCGCGTTGATTCGCGTCCATTCGCGGTTCCCCGGAAGGACACCCAATCCGCCTGAAGGCGGTACCACACACACCAGGAATCAAACATGTTCTGGCCAGTCATCATTACCGTCATTTCGGTGCTCGTCGTCGAGTCGATCGTTGTCGCGGTCATCGTACGAAAGAAACATCTCGATCGCTGGCTGCCGTCATACCTGTTCGGGATGGACTCGTGCCCGCGGCTCAACCAGCCGGTGCCGAGGCCGGAGGCGATTGAGTCGGGAACCGCTGCTGAGCTTCTCGAATCGCCAAAGACGCGTGCCGACGCCCCCTGCGGGGAAGATGAGTTTCCGCCGGTGCGCGTCACGAAAGTCAAAGGGCACCGCACTCCGTTTGAGCGGTTTCAGCAGGACGAGCCTCTGCACGTCTTTATCGCGGTCTGCGATCACTACGAACCGGACAACGCTCACCCGGCGCGGCACGTCGCGGACGCTCGAAACGCGAGATGGTGTCGTGAGTACCCGGAACTTTTTGGACGTTTTGAAGATTCGCGCGGGCGATCGCCGCAGCATTCGTTCTTCTATCCGCAGGACGAGTACTTCGTGCCGGAGTATCTCGATCAGCTGAAAGGGCTGTGCGAGGCTGGCTTCGGCGATGTCGAGATCCACCTCCACCACAACGACGACACGGCAAGCGGCCTGCGGGACAAGCTCGAATCGTTCCGCGACACGCTCCACAACCGGCACGGTCTGTTGCGTCGCGATCCGCGAACCGGCGAGCTCACCTACGGGTTCATCCACGGAAACTGGGCACTGTGCAACTCGCGGGACGACGGCAAGTGGTGCGGCGTCAACGATGAGCTGACGATCCTGCGCGAGACTGGCTGCTATGCGGACTTCACACTGCCGTCGGCTCCCGAAGCGACGCAGACCCGCATCGTCAACAGCATTTACTACTCGGCCAGTGAGCCCTCGCGACCGAAGTCGCACGACCGCGGCACGCGAGCGGCACTCGGAGTTGCGCCGCCACAGAAGCATCTGCTGATGGTCCAGGGTCCGCTCACGATGGACTGGCAGGATCGAACGCGCGGTGTGATGCCTCGTATCGAAAATGCGGATTTGTTGCATCGCCGCCCGCCCACGTGGCACCGTTTTCAACAGTGGTTGCGTTGCGGCATCCATGTGACCGGTCGGCCGGACTGGTGCTTCATGAAGCTCCACACGCACGGGTGCAAGGATGGCAATATTGACATGTGGCTCGGCGAACAGACGCAGAGCTTTCATCACGAACTGGCAAACCAGTCCGCCGACCGGAAGAACTTTCATTACTACTACGTGACCGCGTGGGAGATGGCACAGCTCGTGCATCAGGCTGAGGCCGGCTTCGCGCGGCCCGTCTTTGACGAAGCGGCTGCGAAGGCAGAACTGGCCGGAGCCCTCTGATGAGTGCCACAACTCAGAACCCGACATCGCCCTGGGCAACGCAGACGCCGTACCGACGTCAGCCAACTCAGCGCGAGATCGAAGAAAAGCAGCAGCGCCGCTTTTCGAGGTGGACGCTGTGGGCCTCGGTTCTGAACGTGCTGTTCACGATGGCTCTTGTGGTTTCGATGCTTGAGGTCTCCGAAAACTGGTGGCTGACCGGCACGCTGATCTTCGTGCCGCAATTGCCTCTGCTGATCCCCTCGATTTGTCTGCTTGTCGCCTCGCTCGTTTTCAATATTCGCGCGGCGCTGCTGAATGTCGCCTGCCTCGGACTGGTTCTTTTCAGTCTGTGCGGGGCAGGCTTTTCCATGAAGGCGTTTGACGAAGTACCGAATTCGGCCCGAAACATTCGCGTTTTGAGCTGCAATGTGCAGAACTTTCAACCGGACTTCAGCAAAGTGATGCGCGAAGTCTCGCGCGCCAAACCGGACATCGTCGCGTTCCAGGAAGCGCGGGACACGCCGCCGGAAATGCTCACACAGTTTCTGAAAGGCTGGCATTTCCAGCACGTCGGCGAGTTCTGGGTAGGCTCGCGCTGGCCGATCAATCTCGTCGGTTCGTGCGGAACGACACCGTACGACAACCGGCTGACCGCTTTGAAAGTTCAAGTGGAGACACCAAACGGTCCGGTCGTGCTCAGCAACGTGCACCTGATGACCGCGCGGCGCGGCCTTGCGAACCTCAGCCTCGCATCGATCGTTTCGGGCGAGGGCCCAGCCGCGGTCGAGCATCACGCGTTCCTGCGTTACGAGGAAGCTCGGCAGACTCGCCAGTTCATCGACAAATCCGGCGACGACGTCCCGCACCTCATCGTGGGCGACTTCAACATGCCGGCAACAAGCAACATTCTCGACGAACATTTCGGCTCGTTCAGAAACGCGTTCGACGAAGCGGGATTCGGATTCGGATACACCGCCCCGTGCCGTCCCGTTCGATTCTGGATACCGAATACCCCCTGGCTGAGGATCGACCACGTTCTGTCTTCAAACCATTTTGAACCCCTTCAGTGCAGCATCGGTGAGCTGAACGGATCGGACCACCGTCTTGTTTCGTCTGTCCTGAAACTGAAAACCGGCAACGAGCCACCTCCATAAACATTAACCCGAGGCGTGAGCGAGGGATGAACCGTTTGCCGCCCAGCTATCGCCCCTCGCTCACGCTTCGGGTTGGTTGACACGGAAACGACATCAAAAAACGCAAGGTAATTGCAATCGGGCCAACTCAATTCCAAGTCGACGATTCGTCGACCGAGAGACTGTCATGAAAAAGCTGCCTTTGAAATTCAAACTCTCCGAACTCGCTCTGCTCATCTTTGAGCTGAACCTGTTTGCTGCAGGGCTCGTGATGATCCACGCGGCACTGTGGGGCTCGTCGTCGGCTCTCTACATTCCGGCGCGGGCGCTGATCGCGATGATGCCGGCCGCGATGTCCGTTGGCTTCGCGTTCTGGCTGGTCTACCGGCTGCGATGCCTCCGCCAGGCCGAGAACCGACGGTGGGCTCTCGCGGGGGCCACCTGCCTGGGGATTGTCGCGCTGAGCTTCGGAGCGGCCGTCGGCAAACTCAACGTGATTCACATGTCGGAGCCGTTTCAGCTGGCCGTCGCCTCCGCGATCGCTAATCCACTGCTGAAACAAGCGGGATTGAGCTCACTCCTGGCATTCATGTCGATCGGACTGATTTTCAGCATCACGTTCATCTTCAAGGCCGCCAAAGGTCCGTTCGCGTCGAAGGACACAACCGAGCAACTCAGCGCTCAGCTCAGTCGACTCAGTGAGAAGATCGTGCAGGGGTGGTCGGATTCTCTGGTCGCGAAAGTCGACGGCTTTCTGAAAGAGGATGAGGTCGACAAAGCGATTGACTTCTACCTCGAAAAGACGGGCTGCTCGGAAGACGAGGCATCGATCATCGTTGCCGACTGGCCAGAGCAACGGCTCGTGCTGCAGATTGAACAGCTCAACCGATCGCTGACGGATGAGGCAGGCCCGGCAGAAACGCAGATTCGACGTGAAGCGGTGTCAACCGGCGCGGCGACTCCGTCAGGCACAGCCTGACCTACTTCAGACATCGATCGGCAAGTACGATAAACTCCTGCCCCGCAGGAGTTTTTTTTATGGCGTCGGCAGTTGTTTTGAAAATGCCTGGTTATTTTGCCGAGTTCACTGATGAGCCACACGTTGAATCGAAACCGACTGTCTCTCTTCGCGGGCGTGGGATGCCTGCTTGTCGTTGCGGCCGTCCTCATTCGCGACCAACTGGATCAGCCACCAGGCGACGATGACATGATCGGCCCCGTCGAGCAGAGCGATCTGGTCGAGAAGGAAGGGCTGATTCTCAACCTGACGCCACGGCTCGGGCGACTACTGAATGCCAGCGCGATGAATCTGCGCGTTCCTGATCCGATGAGTGAGGAACTTTTCGAAGAGCAGGTTGAGGTCGTTGGCCTGTCCCGCGCAGCTCCGGAACTCGTCAAGACTCTTCCGTCGACCGGAGTCGAAAAGTTTCGCTGGAAGACAGGCGAACGCGGCATTCGCAAGCGAGCCGACATCCAGCTCTGGCAGCCGGCGTTTGACACTGTCGACTTTTTCGAGCGGGCAAAGTTTTACATCGTCCGGGCCGACTACACGCAGGATTCGCCACCGCTTCTCGAAACGGAAATCGGGTTCGAGGCGGTTGCGAAGTCGAAAACCGGCCGGGTTCTGGCATTCAAAGCGGCGAGCCGCGTTCGATGGAGCCTGCCGCCAGACCGAAAAGATCTCTCCGCAGACAATTTGAAAATCGCCAACTGGACGACCGAGTCGTTTGAGACCTGTTCCGCCGCGGCAAAGATGTTTGAAGAGTCGCTCGACACTGCCGTCGCCGATCTGAATCTCAGGAAACGACTCCGCACATCGCGGCACGAAGAGTTGATCCTGGAGCGACACGCCTGGCTGGTCAAACGCCAGGCAGCGCGGGCCGCAAAGGCGAAAGAGTCTCCCAAAGAAAACTCTGGACGAGCTGACGTTAAGCCGGAAACCTGGCCGGGGGCTCACGAGTGGTTTTCGAATGCGTCGCAGGATCGACACCCGTCGGTTTCCGTCGTCGATATCGACCAGGACGGATTCGACGATCTTTACCTCATGGACCGCTGGCGGAAAAACGTTCTGTTGCGGAACCGTCAGGACGGCACGTTTGAAGACGTTGCCGAGAAGTACGGGCTCGATTTCGAAGGACACTGCACGACGGCGATGTTTGCCGACTTCGACAACGACGGCGACTCGGACCTGTTTCTCGGCCGGTCGCTCCAGCCGAGTCTCTATCTGGAAAACGTCGAGGGGAAATTTGTTGACCGATCCGCGTCGAACGTCGCCGTGCGAATGCCTTCGCTCGTCACTGCAGCAGCGGCGGCGGACTACAACGGCGACGGGCTGCTCGACATTTATTTTTCGACGTACGCCGCGCACCTGCTGGAGAATGAGATCAAGGAGTGGCGTGGAGGCGGCGACACTTATCTGCTTGGTCAGTTTCTTTCGGACAGGGACGGGAAACATCTGGTCGACCTGATCGACAGCCGGGAAAACCATCGCTACTTCCGGTTCTTCGGTCCGCCGAATCTGCTGCTCGTCAACAAGGGTGGCGGAAAATTCGACGTCGCTCCAGAGAATGAGCAGCTTCAGACCTGGCGGCACACGTATCAGTCGACGTGGGGCGACTACGACAACGACGGCGATCCTGACCTGTACGTCGCCAACGATTTCTCGATTAACAACCTCTTTCGAAACGATGGAAAGGCCGGTTTTGTCGACGTCGCCGAGGAAACCAAAACGACGGACATTGGCTTCGGCATGGGTGCCGCCTGGGGCGACTACGACGGCGACGGCCGCCAGGACCTTTACGTTTCCAACATGTTCAGCAAAGCCGGGCGGCGGATCACCAGCCAGCTCAACGATATTGATGAGCGGTTTGCCCGGATGGCTCGCGGCAACAGTCTGTTCCGGAACAACGGGGCCGACTTTGAAAAAGTCTCCGGCATGGATGCCCCGGCGATGCAGGTTGAGAAAGCCGGCTGGTCCTGGGCAAGCCAGTTCTGCGACATCGACAACGACGGCTGGCTCGATGTGCACGCGCTGAGCGGCTACTACACCGCGCCGCCCGAGGTCGCTGTTCAGGTCGACTTGTGAAGTCTCTGGTGGCGCTCGGTCGTGCGCAAGGACATGAACGCGATGCTGCAGATGACGGACCGGTTCGTCGACAAAGACGAACAGAAAGAGTGGAACGATGACCAGAGGGAGATCTCCAACATCACGCATTCCTTCAGCGGGAGGGAACGCAACCGACTGTTTTTGAATGTTCACGCGGAACAGTTTCTCGACCTGTCCGGCCTGTCGGGACTGGACTCGCCGGCTGACGGGCGCGTCTTCGTGAGACTCGACTACGACCGCGACGGCTGGTCGGATTTCGCCGTGGTCAACAGCTCGCGGCCTTTCCTGCAGCTCTACCGGAACCGGCTGGGCGAGTTGCGCTCGCCATCGACAAAGCCGGTCGCCGCGTCGAAAAGTCCGGGAAACAACCTGATCGCCGTCCGCTTCGCTGGCGGAAACGTGTCGGCATCCCCATCGACGAAGTTCAGTCACCGCGACGGCTGGGGAGCAAAGGCGCTGCTCACAATCGGAGAAAAAGGTCACGAGCGAACGTTGCTCCGCGAACATCTTTGCGGTGAAGGAATGGCCGGTCAGAACAGTTCGACGATGCTCGTCGGAATCGGAACGGAATCGCACGCCCGTCAGATCGAAATTCGCTGGCCGTCCGGCGTGAAACAGACCCTGCCGAGGATCGAAGCCGGATCGCTTGTGACCGTCTTCGAGGACCCGGCCGCTTCGCCTCGCGACGAGCCATACGTCATCGAGCCTTACCGGCGGCCGGTTCCGACACCAGCGGCACCGATCCCGCTCGCGAATGAGGAACGGCGATTCGATGTCAGCACGCACTCGACGAGCGAACTCACCGTCGTGACCACAATGGCCAGCTGGTGTGCCGCCTGCGCAAAACATCAACCGCTGCTCGACTTTCTGCCCGTCGCGTTTGAAGACGGTGAGGTTGGCGTCGTTGGATTTCCGCTCGATCGCGAGGACCCGACGGAAGCCGTTCAGGAGTTCGCATCGCGGCACAACGCCGCTTACGCATTGATGCTCGACCCGGCTGCTGTTCAGCGCGACGCCATCGAGTCGATTCTGGGAGACGCCGCGGGAGCCGATGCTTTGCCGTCGTCGATCGTGACCGACGCTGCGGGGCGTGTGCTGCTCGTTCAGGCGGGCATTCCGACGGTCTCGCAGTTGAGGCAGCTTCTGGCCGACTCGCGAGCCAGATCGAAGCGCGTGGCGAAGTCGTCTCCAGGCGATGTAAAGAACGACTCGGAATGAGGGACTCCGCGAAGAAGCTCGTTTCACCTGGAAGTGCGTGGTCATTCCCTGACGGCGTGACGTACCTCAACCACGGATCGTTCGGACCGTCGCCGAAACCGGTGCTCGATGCGCAGGTCGAGTGGACTCGGCGGCTCGAACAGAATCCAATGACGTTTCTAATTCACGAGTGTGAAGATGCTCTCGAGGCGTCGCTCGGCAGCCTTGCGAAGTTTGTCGGAACGAGTCGCGGGAACCTGGTCTTCGTCGACAACGCAACCTTTGCGATGAACATCGTCGCGGCCAGCGTTGAACTTCAGCCGGGCGACGAGGTGCTCCTTAACGATCATGAGTACGGTGCCGTGTTGCGCATCTGGCGACGTCGGTGTCAGGACGCCGGTGCGAGGCTCGTCGTGGCAGAGCTTCCGGATCCGCCGACGAGTCATGACGCCATTGTTGAGCGGTTGTTCGAGTCGGTTTCCGACCGAACAAGACTGATCGTGATCAGCCATGTGACCTCACCGACGGCCCTCGTGCTTCCTGTTGAGGAAGTTTGCCGCCGCGCCCGGGAACGCGGGATTGTGACGTGCGTCGACGGGCCGCACGCTTTGGCCACGATCGACATTTCGCTGCGGACACTCGACTGCGACTTCTATTGTGCGAGCTGTCACAAATGGCTGAGTGCTCCGTTCGGCAGCGGGTTTCTGTTCGTGAACCCGCGTTGGCAGAAGCGTGTTCGGCCGGCGATCGTCAGCTGGGGAGGCAGCATCGGTGGCCGGCAGCCGAGTTGGAAAGACGAGTTCGTCTGGCTGGGAACCCGCAATCCCGCGGCCTTTCTGGCAACAGCGGCGGCTGTTGATTTTTTCGACTCGGCAATGTTGGCGCGGTTTCGCGAGCACTCGCGCGGTCTGACCGAGCTGGCAACGCGACTCATCTGCGAAATGACAGGACGAAGCCCGATCGAAGCCGGTGACGAATCGCGCTGCCCCTCAATGATCAGCCTGGAGATTCCGCCGATCGCGGATGTACCGCCGCCGGGCCAGCGCGACCCGTTGCAGAATCGCCTGCGGGAAGAAGCCGGTATCGAAATTCCAATCGTCCACTGGCAAGGCCGGCGTCTGCTGCGAGTTTCCGCGCACCTCTACAATTCGACCGCGGATATTGACCACCTCGCCGCGACGATGCGTCGCGATTGTCAGTCGTCCCGCGTCTGAAACGGGAGACCGATGGCTCTCAAGCTGCTGTTTGATCCTGAGTCCGGCAAGGGGCCGGGAGCACAGGGAGTCGGCGGTGCGGATGTTGATACATGGTTGGACGACGCTCGAAACATTTACCAATATCAATCAGGCCAGAATCAGCGTGTTCCAGTTCATCGAAACCTTTTACAACTCGAAGCGAATTCAGCAGACATTCGGCTGCAGACGGCCTGACGAATTCGAAGAACTGCACCGAACAAACCTCGCCGTCGGAAATCACTTCCCCGGTGTCCACTCTTATTGGGCGATCACATCACTATGACTTCTTCTCACCTCAGACAATGCCTCTGCACATCCATCGTCTTTCTCTTTTGCATGTCGGCTTCGGCAGCGGAGAAGCCAAACATTCTGATCATTTTTACCGACGAGAAGTGCGAAATGTGAAGTGGACCCCGGATTTCGGACCAGTTGTTAAGGTGGATTTGGTGGCGGTTTCCTGGCGTGGTTTG
>JAQBVJ010000120.1 GCA_027623235.1 Planctomycetota bacterium
CGGGTGAAGGCAAACCGGGTGAAGGCAAACCGGGTGAAGGCAAACCGGGCGAAGGCAAACCGGGCGAAGGTCAGCCTGGCGACGCGAATCCGGATCAGACGCCTGGCCGTGAAGAGCTCGAAAAAGCTCGCGATGAAATGCAGAAGGCCATCGACGAGCTGAGAAAAAAGAACCGCGACCAGGCCTCACGCCACCAGGACGAGGCAATTCGCGAGCTCCTCGAAGCAAAAGAGAAGCTTGAAGAGATTCTTCGCCAGCTTCGTGAAGAAGAAAAGAAACTGATGCTGGCCGCCCTGGAAGCTCGCTTCCGTAAGATGCTCGGCATGCAACTGCTGGTTTATCAGGACACCATCCGGCTCGATAAATCATCCAAGCCGGGCGATGCCACTTTGCCGACTCGTGCTAAACAGCTGGCACGGTCTGAGGAAGAAATCGTCACAGAAGTTGACAAGGCACTCATTCTGCTTCGGGAAGAAGGGTCTTCGGTCGCATTCCCTGAAGCAGCTCTCGCGATTCGCGAGGACATGGTCGACATTGTCGGACTGCTTGACGGCGCGAAAACCGGTGAGCTGACACAGACTCTAGAACAGAGCGTCATCGAGGCTCTCGAGGAGATGGTGGACGCACTGCAGAAGGAAATGGAGAAACAGAAAGAGAAGGAACAAAAGGAAAGCAAGCCACAGGAAGGTAAGCCGGAGGATAAGCCGCTTGTCGACTCGTTGGCCGAACTGAAAATGCTGCGATCGCTGCAGCTGCGGGTGAACCGTCGAACCCGCCAGCTGGGCCGCATGATCGAAGGCGACCAGGCTGGTGATGCTGATCTGCTGGATCAGCTTCAGACACTTTCACGCCGTCAGGCTCGCATCCAGCAGGCGACCTACGATCTGGCGACCGGGAAAAACAAGTAAATCTCAACGGTTCGTCTCACGCCGCATAGCGGCAGGAGTGACGGTATGAAGTCTTCTCAAGTTCTGTATCTGCTGGCGGCCTCCGTCGCAGTCTCCCTTGGAGTGGTTCGGGCGGCGGACGATGGCGAGTCAGCGATCATTGCTCCTCTTCCGGCCGAACAGGTTCGCAGTCGCACCCTCGATTGGGCCGCTTCCGCTGGCCTTGCTGACAAGGCGATGATCGAAACCGTTGGGAAGCTGTGGGCTCTCGCTGAAGAAAGTCCTTCCCCGGAAGAACTGCACGCTCGCGCCGTCGAGACGTTCCGGATTGTCAGCCCGGAAGCTGAGAAGCTGATTACTGCATGCCAGTTTGGAACGCTCACTCCGCCGGACGCGAGTCTGTTGAGCAAAGGTGAACTGGAACCGTTTTTTGCGGCCAACCTGCGAGCTCACGTTGCTCGGTTCCTCGCGCAAAGCGAATTCTACGACGAGGCTCTCATCCAGTTTGATCAGATCGATCTGAGCAGGACGATTGATCCTGCGAGCGTCCTCTTTTTTAAAGCTGTCTGCCAGCATCGACTGCTGATGAAGACAGAAGGTCTGAAAACGATTGGCCAGCTACTCAACAACACGACAGAAGTGCCCGTTCGGTTTCGGACTGTCGCCGAGCTGATGCAGGCTGACCTGGCGGCCCTTGAAGAAAAATCGCTCAACGAAGTTTCCCGGATGATGTCTGATGTCGAGCGCCGGCTCCGCTTCGGCCGCGGTGGAGAGCAGGTTCAGAAGGTCGAAGAAGAAATCGTTGCCCGACTCGACGAGATTATTAAGAAGATTGAGGAACAGCAGGGTGGGGGCGGAGGTGGTGGAGGTGGCGACGGGCCGAGTAATTCCAACTCTTCGGGCGGACCGGCTGGCGACAGCCGTGTCAAAGGCTCGACGGCTCCCGGTGAAGTCGATGAACGGGACATTGGACGAAAGAGCGGCTGGGGTTCACTGCCACCGAAGGAACAAGCCAAGGCACGCAACCTGATCGACCGCGAACTGCCACCGCACTACCGTGCCGCGATCGAGGAATACCTTCGCAAACTGGCAAAAAGACCAGCCACCAGGGAATAGTCTGTCGCGGGAAAAGCGAGACCAGTCTCGCGGAGACGTTAATGAATCTTTCGATACTGCTCGTCGTTGTCGCTGCGGCTGCTGTGCCGCGTGTCGAAATCTCAACGCTTTCTGGCGATGAGTTTTCGGGCAACCTGACTTCTATCACTGCTGACACCTGGAAACTGGATGTTGACGGTAAGCCAGTCGAGGTCGCAGGTGCTCAGATTCTTGCCACTCGATTTTTTGTTGCCGGCCAGACTGCTGGTGAGAAAGAATCGCTGGAACTTTCGTTGACCGATGGTTCGCTGCTGCACCTCAAAACGGCACTTGCCGATCCGAAGGAAATTCACGTGACGTCCGACGTCACCGGCGACATGAAGATCCCTCGGAACTTTGTTCAAAGCCTCCGCTTTGAGAAGGCTCCCACGAGCGTCGACGATTCCTGGAAAGAGCTCGTTGCCCGTACGGCCCGACAGGACATGATCGTCGTCCGAAAGAACGATGTGCTTGATTTTGTTGAAGGCGTCATCGGTGAGATCACAGAGGCGCAGGTCAACGTATTACTCGATGGCGAGAATATTCCGGTCAATCGTGACCGGGTGTTCGGGCTGATTTTTTATCAGCGGGAGCCAGGTAAAGCCGGATCGGCTGCTCGTGTTCAACTTTTGAACGGCGACCTGCTTCAAGCTCGGAAAGTCACTTCATCGGCCGGGACGAGTGTTGAACTGGCGCTTCCGTGCGGTCCAGAAGTTTCTGTTGCTGCAGACCAGATCAAGGCGGTGGACTTCAGCTCTGGACGACTTGCCTGGATCGACGAAGTGGCTCCACGTGAAAAGAAGCACGAATTCGAAGTGATCGACGTTGTTCCCGATTACCGAGTCAATCGAGACATCTACGGGAGTCGGTTGAAAGTCGGGAAGCGGGTATTCGATCGCGGAGTCTGCATTCGATCGAAGACGCTGGTGCGATACCGGCTCGACGGTGACTTCAACAGATTTCAGGCCTGGATGGGAATTCAGCACGGCTACGCGGGTGATGTCAACGTGACGATCAGCTGTGATGGGAAGGAGCTATTCTCAGGAGCGGTTGAACCCAATGCGGAAGCTCAGCGGCTTGACCTGGATGTTTCTGGAAAATACTCACTGGAAGTCCTCGTCGACTTCGGCAAAGTGAAAAGCGACATTGGCGATCACCTCGTGCTGGGCGATGCCCGGCTTCTGAAATGATCGCAAGGAATCTCAGATGCAAACTCAAGTAGTTCGTGCTGCCGTCTGTCTGGTGGTCATGCTGGCGGTCGTGCATTCGGCCTGTGCCGTGGAAGAAAGCGTTCTGGATGCTCAGCGCCGACGGGTTGAGGTTGTCCGGAAAGTCGCATCCAGTGTTGTCGCCATCTTTGGTAAAGGCGGTCAGGGCGGTGGTTCAGGAGTTCTCGTCAGCCCCGATGGTTACGCATTGAGTAACTTCCACGTCACACGTGGAGCTGGCACTTTCATGAAGTGCGGGTTGAATGACGGAGTTCTCTACGACGCGGTCATCGTCGGGATCGATCCGACTGGCGATGTGGCCCTCGTCAAACTCCTTGGTCGAGATGATTTTCCGTATGCGAATATGGGTGACAGCGATGCGATGAAAGTTGGAGACTGGGCCTACGCGATGGGGAATCCATTTCTCCTCGCGACCGACTTTCAGCCGACCGTGACGTATGGCATCGTCAGTGGCGTGCACCGTTACCAGTATCCAGCCGGAACGTTTCTGGAATACGCAGACTGCATTCAGGTCGACTCGTCGATCAATCCGGGAAACTCTGGCGGGCCTCTTTTCAATGACGACGGCGACCTCGTCGGAATCAACGGACGAGGTTCCTTCGAGAAGCGTGGTCGAGTGAATTCGGGTGCCGGTTATGCAATTTCGATCAACCAGATCCGCTACTTCCTGGACCATCTCCGCAGCGGGCGGATTGTCGATCACGCGACACTCGGGGCGACCGTGACGACCGCAGAAGACGGCCGTGTGATCATCAGCAGCATCCTCGAATCGTCCGAGGCGTATCGGCGCGGGCTCAGGCTCGATCATGAGATCGTCAGTTTTGCGGGTCGGCCGATCCGTTCGGTCAATCAGTTTAAGAACATCCTTGGAATCTATCCGAAGGGCTGGCGGCTCCCGATGACGTATCGGCACGAGCAGACAAAGTACGAGATGATGGCTCGTCTTCGTGGAGTTCACCGTCAGACGGAACTCATGCCAGAGCGTCGTCCTGAACCAAATCCGGATGAAAAGAAACCGGATGACGGGAAACCGGGCGAGAAAAAGCCTGAAGAGGAAAAACCGAAGCCGAAACCTGCGGTCGCGAAACCGCCTGCTGAACAGTTTCCCGAGAAGTACAAGCACATGTTTGTCCGCAAGGACGGCTTCTCGAATTACTACTTCAACAAGCAGGAGCAGGATCGGTTGAAGCCGCTGCTGGATTCGTGGGGCGACTACTCGGGTGAGGGCGGAACCTGGCAGCTCGCTGGCGAGTCTGCGGATTCCGAGGCGTTCAAACTGACGCTCGCCACAAAAGGGCTTGGGCTCGACCTTAACGGGGAGCCGTTTTATCAGGCTCTTGATGGAAGTGATTTTGCTGACGAGCCGGCGGGTAGCGGTGGGCTTCTGGTCGCGCTGCATCATTTGAAGCTGCTGCTGACCAAAGGCAGCGAAGGCTTTTCTGAGTACTACTATCTGGGCAGCGAGCCCCTCGATCTGACCGGCCAGCTTGTGGATGTGATCGTCACGTCTCTTGAAGGTGTGGAAACCAGGTGGTACTTCTCGCGTCCTGTTATGGATGGTGAGCAGGTCCGATTTCCTGCGGCGTTCGTTGGGTTTTCGTGTCAGCTTCAGGAAGATCGGGACGAGTGCGAAGTTTACTTTGCCACAGTGCGCAAGTTTGGAAATCGATCGTTCCCTGGCGAGATGGTTGTTCGAGTCGGTGGCCGAGAGTATCTGCGGCTTCTGGTCGAGAACTTTAACCCCGCCGCATCGCGTGACGACGACTGATTCGTATTCGCATCTGCTTTGCTGAGATGCGTGCTTTGACGCGATCCGATACTCTCAGCGCCCGCTGCTTGCGAGGCTGGATATGCTGGCAATCGTCGCTCCAGTTGCGGTCGAGCGAGAACACTCTTCAGTCGAGGATATTTTCAGATGATCGAATTGTCCCGTCGTGAATTCGTTGCCGGAGTCGCCACACTTGGCGGTCTTGCGGCTGCAGGAAGTCTTCCCGCTGCAGAGCCGCCGGTCCGGAATGGCCAGACTCATATGAAGCTGAGTCTGGCTGCGTACTCGTTCAACCGAGCGCTTTCCAGGCCTGGCCGGAATCAGGCGGGCGAGATGACTCTCGATGATTTTGTCGACTTCTGCGCAAAGCTGAATCTCGATGGGACTGAGCTCACTTCGTACTACTTTCCGGCCGAGGTGACCACCGAGTACCTGCTGCACCTGAAACAGAAGACGTTTCAGTTGGGGCTCGATGTTTCCGGGACGGCGATTGGAAATGACTTTTGCCTGCCTGACGGTGAAAAACGGGATGCTCAGATTTCATTGTGCAAAGCGTGGATCGATCATGCCGCTGTGATGGGCGCTCCAGTCATCCGCATTTTTGCCGGGAAGATCCCGAAGGGCGATACTGAGGAAACGGCGCTCGACCGCTGCGTTGCCGGGATCGACACGTGTCTGGAATATGCGGCGACAAAGGGCGTGTTCCTTGGTCTGGAGAATCACGGCGGCATCACTGCAACTCCGCAGCAGTTGCTGGCAATCGTCGAACGGGTGAAGCCGTCCCCGTGGTTCGGCGTGAACTACGACAGCGGAAATTTTCGCACGGATGATCCCTATCGCGATCTGGAAAAGATCGCTCCTTACGCGGTCAATGCTCAGATCAAGGTGGCCGTCACTCGAAACGAGACAAAGGAGCCGGCCGACTTGAAGCGGATGGTTGATATCCTGAAGGCGGCTCACTATCGCGGCTATGTCGTGCTTGAGTACGAGGAGCAGGAACCACACAAGGAAATTTCCGGGTACATCAAAAAGCTGCGCCAGCTGATTGCGTAAGCGTCTCTTCGTTCGTTGTTGTGGAATTTCCCGCATGGCTGACCCCATTGATCTTGCTGTTGTTCCTGTGGCTGGTCATGGGACGCGTCTCCTTCCGGCGACGAAGTCGCAGCCGAAGGAAATGCTTCCGGTGGGGCGCAAGCCGGTGGTGCAGTACGTCGTGGAGGAGCTCGCTCAGTCGGGCATTCAGCGGCTGCTTTTTGTCACGGGGGCGAGCAAGACCTCGATTGAGAATCACTTCGACATTGATGAAGGGCTCGTGACGTATCTGCGGGAGTCAGGCCGCGAGGACGAGCTTCAGCAACTCAGTTTCGAGCGTCGCCGGATGGAATATTTCTACACGCGGCAACGCAGGCAGCTCGGGCTTGGGCATGCGGTCTTATGCGCGAAGCCACTTGTCGGACGTCAGTCTTTCGTAGTGGCTCTTGGCGATTCGATCATTGGAATCAACGCCAAATCAGACATTGTTCAGCGAATGGTCGAACAGTTCGAGAAGAGCAAGGCTGACATCGTTGTGGCGTTTGAAGAAGTGCCACGTGAAGAAGTGGTGCGGTACGGAATCGCCCGTCCGAAAGGGGAGACTGGCTCGTCGTTTGAGCTCGCAGACCTCATCGAAAAGCCGTCCGTGGAAGAGGCGCCCAGTCAACTGGCGGTTGCCGCCCGGTACGTGTTCAGTCCGGCAATTTTTGATGCGCTGGAGCGAACAGAGCCCGGGAAAGGTGGCGAGATTCAATTGACCGATGCGATCCGCATCCTTCTGAAGGAAGGGGCGAAAGGGATCGGCATGTGTCTTGGTCCGGAGGAGCCGCGATTCGACATCGGTAATTACGAAAGTTATTTCAAGTCCTTTGTCGAGTTTGCTCTGGCCGATCCGGATTATGGAGACGCTTTGCGGGAGCACATTCGAAAGTTGATTTAGTGCTGGCTGGAAAACATAAGCTGATTAGAAGATCGCGAGGTTGTCGTGGACGCTTTGGGCTACACAAAAGAGCTGGTGAGTTTCGAGTCGACCAGTGTGCTGTCAAATGTTCCCGTCACAGACTGTGCCGAGGATCATCTCAAGTCACTTGGATTTCTCACGGAGCGGCTGGAGTATCAGGACGGCAATGGCGTCACGAAGGCTTGCGTTGTCGGCCGAAAGGGCCCGGGCAAGGGCGGTATGGCTTACTTCGGGCATACCGATGTCGTGCCGGCCGATCCGTGGTTCACCGATGAGCACGGTCCGTTTGAGCCAAAAGTCGTCGGCGATCGGCTGTACGGGCGAGGTTCGTGCGACATGAAGGGCTCGGTGGCCTGCATGCTCGCAGCGGCGGAGCAGTTTTCAGTGAGCGATCTGAAGAAACCGATTTATGTGACGTGTACGGCGGACGAAGAGATTGGCTATGGCGGCGCAGCGGCGGTCGCTCAGCGATCGGAGTTGTTTCAGGAGATGGCGGAGTCCGGCGCCAATGGAGTGATTGGTGAGCCGACGTTGCTGGAGGTTGTTTACGCTCACAAAGGTGTCTGCGGTTTCTCAGCGACGTCGCGCGGGAAGGCGGCGCATTCCAGCACGCGGGAGGGTCTCAACGCGAACCTGGCCATGATTCCTTTCCTCGCCGAGATGAAGTCGATCCACGACGAGATGGAGTCCAACCCCGACTGGCAGAACGACGAGTTTGATCCGCCATTCGTGAGCTGGAACATTCTCATCAGCGACCACACGAAAGCCGTGAACATCACGCCGCCCCAAAGTATCTGTCAGGTCTACTTTCGGCACATGCCGGGGCAGAACCCGGACGTACTGCTGGAACGGGCTCAGAAAGCGGCGGACGAGAACGGCCTCGAGCTCGACATTCGGATTAAGGGAAATCCGCTGCGTGTTGATCCGAATTCGGATTTCGTTCGAGAAGTTGTGGCGCTTGCAGGGCGGGACAAAGCCGTAACGGTTTCTTACGGCACGGATGGAGCCATGCTCGGTGCGTTAAAGAAGCTGGTCGTCTTTGGTCCGGGAGGCATTGCCCAGGCTCATACTCACGACGAATGGATTGCCTTGGAGCAGCTTGAAAAAGGCACCGAGATGTACGCCAGATTGATTCGCCACTGGTGCTGTTGATCCGATATTTTCCAGCGGGAATTGCTCGTTGACCGAAACAAAAGAAGCCCGGCGTTCCGAAGAATGCCGGGCTTCCGTTTTTCGTTTTCTGCCAGCCGTCGACTATGCGGCGGTCTTGTGTGTCGGGAACGGGAGAACGAACTCGACTCCCTGGCGACGGTCTTCGCAAGCCTGTACGAATGCCTCGAAGATCTGCATGTCGAGCCGCGAGGCTGTGTCGTTTTCCGGGTGCCACTGCACACCAAGGACGAACCAGTCATCCTCAGCGGATTCGTAAGCCTCGATCACTCCATCCGGCGTTGAGGCGCACATCCGGAATGGGGGGGCAATCGTGTTGACGGCCATGTGATGCTGGCTGTTGACGCGAATTTCTCCAGGACCGTAGATGTCAAACATCAGCGTGTCAGGCTCGACTTCGATCAGATGTCGAAGATTTGGCTCAACCGGGTCCCGATGCTGAAATGCGGATTCGATGTCTTCCGGAATGTGCCGAACCACCGTGCCGCCACAGAGATAGTTCAGGAGTTGCATTCCGGAACCGACGGCGAGGATTGGCATCTTTCGCTCGATAGCCATCTCACAGAGACGTCGTTCGAAGTTCTCCCGACGCTCGGGCATGATGCGGTTTGCGGGGTGAGGGTCGTGGCCGAGACGCGTCACATCGAGGTCAAAAGCACAGCCAGAGAGAATAAGACCGTCGGCCATCTCGATGATTGATTCGATGTCCTCGTCATCCATAAATGGGGGAACGAGGATTGGCAGGCCGCCCGGGCAGTCGCGTGCTTTGTTGTTTCCGGCGGTTTTGATTCTCGAGGCCGTGATGCAGTCGTAGTAGCCGGAGCTGAACCAGCTCAGGGCTCCAGCATCTTTTCGTGCCGAGCGGTAGTCTCCACTGATCGCGATAACTGGCTTCTTCGTCATGGACTCCATTCCCCCGTGAAAAAGGTCGCAGACGTGGGGGATGCTGGTTGAGAATGCCAGCCTGCAAAGATGAAAACTTCTTCTGCCACCGAAGCCGGCAGAAGGTGAGATTCCTTTCTCAACAGGGCAGGCCCGATTTCTCAGCCCACCATCCGAGCCGCGACTGCTCGGTCGATTCTCCGGCGGCAGATCCTTCTGCCAGAACCGAAGGTCGATTAACAACAGGGCGGGATCGTATTGGCAAGGTCCGGTCTGTAAAGCGATTTGGGTATTTTGTGTTCGGATTAGTCTTGCACCACAAGCCGTTGTGTTTGCGGCCCGATATCGGGCATCCTGACGGAAGGATATACTGCGATTGTGTGTGCATTTTGTGTTTTCAATCCGTTTTGTGCTTCGAGTTCGGGTCAAGTGCTTGTCAGGGCTGAATTTTCGGGTTGCAGTTTCAGTGGCGTAAGCTTCCAGCTTGCGATGTTTGCCCGCAGAACGTCGGCAGGCAGGATGCTTACCCCACTTTCCGCTCTCACAGAGGACTAGCCCAATTCCTTTGAGCTGAAGGGTTCTTTCATGCGGCGTCAGGATTCATCACAGACACTTGCTGCAGGGCGGTTTGGCTTCGTGTGCCTCGCCATCTTGTTTTCTCAGGCGGCGTTTCGTGTGAACGCGGCTGATGAAAAAGCTCATCCGCTTCCGGAAACGCAGCGGCAGGAACTGAAGGTCTCGCTCGAAAAACGAGTCAGCAGCCTGACAGCAGAGATCGAGGAAAAGCCAGATTCTGTGTCCCTTTATTCGCAGCGTGGGGACGCGTTCTTCTTTCTCGCCAGGTTCAAAGAGGCGGTTGCCGACTACGAGAAAATGGTTGAGCTGGATGCCGCTCAGGACAGTTCGCACTGGCGGCGAGGCATCGCGCGGTTTTACGCAGAGGAGTATCAGAAGGCGGCTCATCAGTTTGAGATTTACAACTCGTTTGACGATGTCGATCGCGAGAACGGTATCTGGCGATACTTTTCTCAGTACAAGGCCTACGGGCCGAAGAAGGCAAAGGAAGGGCTGCTCAAGTACAAGAAAGACGATCGTGAGCCGTTTCCGTCGGTGTACCAGCTTTTCTCGGGTGAACTGTCAGCCGAGATGGTGCTTGCTGGCGTGAACGACGCTGAGATCTCAAAGACTGAGCGGGCCAAGCGTGAATTTTACGCTTTTCTTTACGTCGGGCTGAATGACGCGCTCGAGGGACGGGACGCTGCGGCGATTCAGAGTCTTCGCGCTGCGACGGCCAACACCTGGGGTCCCGAGGCCGGATTTGGCCCCAACTACATGTGGCACGTTGGCCGAATTCATTATGAACTGCTGCTGAAAAAGCGTGAGGCGGCTGAAAAGAAAAAGAAGGCTTCGCAGCCGGCAGAGGCTTCTTCGAAGAATTGACCGCTCGAGAAGCCCGGTGGGAAGTCAGGAGCCTGTCGAATGCACGTCGCCATTATCACAGCCGGCGGAGCCGGAATGTTCTGCGGCTCCTGCATGCACGACAACACGTGGGCTCGGGCTCTGATCAAGGCGGGTGCCGAAGTCACGCTGATCCCGACCTACACACCGATTCGCGTCGATGAAGATAACCAGAGCAGTCAGCGGGTTTTCTTCGGCGGCATCAACATCTACCTCGAACATCGCTGGCAGTTCTGGCAGCGGCTGCCGCGCTGGACGACTCGCTGGCTCGACAATCCGTGGTTGCTCGATCTGGCGACGCGAGGGGCAGTCAGCAATGACGCAAAACAGCTCGGCGAGCTGACTCTGGAGATGCTCGCCGGCGACAGCGGTCCTCAGCGGCAGCAGGTCGAGGAGCTCGCCAGATTTCTTGCTGACGAACTGAAGCCGGACGTGATCTGCTTCAGCAATGCTCTGCTGGCCGGAGCTCTGTCACGGATCAAGGCGAATTTTTTCGGTCCGGTGCTGTGTACTCTTCAGGGAGACGACATCTTTCTGGACAGCCTCACGGATGCGTACCGAGCGAGGGTGTCCGAACAGTTGAGCGAGAAGGCGCAGGACTTCGACGGGTTCCTCGTCCACAGCGACTACTACCGCGACTACATGGCCGCGCGACTGGGGCTGCCGCGCGAGCGATTTCGAAAGATTCCTTTGGGTATCGAAGTCAGCGATGAGGGCGAATTCGCGGAATCCGTCGGGGGTGATCCAGCGGCATCTCGTTCTGCGAATGACGACGAATTTCGAGTTGGCTACTTCGCACGCATCTGCCCGGAAAAGGGTCTGCACGTACTGATCGATGCGTTTCGGATGTTGCGGCAGCGGCTTCCAAATGCGCGTCTGATTGCAGGCGGGTACCTCGGAAAGCGCGACGAGGCATGGTTTGAAAAACTGAGACGCGACGCGCGGGACCTGGGGGATTCTTTTGAGTACATCGGAAGTCCTCCGGATCACGACTCCAAAGTCTCGTTTTTGAAAACGCTGGATGTTCTTTCCGTGCCGACAGTTTATCGCGAACCGAAAGGACTGTTCGCTCTGGAGGCCATGGCAAACGGTATCCCGGTCGTGCTGCCGTCTCACGGGGCATTTCCCGAAATGCTCGCCCGTTCGGGCGGCGGAGTGCTCGTCGAGCCGGAAAGGCCCGATGAGCTGGCCGCGAGTCTCGAGGCGCTCCTGACAAACCCGACTAATCGAGCTCACCTGGCGAAAAAAGGGCGTCAGGGAGTCCGTGAATTCTTCTCGGCAGAGGTCATGGCGCGGGAGTCTTTGGCGGTCTTTGAGGAATATCTGGATCGGCCGGGCGCTCGTCACGAAGCCGCCGCTGAGGACGTTGATACTGCTTGACACTTCGGAACCCGGACTGCTACGGTTAAACGCTCAGTCGTCGTAGTTTACGACTGATCTGGTGTTGATTTTTGCTCACTTCCAGCGTTTCTTTCCTGTCTGCGTAACGGCATTTCATTTCATCCAGGTCTCTGGAAATCGTCGTTCCGTCAGTGATGTTGTGCCCCGTTGTGATTACCGCAGCGTTGCCATTTCTCTGACCAGGCGATTCGGCCAACCTAGACTTGTCTGCAGATCTCAGCGGGCCGCTGACCGAAGGACAGCTCGTGCAACGAAACCGCCTGCTTCAATCACGCTGCAAGACGCCACCTGAAAGATTGCTCCTTTCGGTGATGGCACTGGTCGTGCTTGCGATGTCGGATTCTGCCTCGGCATTCCAGCAGCAAGGTTCGGAGCTGCCTCCTGATTTCAAGCCGCCTCGCCAGATTCCCCGGTACTTTCAGATTGAGGACGAGAAGACCACGGATGCGGCCTTCGACGAGTGGAACAAAAAGGAGCGTACGGCCTACCACGCGGCCCTCGCAGGTCGCAGCCTCGACGCCGAGATCGATGGCAAGACCGTCAAAAAGCGGATTGAAGACGGGGTCTGGATGAGGGTTGCCCGTTTCTCGTTGAAGTCACAGCGGTCCGAACTGCGTGACCTTCGGCGCGAGCTGGCGCTTCAGGATGTCGATTCGCGAGCCAAGGTGGCGGACGTCCGCGAGTTTGCTCTGCAGCAGATTGTTAAACAGGCCACGACGTTGCTGACCGGAAACTTTCACGTTCGGCTTCATGCGGTTTTCCTGATCGGGGATTTGAATCTGGAGCCCGCAAAAATCGGTGCTGGTTCAAAGCCCGCCATCGCATATAGCGGCGGTGTTCCCCTGCTGCTTTCTGTGCTGACAGAAACGATCGATGGAAAGGCTGTTCCCCAGCCTGAGGCCATCAAGGTTCGAGCAGCGCATGCTCTGTGGAGGATTTTGACGGAGAGCAATCTACCAAAGCAGCCAAATGAAAAAACAAGGCTTGAGATCGCCAGGGTGTTGCTCGCCGAAGTTGAGGCTAATCCTGACCCGGCTTACGAATGGGTTTTGATTCACGCACTGGCCGATGTGGGAGTTCCTTTGGTTTCGGCCGGCGCGGGACCTGGGAAACCTGAAATCGTGACGGCTCTGGCAAGGGTCATGACAGACCCGACTCGCAATCTGCGAAATCGTTGTCGAGCGGCCCGGCTGCTTGGTCGGACACCCATTCCGGGAGGCGTGAAGCTGGCTCCGATTACCTGGGGGATTGCGGATCTCGCGACTCAGATCGGGGGCCAGTATGCCACTCGAATTCAGCCTGTGCATGCGATCTTTTACTTTCAGGATCTCTACTACGCGTATAAAGCTCCTCCCGGAGAATCCACCTCGGACGGGAAAACGCGGGCTGGCTTGCCGGAGGACGACGCCTACGTGGTCGTCAAATCCGTCATGGCTTTCTTTGTGAAGGCTCTGATGGCTGCCCCGGTTGTTCCTGCTGGTATCCCTCAGGCGATGCTGCAGCAACTGGTCGAAGTTCAGAAGAAGAAGCCAGCCGATATGTCGATCTGGGCTGGCGACGCTCCCATCGATCAAAAAAAAAGTAAATCTTCCGAAGAACGTCCAGCCCCGCCAGCAGGTTAACTGAGACCCGGTGGGCAGGTTGACCTGATACCCGCCGGAAGTACAATTTCTTCTCCGCTCATCCTTCCTGCGCCGCCGCGGGCAAATCGAGTGGACAGCCTCTCGATCTCTCTGATCGATGAACACGCTTTGACTGCTGTCCCAGCCGCCGTCGGATTCTCCGCGTCCCCGTCGGATTTCCTCAGATGAGGCAAACTGGCATCGCGGCCTTTCGCTCAACTTCCGCCTGCTACACGAGACAAATGATGGCTCAGTCCCAGGACCTTTTCGACGACAGTACGATGACATTCGGTGAGCACCTTGAAGTGCTCCGTTACTACCTGATCCGGGCGATCATCGGACTTGTGATCTTTGTTGGTTTTGCGCTGTACAAAGGCCAGGTCATCGTCGGCATCGTCCGTGCCCCGATCGACTCAGCGTTGAGAGCGCATGGCGAGAAAGTGAATTTCAAAGACGACCTGGCCGTCGAAGATGGGCCGGAAGCGTTTTCGACCGAGTGGTGGAAGCAGCTGGCCGATTGGGATTTCCCGGACGCACCCCCGGAAGAAGAGGTGTCGCTTGTCAAACAGCTCAAGACAAATGATCCGGACGCCCGCACCATCCAGATTGAGGTCCTTCCGTCGGAACTCGTTGCTGTACTGCACGCGTACGACCCCCAGAAATATTCCGACCCGGTCGTTCCTGAAAATGAAAAAACGGTTCCGCTTCGAATCGCCGACAAGTCGTTTGCTGAACTGGAATCGGTCGTCATTCGTCAGAATCAGGCAGTGACTCTGAATGTCCAGGAAGCCTTTCTGATGTATCTCAAGGTCGCCTTAATTGCCGGTTTTGTGATGGGGAGCCCGTGGGTGATTTATCAGATCTGGCAGTTCGTCGCGGCGGGGCTGTACCCGCACGAACGCAAGTACGTTTACATTTACCTTCCGATGAGCACGATATTGTTTCTGGTCGGGGTCGTGTTCTGCTTTTATGCAGTGTTCCCTTTCGTACTGAACTTTCTACTTGGGTTTAACGCGCTGCTTAAGGTTCAGCCGCAGATTCGGCTGTCTGAATGGGTCAGTTTCGCAGTGACGCTTCCGATGATGTTCGGTGTGAGTTTCCAGTTGCCGCTGGTCATGCTCTTTCTGGAGCGAATTTCCATATTCGACGTAACGGGCTATCGAGAGAAACGTCGAATGGCGGTTCTTGTCATCGCTTTTCTCTCGATGATGCTGACTCCGGCAGACCCAATGAGCATGCTGCTGATGATGATCCCGCTGGTCATTCTGTACGAATTCGGAATTATTCTCTGCGGCATCGGGGCGAAGAAAAGCGGGTTTGATGACAAACCAACCGATTCACCCTATGCCTCAGGAGCCTCATCTTGACAGGCCCGAAAGCCGACCACGCACACGCTGATATTGGCATCGTCTGTGCATTGCCGATTGAACTGGGCGAGTTTCTGACCCGGTGCCAGAGGGTGCATCACTACAAGGGCGAATTTCATTTCCGCGGCGGCCGGTATGATGACATTCGGATCGCAGTCGCCGAATCTGGTCTGGGTTATGCGAGAGCCCGTCGCGCCACGGTGGCACTTATCGATGCACATTCTCCGCGATGGATACTCTCCTGCGGATTCTCAGGGGCTCTCCTGCCGGAAATGAAAAACGGGCACATTGCCGTTGCGGATTCCATCGTTGATGAGCACGGGCAGGAGCAGAAGCTCGCAGGATCATTCCCGGCGGATCCGGAGCGAGGTCTTTTTGTGGGACGGCTGCTGACGGCCGATGAGATGGTTCGAACGGTCGCAGAAAAAGAATCTCTCGCGGAAAAGTACGAGGCGATTGCCGTCGACATGGAGAGCCTCGCTGTGGCTCAGGTCGCTTTGGAACAGAAAATCCGCTTCATGGCCGTGCGGGCAATCAGCGATGACATGTCGGCCGACCTGCCACCGGAAATCCTGTCGATCATCGGCTCAACGGGAGCCGTGCGCGTCGGCGCAGCACTGGGCTCACTGATCAAGCGGCCGGGCAGCTTCAAAGACATGATGCACCTTCGAGAAAATGCTCACGCAGCAGCAAAGAGTCTGGCAACGTTTCTCGATGGGATCGTGCATCAGCTCCACAAAGCCGGCAGTTGATCGCACACGACTGCGAGAGCATTGCCTTTTACGGTCAAAAAAAGCCGGACTCAGCGAGTCCGGCCTGGTGCCTGGTGCGGACTCGTCTCTACTAAAGTCTTGGGAGAACCGGCGCAACTGGCTTGGCCACTTTCTTGGGAGCGGCTGGCTTTTGTGCCTGCTGGGCAAACAGGACCTGTTTCCTTTTGGCGGCCGCCGCGGCTTGAGCCCTGGTTGGTGGTGGCGGTGGCGGGACAAATCGTTGCTGAATCTCCAATCCGAAGCCGTTTTGAAGTTCTCGCTGAGCGAGCACAGCCCAGGGAGTCCCGGGCGCTTCGTCGACGACGCGTTGCAGCAGAGCCGTTGCCCGGGCCGCGTCCTTCTTGAGGTTGCCGGAGTACTTCAATTCGTCACTGGGGCGAAGAGTCCATCGGTTCGATGTTTTCGCAACATCTTCTGCCGCCAGTTCATTCTTCAGGAACGCCAGAGCCGCGTTGTATTCCATGTTGCGGATTTTCTGAGCCATCAACCGACCGTAGGCAAGGCAGAAATTCGTTCGCCACCGCAGCGACGGCTCGCGGTCGATTTCCGCTTCGATTCCTCCGGGAAATGCCTGGCCGATCATGTCGATCTGTAGCTGGCTTGCCGCAGCCGTTTTCTGCGCTTCACCCGCCAGGGTCTTAAAGTTCTGCGGGGTGACTTCGAAGTATAACTGCGGTGTCCCGTTTGGCTGATGCTGCCGGCTGAGGAATGCGGCTTTGACAACGGCCATTCGAAGCGGATGCTTCATCAAATCCTTCTGGTAGTCCTCCGGGGAGCCGAAGCTGTAGTCCGGGGCGAACGGTTTCAGCGTGGCGTTGTCAAATACGCCGACCGGAGTCAATCCGCTCATCGTCGTCATATTTGTCATGAAATAGACACCGCCTGTTTCATGGACGAGTCGTGCCAGCGCGTACGGGGCAAAGCCGGCTGACAGGTAGGTCATGTCCGGGCCGCCATACCAGAATGGGAGGTCGACCATCTCGATGACGGCCGATTCGGGGCCGAGGTCGATTGGCAGTCTGTATTCCTGCCCGTTCTCTGGAGCGACGTAGGGGACGAACCCTTTGCGGCGACCAAAGACGGCTGACGGCCCGATGACGTAAGCCTTCGTGCCGTATCTCTGGCAAAGTTTGATGGATGGCTCAAGTTCCGCAGTAAAATCGTCGCCAGCCTCATCGGTCACGATGATGAGCATCGTGCGGCGAAACTGCTGTGTACGAAAGCTGGACCACTTCGTGCTGACCTGACGAACGGCTGTGAAAATGTTCTCAACGCCGGACGCATCGGTCGTGGCGTTCATGATCCCTTCATGAATCTCTTCAAATTTCTCAGTCGGATTTGGCGTGATAAAGTTCGTCTGGGAACCGAACGTGACCACACCACTCAGCAGCGGTTGTTCGTGGCGCGGGATCTGGTCCGTCTTTTGCAAAGCTCCAAGTTCGCCGTACACGCGCTGAAGCCGCTTGGCGATGATCTGTTTCTGTTTGTCGAGACTGCCGGACGCGTCGAGCATCCAGACGACCAGCACGCGGCTTTCCTGCAGGTTTTTGGCAATCTCCCACGTGACGCGGTCGAGAGCGGATTCGATCTGAACCATGGCCTCGCCGGTTGTTCCTTTGACAACAACCCGCTCGTCAACTTCCACGCCTTCCGGGATGTCATAGACACTGGACTGGCGCGCGTCCGGAATCAGCTCGACGATCGGTCGCGGTTCGGACTCGACTTTTGGCTTGTCTGTTTGCGACATGCCGACGCTGGCGGCGTTGACGACTTCTCGAACTTCGAGTTCCCTGTCATCCGGGTTAGCGAGCTCGTAGTTGACGACCTCGATCACTTCTTCTTCCGGTTTCGGCTCAGTGATCTGAGAATTGATCGGTGGCTCGTAGTAGTACGGATCTTCCTCGATCGTCATCTGGGCGAGGTTCATCAGCAGCCAGACGTGGAGGATCACGCTGGCAATTGTGCCAGCGATGCTGCCTCGGCCTGCCGACGAGTCTTCGTCTTCGTCGGCTACTTCGAGGTCGATGATCTCGCCATCGAGGCAGGCTTCGGAATCCATGCTGGAGACCGAAGGGAACGAGCCGACCGTCTCGGCAAACTCCGGGGTGCCGCCTTCCGGGGCTTCGTCAAATTCCATTTCCGAGTCAGAGTAAAACTCGACATCGGAGTCAAACTGGGAACCGGCGAGCACGCCCGTCCGCCCGTCGTCTAACTGTCCATCAATCGGCTGAGCCATTTCCGGCCTCCGGTCTTTCCGGCTTCGGACTGAATTTGACGGAAACTCCGTCGCAGCAAATAGTTCTGTTATCGGCGATCCTGCCACAAATTACCACAGCGGGGTCGAAAATGTTCGAGCCAAAAGGGGAAAACGCTCCTCATAACGCGGACTTCCAAGCGAGTTCAACGGCGAATCCGAAGAATCAGAACGCTGCGCAACAACCGGCCTCGGGACAGGAAAACTGGCGTCGATCGAGAACGAGAAGTCGCTGCCTCCGCTGCGATCGCTCAAACACAAGTCGCCCACCTGAAACGACATGCGTCACGTGAGTCGCATTTTCAAACGGGTCGCCGTCGTACAGCACGATGTCTGCAGCCTTGCCGGCTTTCAGCGAGCCGTACTGCCCGTCGATATCCAGAATCTTCGCGGCGTCGAGGGTGATGCTCCGAAGAGCCCGATCGAAGCCGAGGCCGTAAACCATCCCGATGGCCGCTTCCCAGCGGATGACTCTCGTCTTGGGGACGTAGTTTTCGACGCTGCTGCAGATCGCGACGGGCAGCCCGGCATCGGACAGAGCGGCGGCATTTCCGAGGAATGAGTTGAAAGTCTCCAGCCCGCCGACACGCTGCATTGGCGGGTGAGCGATGACAGAAACGCCCGCTGCTTTGAGCTGGTCGCGGACCAGGTAGCCCTCCGTCGCGAGGGCCAGAACCGGTTTCAGTTGGAACTCACGTGACAGCCGAATGGAAGTCAGAATGTCGTCGGCTCGATGCGCGGTAAACATTGCCGGCAGTTCGCCCCGCACGACGGGCGAGAGTGCTTCGAGTTTGAGGTCGATGTCCGGCGGCGAGCTATCGTCCTTCTTCGCCGCCGCCTCTTTCTTCCGGTTGTAATCGACCGCTGCCTGGAGCGCGTTGCGGATTAAAGCCGACGTGCCCATCCGAGTTCCCGGTGCCTTCCCCGGATAGGTTTCCTTCGGGCCGGCTCCCAGGTTGAACATCATCACGTGAGGAAACCGCACGGTCATGTCCTCGACGGAGTTCCCGTGAGTTCGAAACACGCCCGTCTGGCCAGCGATCACGTTGGCGTGGCCCGGTGTCGCGTGAGCGATCGTGACTCCCTGTTCGAGCAGAAACTGCAGCAGCGGTTCCGACGGGTTGAACGCGTCGAGGGCTCGCAGGTCGGCCTGGTTCGGATCGGTCCGCTCGTCGAGGTCCTGATCGGCGGTGATGTTGTACTCGCCGGCAAGGGGGACGGCGGTGTGAGCATCAATCAGTCCCGGCGTCACTTCGGCGGCGGTGAGCACGGGCACTCCCGGCGGCAGGTTGAACGGACCACGCGGGCCGGCGTAAGTGATCTTCCCGTCTTCGACAAAAACGACACCGTTCTCAACCGTTCCTTCTGAGACCGTGTGAACTCGGCCGGCAAAAATGGCAAACGTCTTGTCGTCCTGCGTGGCCACTTTCGTTTTCGCTGGCTGAGTCGCCTCGGCAACCGGCTTTGACGCCTCGACAAGTTTTGCCTGCTTCGGCACGGAAGCGCGGTCGGCGAGCGGGAAGCCGCCTGTCTGGTAGAGCCGCTGAAATTCGTCGTCGAGGTCGAAGAGCTTTTCGCCCTCGATCCATGTCTGCAGAACCCGCGTGTAGATGCTGAACGGCTCGCCGCTGAGCAACACGAAGTCCGCGTCCTTGCCGACTTCCAGCGAGCCGACTCGATGCCCAAGGTGCATGGCCTGAGCCGGATTCAGAGTGATCGCCTTCAGCGCGGTCGCGGTGTCGAGCCCGCCTCGTACGACGGCCGACGCCGTTCGCAGAAAGAAGCGGCTCTCGGTGACGGGGTCGTCCGTGTTGACGTGGATGGAAACTCCCGCCGCAGTCAGCTCAAGGCCGCAGGCCTCGATAAAGTCGACGACTTCGGCTTTTCCGCCGGGGCTGTCGACGATCGTCATCGAGACAGGCACGCCGGCGGCGGCGATTTCACGGATGACTTTGTAACCCTCGGTGCCGTGCTGAATGACCAGCTCGAAACCGAACTCCTGCTTCAGTCTCAGCACGGTGAGAATGTCGTCGGCCCGGTGCGTGTGAAAATGCACGGTCCGTTTCCCCTGCAGCACCTCAACGAGAGGCTCCATCGTCAGGTCCGTGTCTGGCGGCGTCGCGTCTTGGTCGCCGTCGGCCAGCTTGCTGCGATACCGCTGCCACTTCCGCATGTAGTCCCGCGCTTTCATAAACTCTGTCCGCTGAAGTGCGGCGACTTTCATGCGGGTTTTCGGGGCGAGATTGCGAGTGCCGTAACGTTTGGGATTTTCACCGTTGGCCATTTTGAGACCGCCGAGAACTCCGTCGGCTTTGATCTGCATTTCCTCGATCGTCCGCCCGCGGAGCTTCACGTAAACCGTCTGCCCGCCGATGACGTTGCCGCTGCCCGGCATGATGTTCGCCGTGGTGAGCCCGCCGGAAAGCGCCATCTGAAACCCCGGGTCCATCACGTTGACCGAGTCCAGTGCCCGCACAACGGACTGAACCGGACCGGTACTCTCATTGCCGTCCGAGTTCGAAGCCTCATGCGGTCGCGAG
This sequence comes from Planctomycetota bacterium, assembly GCA_027623235.1. Lineage (GTDB taxonomy): Bacteria > Planctomycetota > Planctomycetia > Planctomycetales > Planctomycetaceae > JAQBVJ01. Next base: position 20,479 of record JAQBVJ010000120.1, read on the forward strand.
GCGACTCCCAGGTGCGAGTGTGTGTCGACCAGCCCGGGAATGATCACCTTGCCTTTCGCGTCGATGACGTCTGAACCAGCGGGAATCTCAACGTCATCTGACGTCCCGACGGCAACGATCTTTCCTTTCGAGACGACCAGCCGCCCGGACTCAATCACCGGACCGGACACGGAGTGAATCCTCGCCCCGTCAAGAACGATCGTCTTCTCCTGAGCCTGGCTCACGGAGCAACTGAGAGTCAGCACAAGGGCGGCAACAATGTGTCGTGTCGGCATGGCAGGTCGAACTCCTTTGGCAGAGCGGGCATCGTCAAGCGGGCAGATGATACCGACTTGCCCGGACACGGGCATTCGCGGGCGGCTCGCACCGAATCCATCGCGGCCGGCCTCGTCTTCGTGCAGCTCTCTTCACAGGACGCGGAGGCATCGCAGTGCAGAATAAAGTGGCAAGCGTACCGGGAGGGCGAGGTTGGGTTGTTAAACATTCGGAGTTGACGGTGGAGGCAGCTTGATCCGTTTTTGTTCCGCGTGATGTTTGCTCCTCTGAGCGTGTGCCTTGCTTGCGTTGGACTTGCTTTGGTTTCTCCGCGCTCTCCAGTTCTCTGTGTTGCAACTCGAAAAGGCGACAGCACAGAGAACTGGAGAACGCAGAGAACTGGAGAGCGCAGAGAACTGGAGAGCGCAGAGAACTGGCGAACGCAGAGAAGCAGAACGTCGGAAATCAATCTCTGAACCCCGGCAGGCGGAACAAAAACAGTCCCTGCAAAAACGGTCAGATCGCCACTGCAACCCCAAACTTTTAACAGCCCTCCCGATGCGCTCAAACCCGCGTCACGACAACCGTGTTGCTGCCGGCCTGGTTGCCGGTGGTCAGGACGACGAACACCTTGAACGAGGCCACGTCGCCGG
>JAQBVJ010000121.1 GCA_027623235.1 Planctomycetota bacterium
CGGAGCCGGACGACCGTACCACGTTTACCATGCCAACCCGATCGCCGGGCTGGTTTAGCTTCCAAATGCTCCTCAAGCCAGTCCCGGTGTTTGTCGCTCGTTTGGTGTTGCGACATGAATGCGCCGACGAGCTGTTCGACTCCGAAGGAAACCTCGTGGGGTCAAAAAACCTCAGCCGAACTCCAAATCACTTTCGGCTTGGAGTTGCGATCACACAGATTGTCCCGTTTCATCCGTTTGAATTCACGTGACTCGAAACGGAAGCTGGTCGCTTTTCCAGCCCACGACCGAGTTTCCAAAGTAAATCCTGCTCCAGCCCTACCACATACTGCTTGCCCGTAGGGTCAATAAACTGAGACGAGCAACAAGTTCTTTGGCAAGCAGCAATTGAGTGGCTGAGTCTGCCATGAATTGGGCCGATGTCGTGCCCCACGATTGCTGTCACTGCATCGCATGGGGCCAGGCACTGCGACCGCATGTTGGTAAGGCACGCGTGGGGCTGGATGCAGTTCAGCCTTGGTCGGTTCACACGGAAAGATCGAACGCGGCAGCAGATTAAGGTCAGCCGAAGCTGGCGAGAGATCTGGCTTCATGAAGGCAGACCGCTGTTTTTCGACGGGAGCGGGGATGTTTCTTCGGCGTGGAAGCAGTGACTGCTTGCATCCTGCGGAACAAGTATGTGCTGGTCTGGCTGTGCCCGGGACCGTACGACTGAAGAACTGCGTGAGAGCGTCCACGAAGCCGGACACGACGGTCTTATACTCATCTGAAACGCTGGGCATACTTCGAAGGCGCAGCCATTCCTGGTAAGTGCGGAGCGCCGGCGATCGTGTTACAATTCGCCGAAATCGCAAAGGAATCACCCCAACGGGAAGCGAAGTCGTGTTCGCATCGCCCGGCAACGGCACGCGATCTTACCAGTGGACGGCGAACGGAAGTGTAGGATCGAATGAAGGTGATCGGGATGTTCTTCGCCATTGTGAATCTGGTTTGGCTTGTTAGTGCAGTCCTGGCAGGCGGCGAAGAGGACTTGTCGAGCCACATTCAGGTCACGAAGTATGCGCCGAAGAGCGCTTCGTTCCCGGGATGCACGCACATCGCCTTTCGCGGCAAGACGGAAATCGTGACCGCGGGCGATCGGCTGTTCTTTCGGACCGATTCAAAGTCGCCGTTTCGCGAGTCGGCCATCGAAGGATTGAAGGACGCACATGCGGTCGTTTTCAACCCGCACGATCGGCTCTTCTATGCGACGGACACGGGGAACCATCGGCTGGTCACTTTTCGTGACCCAGCGAGTTCCCAGGTACAACACCGTCTGACCTCACTGGCAGAGGTCAAGCTCCAGCGGCCTCACGACATCGTGTTCGATCCATCCACCGGCTGGCTGTACTCGCTCAACCCAGACAGTAGCCAGGTGTTTCGGTTCAAGACCGCCGGCAAGACTGCAGACGTCCTGGATCTGTCCCAGCACCTTGGCTATTCACGCGCGCTGACGATCGTCAAGGGCAGGCTCTACGTCATTGGGTCAAGTGTTGGTGCTGTGGTCGAAATCATCGACTTCGGCAAACAGGAGTACAAAATCCACAACAGCTTCGACAAGAAGAAAGATGCGACTGCTGGCAGTTGGAAGTCAACCGGCCTGGTGCTGAACGACGTGGACTTCTTCCAGGACCACTGGTACGCCACATCTTATTTCTGCCCCACCTACGCGGGAAACAATGACTACGACGAGAACAAGTTGATTCGCTTCAAAACCTGGCAGGACTTGAAAGAAGGAACCTGGGAGGATCTCAGTCCGTTTCTTCCCAGCAAGGTCGTACCGTACTACTTGACGCCTCGTGACGAGGCACTTTTCATCGCCGTTTTCAACCACGAACATCCGGGCACCTTTGACAAGGTGTACCGGTTGACGAAATCCGAATAGACCAGGCCTCTGCGCAAACACAGAACAATTCACATCGGAGACAAACATCCCATGCCTGTTTTCGCTCGCCGATTACTATCGCTGATTCTGTGGGCGGTTACCGTAGGCCCGGTCATGCCGTGTGCGTCAGCGCAGGATGAGTCAGAGCCGGTCCGACAATCCACACGAACTCGCCGTGTGCTCTACAACTTCGACGGCGATTCGTGCCTGTCGACCAAGGCCGGCAGCAAGGGACCGGTTCCGGTCAACATTGACGACGTGAAGCGGTTGATCGAGGAAGTCGCTTATGAAGGGAGCCGCGTCGATACGGTGCTGGTCTGCATCAATGCTCAGGTGATGTACTACCCGACGAAAGTTGGCACGATGCGTGGGACGTTGTCGACGCAGGACGAGCGAGCGAAATGGTCAGAATCGGAGAAGCAGCGTTTCAAGAACATGAAGGCGTTCTTCGATGCCGGAGTCGATCCCTACGCGATCATGCTGGCCGAATCGAAGCACCGCGGTTGCGAAGCGTTGCTCACGTTTCGGATGAATGACGATCATGGCAACGACTTTCTCCTCACGCAGTTCATGGCCGACCATCCCGACTGGCGGCTGGGAACAAAACAGTATCAGGGCAAAGGCGCGATGGACTTCGCACGCGACGAGGTCCGCGACTACACGTTCCGTCTGATCGAGGAAGCCGTCACACGCTACGACTGCGACGGCATTGAACTCGACTTCAACCGCTTCCCTCGGTTCTTCAAAGACGGATCGACGAAAGAACGTGTCGCAATGATGAATTCGCTGGTCGAGCGCGTGCGTAAAATGCTCGACGAAGTCGGACGCAAACGCGGTCGCCGTTTGGTGCTCTCTGTGCGCCCGCCGTCGAACTTCGGTCGGACGCCGCCGACGCCGGAAACCGCAAGAGAACTCGGCTGCGACGTGCCCGCCTGGGTGAAACACGGCTGGGTCGATTTCGTGGCGGTTTCTGAATTCCTGTTCGAGCGCGGCGATTTGCCGATTGATAAATGGAAGCAGGCCATCACGACTGTGCCGGTCTACGGCGGCATCGAATGCACGAAAGGTGGCGGGGCGAAGAACCTCACCGCCGACGAATACCGCCACGCGGCAACGCAGCTCATCAAAGCAGAGGCCGACGGCGTTTACCTGTTCAACTTCTTCACATCGCGCGAAGGCGGCAAGGCGGCCTATGAACCTCCGTTCGAAGTATTGCGCGACCTCGCCGTAAAAAGCGAAAGCGACCAAACGGCCTCCTTGCGAGCGAATGGCTGGAAGCCGCACAAAGTCCGGCAATTGGCTGGCAAGGCAAGTAGCGTTGGGCTGCCCGCGAGGTTTCAGATCGTCACCGAGAGTTGGAACCGAGTGGTCGCCGTTCCCTACATGGTCAACATGCCGGACAAGGATCGGTTGCTGATGCTGGTGGGATGTGACTATCCGCATCGCGCCTTCGTACTGACCAGCGACGACCGCGGAGCGACGTGGACGGATCCTCGTCCCGCGCGCACCGGCGACGATGGCAAAGCTTCGGTCGGTCTGGGCACGAGCCTGGCTTATCTCAGCAAGGGTAAGCTGATGTTCTACGAAACAGGCAGCGTCGGAGCCGGACACCCCGCGCGCTGGTTCAGCTCGGACGGTGGCCAAACCTGGGGCGAACCCGTTGCGATCGCACGGACGTCAGACGAGAAGCCGTGGCACATCTGGGATCCGCCACTGGTTGATCGTCATCCCAGGACCGGCAAGATCACGCAACTTGCTGAGACGGGCTACGCGCAATCAGGTACCAGCTCGCAGGCTTACATCCGCTTCAGCACGGATGAAGGGCAAACATGGAGCAAGCCAATCAAGGTGCCGCAGTGGCAGGGCGCGAATGAGGTGTCCCTGTTTCGCGCCGGCAACGGCGATCTGCTGGCAGCCTGCCGAACCGACGTTCCGCGACGGCTGACGGGAAAGACTCTGGACCATTACGAGGGATTGGGAATCTCCATTTCCAAAGACGACGGCCGCACCTGGTCGGCCGTCAAGAAGCTCTACGACTACGGTCGTCATCACCCGTCGTTGGTTCTGATGCCCAACCAGGACATCGTCATGACGTACGTCGTGCGACTGGGATATGTCGACGACCAGAACGGCTTCCCACAATTCGGCATCGAGGCAGTGGTCAGCCACGATCACGGTGAAACGTGGGATCTCGATCACCGGTATCTATTGCATGTCTGGTCCGGAAACAGGAAGGGCAAGACCTACTGGTGGCCCAGCAGCCAGGCAACGTCGTCCACGCTGTTGCCCGACGGCGTGATCCTGACAGCTTTCGGAACCGGATACCGCATCAAGGCTGGCCAGGACAGTCCCCAGGCCCCGCGTGACGTCGGACTGATCGAATGGCGACTCAACACAAAACCGGTCAACGCCGAAAGCACAATCCGGGACGCCGCCTTCGACTCTGATCTCCGCAACGTGTTTGATCCGAAGGAGTAGGATCATGTTTCGACAAGACAAGCGACTTCGAAACTGTAAAGACATTCCATCGGCCTGCACGCTGTTAACCGCAGCGTTGTTCATTGCAGACGGATTGATTCCTTTCGCGCGGGTGCAGTCAGCGGAACTATCCGTCGAGGTGCGTGTCAGCCCTCGCGTGGAGAAAGGCCGAATCAGTCCGTACGTTTTCGGTGCCGGGATCGACCACAAGACGAATCCGCTACGGGCTCCCAGGTATCCGGAGAAAGTGCTTAAGGACATCGAGGAATCCGGGTTGAGGATCGCACGCTATCCCGGCGGATTCGTATTCAATCGCAACGATCACCGCGGCTCATGGGCGAATTTCTACTGGCAGGATCACATTGGAAAGAACCCTGATCGCAAGTCGACGGAAGTCTTTGACCTCGACACGTTTCTCCAGCTCTGCGAGCGATTCGACATCGAACCGTTGATGCAGATCAACTTTGTCGGTGAGTCGCAGGAGTCCGTGCAGGGCTACATTGAGTATCTCGTCGGCGTAGGCGACATCGATGGCGACGGGATCGACTGGGCGGCGAAGCGCAAGGCTAACGGCCGGGACACACCGTACAAAATCACGTATTGGCAGCTTGGAAACGAAGTACACAGCTACCCGCAGGGCTTTCATGAGAATGCCGCTGGTGCGAAAGAATACGCCAGCGCCCTGGATCGGCTGGTCCCCGTGATTCGGAAGATGTCACCGGGCGCGAAAGTGCTTGTGCCGTTCATCAATATTCAACGCCCTCGCTCCGAGGCGAAACTGAAACTCGGTGCTCCGGACATCAATTTCACGACGAGCCACGAATTCGCCGTCGCATTCCTGGAGCACCTCAACGTCAAAGTCGACTACTTCGACTGGCACTTCTACGCGGCCAACGGCTGGAACGGGAAGTACGAATATCTCGACACCGACGACGAATGGAAGCACCTTTACTGCTGGGGCACGAAGTTCCGCGAGTGTCACGAAGTCATCAGCAAACTGATCCGCGAAAAGTGCAAGCAGCAGCCGCCACCCAAACTCATCGTCGGCGAATGGTCGGGCGACTGGACTGGCGGAATCTTCCGACAACATGAAAACAGTTTTCGCGGATCGCTCATGCGGACCATGGCTTCCGGCGTTTTCATGGCTGACCAGCTGCTGTACATGACGAAAAAAAGCGTCCCTTCCGAAAACATCCAAGCAGCGTTCTGGCACAGTTTCTCGAATGATGCCCAGGCGATGTTTTCCATTCAGACGACTCGCGAACAGGGACTCGCCTACAAGGGGAAGAGCACCGACGAAGGGTACGGCTACCGGATGCCCATCTATTGGGTGTTCAAGCTTCTCAGTGAGCAGCGCGGCGAGTTGCTGGTCGAGAGTCGTTTGCAGGGTGACAACACGATCGACGCCCCGAAGTCCGGTCTGTATTTCGATCCGGAATTCACCTTCGCGCGGGTATCGCATTGCGCCTCTCGCAGCGGTGACAAGCTCTACCTCGCCTTGCTGAACAAGGACGCTCGACAACCGGTCGAGGTCCAAATCGGCATCGAGGACTGGCCGCTCAAGACCTCAGTAACAATTCACGAAGTTCGCGCTGACAGTTACCTCGCCGAAAACACAATCAAGTCTCCGAACACCGTGGCGCTCGCCGACCCAAAGGTCGACCGCGTCGAGGAGTCCGGTAAGATGACGTACCAGCTCAAGCCGAACACGTTGGCGGTTCTCTGCTTTCACGGTGGCGGCAGCGGAAGGGACTAACAGCCCGTTGAAAAACCCTCAGATGGACCTGGACAGGATATCGGATAGCGCTATTCTGTGTGCGGATTGGTTTTGATCAAGGAGTACGGGATGGCTCTGGGACATCGGCGGACGGAGCGGCAGGAAGAGTTCTGGGTGGCCACGGCGAAACTGCCGGGCTCGATCAGTCACGTATTTTACGACGCACTCAATGGTGTGCTGCGGGACGGCGGCTTTGATGAGTTCGCCGAGGCGCTCTGCGAAGCGTATTACGAAGACGGCGGGCGGCCGGGGATTCCGCCGGGGACCTACTTCCGCATGATCTTTGTGGGGTACTTCGAGGGGCTGGATTCTCAACGCGGCATCGCGTGGCGATGCTCCGACAGTCTGTCCCTGCGGAAATTTCTGGGGTACGGCCTGGATGAGAAGACTCCGGACCACTCCAGCCTGACGCGCATCCGTCAGCGTCTGCCGCTGGACGTGTTCGAGCAGGTGTTCGCGTTCGTGCTCTCGCTGGTGGAAGTGCACGGTCTGCTGAAGGGGAAGACCGTTGGTGTGGATTCGACTCTGCTGGAAGCCAATGCGGCGATGAAGTCGATCGTACGGAAGGACACCGGCGAGGACTGGGAAGCGTATGTCAGGCGGCTCGCCGAGGCGGAAGGCGTCGAGATTCATAACGACGATGACCTGCGGAAGTTCGACCGCAAACGCAAGGGAAAGAAGACGTCCAACACCGAGTGGGAAAGTCCGAGCGACCCGGACGCCCGTATCATGAAAATGAAAAAAGGCCACACTCATCTGTCGTACAAACAGGAACACGTCGTCGATCTGGAGACGGAAGTGGTCCTGGCGGTCGAGGTGTATCACGGGAATCAGTCGGATGCGGACACACTGGAAGACAGCGTGAATACGGCTCAGGGCCACCTGCTGGAAGCGGGCAGCCAGGCGGTGATTGAAGAGGCGGTCGCGGACAAGGGTTACCATAAAAACCAGACTCTGGCGACGTGTCGTGAGCAGGGTCTGCGAACGTACTTCTGCGAACCGGACGGCCCGCATCGTCGCTGGACCGACAAGCCCGACGGCTACGAAGACGCGTACCGGGCCAACCGACGACGCCTGGCCGGTGAGCGGAACAAACGCCTGCAGAAGCTGCGCTGCGAGCGGACCGAACGCAGCTTCGCCCACGTCTGCGAAACCGGCGGCGGTCGCCGCACACAACTGCGAGGCCTGGAGAACAACCGCAAACAGGCCGACTTACGAGTGGCCGCTCACAACCTGGGCCTGATCCTGAGAAAACTGCTGGGCAGCGGAAAGCCCCGAGAGTTCGCGGGCCTGTTCGGCCTGCTTGCTGCGCTGTTTTCGGCCCTCCAGGCGGTCTGCCGCCGCCTGAAACCACTCCCCGGCCACCACCGCTCCACCAGCCCCTCAAACTCCGACGGTGAAACGAGCAGAAACGTCCCGGCTCTCATTCCAGCACTTGGACCATAACACGCCGGAATCCTGTTTTTTCAACGGGCTGCTAAATCGCCATGGTAACCAGCATGTCGTTCTTGAATCCGGGCGTTGTTCCGGCTGACGGGCGGTTTGTGGCTCGCGGTCACGGGCGGATACCGCAGCGTGTCGATGTGAAAGGTCAGAAAGGAACGGGTAAAGTCAGGGACTCTGACGGCGTCGGCCTGCTCGGAGGCACCGCTTTTTTCCGTCGTTCGAGCGGGATCCTGCATCGAGTCGAGTGCCGCTGAAGATTCTTTATTCGGGTCAGATATCACGAGCTTCTGCAATTCGAAGAGTCACACGGGGTATTGAAACAGGCATGGAGAACGCCATGAAACGATACGCGGTCCTGCTTTTGGTTGTCCTGCTGAATTCTCAACTGAGTGCTGACGAGCCGATTGGCATTGGCTCGCGGCGGGAACTGATGATTGACGATTACCTCATTGATTCAATGAGTGATTCGTTGCGGCTTAAGATGCACAGGCCGGTCCGTCGCAATGTGGCTCTGGTGACCGATGCCCCGTGGGAAGGTAATGCGTGCGCCTACAGTTCGCTGTTTCACGACGGCGAAAAGTACCGTATGTATTACACCGCCAACCATTACGTGAACCGTGAGGGGCGGATTGACGAGCCGCACGGCCGACACCTGTGCTGTGCCGAGAGTCTCGACGGCATTCATTTTACGAAGCCGGAACTGGGACTCGTCGAGTTCGACGGCTCGAAACAGAACAACATCGTCCTGGGCCCTGACACGGTTCCTGGAGTCCGGATCGATCCTGGGCATACGACGATTCTCAAAGACACCAATCCGAACTGCCCGCCGGATGCGCGATACAAAGCCCTCGTTCGTTCGCCCGTCAAAGGCGAGCGCGGACTGTTTGCACTCAAATCGGCCGACGGGTTTCACTTCTCGCGGCTCGGCGAGGGGCTGATTATCACCGACGGCTACTTCGATTCTGAAAACCTCGCGTTCTGGGATTCCGTTCGCGGCGAATACCGCGCTTACTTCCGAGATTTTGACGATGGTCCCCCAGGTGGCGGCGGGATTCGCGGCATCAAGACGGCCACCTCGCCTGACTTCCTCACGTGGAGCAAGGCCGAATGGCTCGCGTATCCCAAGGCTCCGAACGAGCACCTTTACACGAACCAGATCATGCCATACGCGCGTGCTCCTCACATATTCATCGGCTTTCCAAAACGGTACATCGATCGCGGCTGGGTCGATTCAACCGGCAAGCTGCCAGGCCTCGCAGGACGCAAAGCACGCGCGTCCGCATCCCCGCGTTACGGAAGCGCGGTCAGCGATGCTCTGATGATGACGAGCCGCGATGGCCGGTCTTTCAAACGCTGGGGCGAAGCCCTTATTCGTCCCGGCCCGTCGCGAACCAACTCGTGGGTCTACGGCGACAACATGGTCTCGTGGGGAATCCTGCCGACGAAATCCGACCTGCCTGACTCGCCCGAAGAGCTGTCCATCTACGCCATCGAAGGCTACTGGACCGGCCAGAGCCAGAACTTTCGCCGGTATTCGTTCCGCGTCGATGGATTCGTATCAATTCAGGCTCCACTGAGCGGCGGCGAGTTCGTTACGAAACCGATTCTCTTCAAAGGCAATCAACTGGAGATCAACTATTCGACATCCGCCGCTGGCAGTATCCGCGTCGAACTTCAGAACGCGGAAGGGAAGTCAATTCCCGGCCACTCGCTGTCTGACTGCCACGAGGTCTTCGGGGACGAGATTGATCGCACTGTGTCCTGGAAAGACGGGCCCAACGTAACGAGGCTCGCGGGCATCCCGGTCCGAATGCGGTTCGTCATCAGTGACGCCGATCTGTTTTCGTTCCGGTTTCGACAAGGCAAACGTTGAATTTCCGATCCCTCGCCGTGGGCAATGCCCACCCTGCATGAAGTCAGTCGTCCGATGCCAAAATGGTCTTGTGTGCTCGCGCTGGATAGTCAACGTCAACGAGTCGCGGGTAGTGAGCGTGCGTTGCGGGATGCGATCTATGGTGGTGCGGATCTCCGTGTGGGGACGGGGTTTCTGCACAACGAGCATATCGATACCCAGTCCGACTGCAGCGAGCTGATTCGCGAGGTGATGGACTTTCGAGTGACCTACTTGTTGGACAACCGGTGGGTGGCGGGCATTGAAACACTTCGTATGCCGATCGCATTGCCCGATGGCTTTGGCCCCCGGGCTTCGCTGTCATTCTTCATCTACAACCAGGACGGACATCAAGCGATCTCTCGACCTCACTTGGATGGGCAACACTCAGTTGGCATGCCCGGCCCATCGCCGATTAACGATCATCCCGGTATGCCCAAGTATCATGAATTGGATAGTTGGGACGCCGACACCAATGCGCCGAGTAGTAACTTTGTCTACGAGTTTGAGTACTTTCGTTATTTCGTGCATGATGCCTGGGAAGAAGTCCTTTCGCACGATGCAGACGGTCGCATCAACTCAGGATCCTTAGACGATCTGGTCAACGCTTTTTCTGAGGGTCATGAGATCAAAGTCGCCATTGGCAAGCTTTGCAGTGACCTCAACAGCCCGGAAGAGACTCAATTAGAGCATGAGGTGTTTGTGCATGTTGGCGCGGGTTACTACTACACCGAACGCAAACAATTGATGGCGTCCGCCAATCCCGTGGTACGCGTGCGGCCAACGATTCCGCTCGGCTACCGCACTTCTTGCTGGGATTTCGGCTGCCTCATGCCACGAAGCGACGGGCACCTGGCACGCTGGCTGTGTAATCCCTACACCCTGCGATTCGAAAAATCGACCACGAATCATTCCATGCGCTGGTTCGTAAGCCGTTAGATTCTGGATCCATTGGCACACAAAGTTCCGTTTCTTGATTCGATGGTCAGTCGCGGAACTGGAACGAGTAGAGATCGGCATCGCGCAGCTCGAATCGCACGCGCACCTGCCGGCCAATCAACACTGAGAGATCGCCGCAAGTTCATCAAGCCGGAAGCGGAAACGGTCAGCTTTGCAAAAGCTCTCAGCCGTTCAGTCACGGGATCGATGAACGAACTGATCACGGCTGCATCACGTCCCACTCATTGTTTCACAGACTTCTTCAATCGGGCGGAAATCTCTTTCGCCAGTTTCTGGGCCTCGGTGATCTGATTGGGCGTCATTTGTGATTTGATCGCGAGCAGTTGTTTTCTTGCTGCCTCCCCGCCGCGTGGCACCACAACCTGGGTCCACGCGCAGGCCTTCACAAAGTCCTTGTCGACTCCTCGCCCGACGGCGTACCTGTCGCCCATGATGCGCTGCGAGCCTGCATCATTCTGATTGGCCGCCTTGAGATACCAGACCGACGCCTGTTTCTGATCTTGAGGGACGCCTTTCCCGACTGCATACATGTAGCCGAGATTGTATTGCGCATGTGCACTGTTCTGGGCTGCTGCCTTGCGAAACCAGCCGATCGCCTGACAGTAGTTGCGTCCCACTCCACGCGCATTGGTATACATCACGCCAAGCATGCTTTGCCCCCGCGCGTCATTCTGCCGCGCGACGCACCGAAACCACTTCACTGCTTCCGCTTCGTTTTTTTCCGTCCCTTTGCCGGAGCTGTAGAATTTGGCCAGCTGATACTGGGCATCGACATCACCCGCCTCTGCTCTGGATTTCGTCTTTTGAAACTCCTCGGCCGGTGTGTCTTTGGATTCGCCCTGGCAAACGAGCGAAGTCACAGCCAGAGCTGCGAGCACAGCACCAAGAACGGCAAGACGGTTCATCGCGGTTCCTTACGATGTGAAGTAGATCACGTAGCGTCAAGAAAACTCAGCCGGACTCAAAACCGCTTTCGGCCTTGGAGTTGCGATCAAACAGATTGTCCCATTTCAGCCGCTTGAATTCACGTGACTCGACACGGAATCTGGTGGAATTCCTGTCCACGATCGAGTCTCCAATGCAGTTGCTGCTCCAGCCCTGCCACATTTTCCTTGCCGCCCTCATCAGCTGGGCTCGTGAACGCCAGCAGCGGATCATCGAGTTGAATTGACTCCTGAAGATCGAAAACGTCTGGCTGAGAAAGCCGCGGGAATCGCCTCCGAGACTCTCCTCCAGATCTGCGTGTTCGATCCTTCAGAGCTGGTTGCACCAGATCAAGAGACCGATTCGACGGAGAATCGTTAGTGCCCGTTGACCGAACTGACATCAGTCATTGAAGTTCGCCGACGGCGGAGTTTTATGACGGCAGAGTAGATTGCCGCACAGGACTACGGTGCCACGAGCTGAAGTGTCGCGATGGCGGAAACCGGCAATCCGTCACGCGTGGCTTCCGCGCGGAATTGCACATTCATTCGCGGCGGCAGAGGTACATCTTCTCTCAATCGCAGTTTCAGCCGCGTCTGAGACTGATCGGCGCTCAGTGTGATCGGCTTGAAATCCAGGCTGGCAGGATGATTCGGGATCGTGGCAGAAATCGTCACGTCGCCCATTGTCGTTCGTCGAACGAGCGTGCCGGTGACTTCAATCGTGCCGCCGGCTTGACGGATCACCTGGCCAGGCTCGACCGAAAGGGTCAGCAGGTTCGGCTGGCAACCCATCGCCATCGAGCCTTTTGCAACGTGGAATACCGGGTATTTGTTTCCGGATGGGCCGGTGATCTCGACGACGCCCATGACTCGACATCGATGCGTCGTACCCTCAACGGCTATCTTCTGAATGGTCAATGGAATCGAGCCGGCGAGTGATCCCTGATCGATTTGGCCAGTGATGGGGACGACTGTCCCGCGGCTATCGGGATCGACTCCGAGCAGACGGATCGGATCCGTGAATCCTTCGTCGCGCGTTGCAGTCACGGGGAAACGGAATGCGGCCATTCGATGAGCTTCCAGAATGATCGGCGTGGTTGTCAGCGTAAACGGGATATGCGGTTGAACCGCCAGCCAGAGCTTTTCCGTGTGAAACGGAATTGCACCAGGAACCAGAGTCACCGCCGCCTGCGCGACTCGTTCGATCTGTTTGCCGGATCGATTGAATCGGGCGACGATGCGAATCGGTGATGCGGGAAATGGCAGGTCGTTTGCCGCACTCAGTTTCAACTTTACAGAAGCCGGGCTCTTCGCCGGGAGTTCCTGAGCCTCGACAGTCACGCCTTGCGGTAAGTCAATGGCGGTCACTTCGAACTCTTCGGCGAATCCGTCGAGCTTTGTCAGCGTGATCGGAACCTCCAGTTCGGCTCCACTCTCAAGTGAGAACTCGGAAGCCTTTACCGTCAGATGCAGGTCGGGCTTCGGCTTCGCCATCGTCAGGCGATAAATGAACTCGACGTGACCCCGTGCCGCGACGTCTTTCAGAGTGACGAAGTAATCTCCGTCAGCCGGCGCAGTGAACAGCAGGCTGGCATCCCGCGAGCCGTCTGCGTCATCAATCGTTTTCAGGATTTTGCCCGCATCATCGCTGACAGTCAGAACGGGATCGGTCGCAAAACCCAACGTTGACGCGGCGACGTTCAGTTTCAGTTGCTGTGCCTTCGTCGCGGTGAAGCGGAAAACGTCGACATCACCCGCATCCGCGAATCGGCCGTTCACTGTGACTGGAAAGGTGACGAGCTGTGCCGATTCGGTGTCGTTGTTCGGCTCCGTTTCGAGATGCTCTGGCGCGTCGCCGACGGGAACTGCCAGCCTGTTGGCGGCACCCGAGATTGTGATCTCGTGCGAAGTGTTGTCGGCATTCGGAGTCGTCGAGTACGAAGCCGTGTTGCCATTGGCCAGATTCCATCCGTGAAGTGTCACTGTCGATTCGACTCCACGCCGCATTCCCGGCGGAAATGCGTAGTCGAGGTACGGACCGTCTGTGATCGTCAATCGGTAAACATGTTCGGGCCGCCCCGACAGATCAAAATTGTAAAGCTGCAGAGTGAAGTCACCCGCCGTTTCGCATCGGTAAACCAGCAGTGCGTCCAGACCGCGGTGATCATTGTTGATCGCGACAATTCGCCCTGACGAATCCAGCAGACGCAGAGTTGTGTCGCATGACGAGCCGATCGTTTGAGCCGCGACGGAGCAGACAATCTGCTGTCCGACAATGAGCGAAAGCTGGAATTGATCGATGTCGCCCTGTGGAGTCAGCTGCCCATTCACCGTCAGCGGAAAGCTGGTCGGCTGTGCTTCCTCGCCCGGGTGTTCGAGAGTTTCCGGCAATTCGCCAACGACGAACGGGCGCGGTGTCGACCCACCCTGCACGGAGAAAATCCTCACATGCCGGTCCCCTGCCACGGCGTCAGCATCGATCGACAGTCGAAGGCGGCCTTCGGTCGTGTCCGTTTCAGACGCGACTCCGCTACCGTCAATCCAGACTCCACACGGACCCGGCATGTACTTGCCGGCCAATTGAACATCGACCTTCGAACCACGTTGTCCGCCAGCCGGAAACAGATAGTCGATTTGAGGTGCGGTCTGAGCAAACGACGTCGCAGAGCTCAGCGCGAACGCGAGAACGAAGAATGCGGACCTGCGAGTGATCATGGGCAATTCGAATCCGGCAATCAGAACAGTTCCGAAATCGGCTGTCCGCCGTTGACGATGGGAACAGGGCGTCCGAGCGGAGTGACGTACTCCTTGTGCGGATCGATGCCCATTTTGGTGTAGAGTGTCGCCGCAAAGTCCTCGACTTTCAGCGGCCGCTCGATGGGCGAGTTGCCCTGGATATCGGTCGCGCCGATGACCTCACCACGAGGAACGCCCGCGCCTGCCGCGACGACGGACATCGCGCTTGGCCAGTGATCTCGCCCGGCGTTCTTGTTGATCTTCGGCGTTCGTCCGAATTCGCCCAGTGCCAGGACGAGCGTGTTTTCGAGAAGGCCTCGCTGGTCCATATCTCGAATTAGCGCAGAGAACGCGGTGTCGAAAATCGGCAGGTACCGGTTTTTTAAATACGGAAAAATGTTTCCGTGATGGTCCCACCCAGCGTGCTGGACAGTGACGAAAGGGGCTCCCGCTTCGATCATCCGCCGCGCCAGCAGGCACTGCTGCCCGACCATCGTGTGCCCGTATTCGGCTCGCACGCTTTCGGGTTCCAGACTCAGGTCGAACGCTTTGACGGCTTGCGGCGATGTGATCAGTCCAACTGCCTGCTCATAAAAATTGTCCATGCTCCGGGCCGGATCGTTGGCCGCTGCATCGGTGATCCGCTTCAGTTGATCGACTGACCGTCGCAGAGATTCCCGCGTTGTGGCCCGACCGCTGCTGATGCCGGGGGGGAGCGTCACATCGGAAACAGAGAAGTCCGGATTGTTGGGGTTGTTTGAGATGTAGAACGGAGCGTACTTCGATCCGAGAAAATTCGGGCCACCAGACCGGAGCGGACTCGGCAGGGCGAACTGAATGTACGGCGGCAGTCCGTTCGTCGAACCTCGTTCTTTCGCGATGACCGACCCGAAGCTTGGGTGGAAGCTGACCTTCGCTCCGCACGCGACCGAAGTTGGCGTCGGGCAGCCCGTCGTCAGATAGTGATTACCACCGCCGTGGCCTGGGTCTTTGTGAGTGATCGACCGAATGACCGTCACCCGGTTCATGATCTGAGCAATCTTCGGAATGTGCTCGCCCACGTCGATGCCGCTGACGTTGGAGCGGATCGGGTCGAAGATGCCTCGAATCTCAGACGGCGCATCTGGTTTTGTATCGAACGTCTCGTGATGACTGGGTCCTCCATCCATCCAGATGAAGATACAGCGTGTCGCCGCCTTCGATGCGGCTTTCGATTCCTCTGCGCAGGCAGCCTGCATTCTCAGCAGGTCGACTAGACCGAACCCGCCGAGTGCTGACAGACCGGTCTGAATAAAGTCGCGCCGTGCGAGACCGTCGCAACGGCGATGTGTTCGTCTGGAATGTGTCACGCTGGACCTCAATTTCAATCGTTCAACACGAATTCGGCCGTATTGATCAGTGCCCACAGAACGTCTTCGGTTGCGCTGCGTCGCGAACTTTCCGGTGCTGAGTAAATCGACTTCGCCACCTTCAGCTCCTGCTCCGTCGGGAAACGGCTCAAGGCAGCTAAATACATTTCGGTAATTATCTCTTCGGGTGACAAGTCGCTTTTCGCGAGCCGCGCCGCCTGGCTGGTCGGCGACGCGATCTTGTCGTTGACGACCGGAGCGTTCATCAGGTGCAGGACCTGGCCAAGGCTTGTTTCGGAAAGACGCTCGCATTCGCAAACACTCTTGCGATGAGGCCGGCCAAAGACGTCGAGAAACGCCGACGCCAGTCGATTATTCCAGAGCTGCACAGCTCGCGTTCCGGCGGGCATTCCGGTGAACGCGGACGGTTCGCCGGTGACATCGCAAACTGCGTCAAGAAGCACTTCAGCCGACAATCGTTTTCGATATCTGCGCGAGTAATTTCGAGTGTCTCGAACGTTCGTCGAATTCGGCAGTGAGCTGAGCTGATAAACGTCCGAAGTCATGATCGTTCGAAAGAGATGTTTGATGTCGAAATTATGCTCGACGAAATCCGTTGCCAGCGCGGAGAGCAGCGGCTCGTTAGTCGCGGGATTTGTCGCACGCATGTCGTCGATCGGCTCGACGAGTCCGCGCCCCATGAGATGAGCCCACACTCGATTCGCCATCGTTCGTGCGACGAACTTGTTTTCTCGCGAGGTCATCCACTCGGCGAGTGGATGACGGCGATCTTCGGTCGCGGGAATTTCCAGCGGTCCGCCGAGCAGAACTTTCGGCGCGACGACGGATTTTGTCTTTGGGTGAGTCACCTCGCCTTTGTCAGCGACGAACAGGATGTCTTCTCCGTCGGCTCCCTTCTTTTGTTTCAGTCGTGGGAAAAACGCCGACATTCCGAAGAAATCATCCTGCCCCCACTTTTCGTACGGATGATGGTGGCAGCGGGCGCACTCCAGACGGACTCCCAGAAACACCTGGCTGACCGCGATTGTCAGGTCGTTCGGCTTCGGAAACGCCTTGTAGAAATTCGTTTCGCCGTCGTGATTGCTTCCGCCCTGAGCTGTAATCAGCTCCTGCACGAACTGGTCGTATGGCATGTTTTCTCGAAAAGCGTGCCGCAGCCACGTGTCGAAAACGTAAGCCGATTTGGCTCCGAGAGTTTCCTGATTGACTCGCAGCAGGTCGGCCCAACGCACAGCGGAAAAGTCGGCATACTCCGGTCGTTGCAGCAGCGAGTCGATCAATTGCGTTCGTTTGTCGACTGCCGTACTGCTCAGAAATTCGCGAGTTTCCGCAACGGTCGGCAGCCGGCCGATCACATCGAGAAACGCTCGCCGAAGAAACGTTGCGTCGCTGCTTGCCTCGGACGGAAGCAGATTCAGCTTCATCCATTTCGTCGCGACGAGTCGATCGATGAAATGCTGTGACTTCCAGCTGGCCTGCAACTCGTCAGCGCTCGGAATTGCGGTCAATGGGACAGTCACTTGCGATGTCGCAACGAATTCCAGATAGCGAGCCATGATTGCCGCTTCACCCGCAACCCTGGTGGTCTGCACGAGGCCATGCCGGTCGACATCCGCGACGACTTCATCGTTCGTTTCGTACTGAGATTCGTTGGTGACATCGCGAATTGTGCCGTCGGACAATTCAGCACTGACAATCACCTGTTGCTCAGTCTGCTCAGACAGCACACGTTCGGAAGGCGTAATTCGAATCCCGACGACAACCGGATCATCAGGCCGACCTTTCGGCATCCCCTGCTGAATCCAGCGGTGCAGCCGGCGATACTCGGTCGAGCCAACCGGAAACTTCTGCCCGCCGCCATGCGGCACGCGGTTCGTCGCCTTTTGCAATAAAAGAGATTGATCCGCATCGACGGCAAACACGCGTCGGCCGCGAGCTTCACTTACGAGCGCCGCGTAGTCGAACGCCGGATCGAATCCGAACACGGAAAGCTTGAATCCGTTCTGCCCGCTCTGCTTGCCGTGACAACTGCCAGCGTTGCAGCCAGCTTTGGACAACACAGGCACGATGTCATTCGCAAAGTTGACCGGCAGCCCTTCACCGGACCGTGACACAGTGAACTCTGTCCGGGCGGACACACCGTTAACACTCGCAATGATTGCTGTCGTGCCATCGGAAACTGGTCGGACGACGCCATTGGAATCGACACTCGCGATCTTCGGGTTCACCGATGAGAAGATCACATCCCGCGTGCGGTCGAGATCCCGTCCGGCAGTCGTTTCGGTGACGAGCAGTTGTTGCCGGGCCTCGTTTCCGACGAGGGTTCGTTCGCCAGGCTCGATGTGCAGAGCGGTCTGGTCTGCAGCGATAGACGTCACCGTTAACAAAGTCACGAACGCAACGGACACGAGACGTGCTGAAGTCATCTGTCACCTTTCCGGCAGAAACCGCCGTTGTATGTCGGCTTGACCGACATGTTAACTCTACCGGATTCTTATTCTGCGATCGACACGCAAGATGCCAACTGAACTCGACGGAGCACACACACACACATTCTGCGACGCAAAGATCCTCTACGGCCCATGAAAGAGTGTTTCATGCGGCCCGAAAGTGGTTTCCGTATTCGGAAGGGGAGCTGTGCTCCGAATCCTGAACAGGAGAACCACGACAATGCTTTACCCTGGCAGTGATCGCATGCCCGTCAGTCACGATTTTGCTCCGTGATGACAGCGACGATGGATTGCAGGCCCGGAAGGTGAGGTTCAGGTGAAGCGATATGTCGGCGGGCTCGTGGCATCGTTCGAGCGAATGGCAGCGTAAGTCTTCACTCCATGTGTTTCCTTCCTGCTTCCCGCCCGCAGCCGTTCGCGGAGGACCATTCGTGGACCATCGATGATTGCCAGGAACCTGGATGTGTTAAAAAGGGGCACTGACATGCGCGACTCGATCGCAGCGGATTTCGTGGATGTGGACCGCCGCGGACCGGCATGTTTCTGCAAACCTGCGAAGGTCAGAGCGATGATCCGCCAGATGCGTTGAAGAATGCAGGAGAAGTGTTCAACGTGAGTGCCTCGTCGCCTGCATCACCTTGACCGAAAAGGATCACGCATGATTCTGTCTCCTGAGAAACGAATCTCTGTTCAGCTGATGATTTTTCGGCGAGCCGGCTACGCCGCCGTTCTTATCTGTGCATGGATTTTGACGAACCGAGGATCAGCCGCGGATGGGCTGATCGGTCACTGGAAGCTGACGGCGGACGCGAGGGATTCTTCCGGGCAGGGGCGTCACGCAGTCAATCACGGGGTGAGGTTTCTCGGCAATGAGGGCGCCGCATTTGATGGCCGCGGTGCCAGGCTCGAACTGCCTGGCGAGCGTGTGCCTGCGCTCGGAACGGGACCGTTCACAATTTCGGTTGAGGTCCATACCGACGCGGATCTGGACGACGCGCTGGGCGATATTCTCAGTTGGTACGACCCGCAAACCCGCAACGGTTTCAATTTCGGACTGCTCAACTATTCGGGAGTGACGTCTTCGCAATCCAACTGGCGAAACGTGTTCTTCGGGATTGATGCGGCTCAGGCAGGTGAGACCTGGACGGACTGCGGCCGGCCGGGCAACAACTGGATGATCAACTCGCTGACTGTGTTTGACGGTGACCTTTATGCGGCCACGTGGGAACCCGGCGAGGACGAACGCGGCCATGTTTACCGCTATGCCGGCGGTACCGAATGGGTCGACTGCGGTGCTCCGTCACCTGCCAACGGTTTGAAGGGGCTGGCCGTGTATCAGGGGCGTCTGTACGTTGGCTCGGAACTGTATGACGGAGGCGGTTCGTCGCTGCCGGTGTCGTCTAACAAGAGCCTCGGCGGCCACGTCTATCGGTACGAAGGCGGTACCGAATGGACTGACTGTGGAAAGATCGCGGACGTCCGCAGCATCAGCGGGATGGCCGTTTATCGGGGAAAGCTCTATGTCGGTACCGGAACCACTGGAGCCTGGCGTGACACTCCACGGACCCGTGGCATGTACCGCTTCGATGGGATCGGGAAGTGGACCGACTGCGGTTGTCCCGGCCTGCGAGTGACTCATATTGGCGTTCATGACGGCAGCCTGTTCGGACTGAGTTACGACGACGGTGGCTTCTTCCGCTACAAGGGCGACAGGGACTGGGAGCGTCTCGGCCCGGTGCCTAATACAACTCAGGTCTATTCCATGATGGCTTACGAAGGCAGCCTGCATGTGGGAACGTGGCCGACGGGTTCCGTCTTTCGCTTCGACGGTCCGCAACGATGGGAAAACATCGGGCGACTGGGCGAAGAGAAAGAAGTCATGGCTGTCAGCGTCTATAACGGAAAGTTCTATGCCGGCACGCTGCCGCTGGGTGCGGTCTTTCGGTACGACGGCAAATCCACCTGGACCAGCGTGGGGCAGCTCGACCAGACGCCGAATGTCCGTTACCGCCGCGCATGGTCGATGGCCGTCTTCGACGGGAAACTGTTCTGCGGAGTTCTTCCCAGCGGACATGTCCACTCATACGAAGCCGGAAAGGCTGTCAGCTATGACAAGCAGTTGCAGCCCGGCTGGCGGCACCTCGTTGCCGTGCGTGACAACTCTCGACTGCGGCTGTACGTCGATGGCAGGCAGGCAGCCGAGAGCAGCGAGTTCGACGCCGAAGGATTCGACCTGAAGCCGAACCGTCCGTTGAAAATCGGTGGTGGGCAGCACGACTGGTTCAACGGGCGGATGAGAAACCTGAGGCTCTACAACCGCACTCTGACTGACGGAGAGATTCGCGACCTGGTGAAAGCTGACTGACCCGCGTATTCCATGCCGATCCTGGTTGAAAAGCTGTTCAAGGGCCTGCAGGACCTCTGGATAATTCGCAGATGCACTACTGGCCGGAATTGATCGATCTCAAAACTGCCGCGCGTGTGCAGCGTGCCCGGAAGCAGCCAGCGCTGTGCTTCGTGGACGTCGACCTGCCCGAATTGCTCAAGGAATTGCTGGCAGGACAATTCGCGGACATTGATCAGAGCGTCCGTGTGAGCTTCGTCAGTGAGGGGCCATTAGCCTGCATTGATCCCGGCCAGCCGGCTCACATCTACATCCATCAGGTACTCAACCACCCGGATACGCCGCGTGAGGTGATCCGGTATGTGCTGCAGCACGAATTGCTTCACCTGCGAATTCCGTCGGACGGCGACGACGCGCACCCGCCTGCATTTCGCGATGCCGAGAAGCGGCTTTGTCCGGACATGGGAAAAGCGTGGGGCTGGATGCTGGTGAACCTTGGGCAGTTCACACGTAAAGACTCGTCGCGGCAGCAGATCACGGTGGGCCGAAACTGGCGCGACATCTGGCGTCGTGAAGGCAGGCCGCTGGCCTTCGAGTGGGGCGATCTGGATTCGGGGCGTCACTGCAGATCGGTAGATGCTGATCCACGCGTCCCAGCCGCTTAAATGACTGTCTTTCCGTCCGGTCTCACGGGACGGTCAGTGAGCCGTCAAGCAGCGGATATTTCAGTCTGTTTTCGCTCGCATGCGGACAGAGTACAGTCAGGCAGTCTTTCGGCCGGTCGCTTTGCCTCCTTCTGCTTTGAAAGCCGCTTATGTTTTCCGTTCGAAATCTCGTGGCGTTTGCTGTGGTCTCGCTGCCGGTTGCGCTGTTTGCTCAGGAGGCTCCGTACGATGTGTTTCCGGATGCCGACCCGCCTTATTACCGGGTTCGGTACGAGGCCTCGAAGGAGCCAGGCGAGTTGATTTTCGGCGTCA
>JAQBVJ010000122.1 GCA_027623235.1 Planctomycetota bacterium
AGATAATTCGTGAGGTGCGAGTAGAAGCCTGCGATGTTTCCTGCCGAGAGGCCGCGGCTGCCCGTCGCCTTCGCGGTGTAAGCTTCGAAGTCTTCGTCCGTCTCAAAGATGAGGACGACCATCGGAAACTTTGACGACTCTGTCTGAACATCCATCGTCCGGGCGAAGCTCGCGAACATCGTCTGGATGCTCTGCATGTAGCTGGCGGATTTTCGCAGAGCCGCGGTGACTCGCCGCTCGCTCGCTCGCGGCAGTTCTGCCTGCAGGACAACACCGATGACATACTGGCCGGAAATGACTCCGCGAAATTTCTCTTCGCCAAATTCGTCCCGCAGCCGGTCGAGCATCTGCTGAGGTGTGATGGGCTTCGGGTCTGGCCCGGGCGTCCGCTTCCTGACGACGTCCTGTGGAATCAGCCTCAACGACCCATCGGCCGGTTCCACGGCGAGAATGCCTTGTCCTGAGGCGTGCAGCCGGCCGTCAAGAGTCTGGGTCTTTCCGTCTTCATCGACGTACTCGAAGACATCTGCATGAAGGGGCTCGTTGAACGATTGAGACAGCAGGAGAATCGCCGTGACGAAGCAAGAAGTCAGATAGCGCATCAGGTCAGTCTCAGCCAGGGGCGCAATTCAAAATGGAGTGCAGAGATGCTACCACCCTGGCTCGGGAAACTCACGGAATCGCGGATTGACAGCGACTTCGGAGACATTGCAGAGCTCGAAGTGTAAGCGAGGGCGAACGACCACTCATCGAAGCGATGAGCTGCTCACCCATTCCGGGAGCGCGGGCGGTTGCTGGCAATCCCGTGTTGAGTGATTGGCCAATTGACGATATAAAGAGGCCGACGGGGCCGAATTCCCAATTCGAGTTTCCGGCAAATCCGGCCAGTCTGGTCATTCTGGCGTGACAAATCTCCGCTTTATTCGCCTGGACGATCTCATCTGACCCATTTCAAGGAAGATCGCCATGAAGATTCGACTCGCTGCTTTCACCCTCGCGAGCGTCGCCGCCATGAGCCTGTCCGGTTGCATGGCCATAGCGGCCCGCTCTGACCCCACAGTCAGCGATCACTTTCAGCCGATGATCGGCGCACGAGGCTCGCTCCACATGATTGGCCAGACGGCTCAGATGGGAATCCTCCGCATCGATGAAGACAGGGCCCGGGTGTCGCTAACGGACGGCGGCCTGTCGCTGGTGATGATGACGTTTTTTGCGGCTGATCTACCCGCGACCGCGGTAGTCGACCTCATCAATCTGCCTTTAGACGTGGCGACTGAGCTGGGGAAACTCACTGCGGAAAAAGACGACTCGTCGCAGGCTGTGACGGAGCTGGATGAACCGGCAGACTGACGCGACGCTGGTTCCATCAATGGACTGGCTCCACATCTGGAGCTGAAGTTCACGATCCGTCAAGGATCTGTCCCGAAACAACTTCCCGAAAGTGGCACGGCCTTCCAGGCCGTGCTTCACACAGATTCTTCATGGGCAGGATGCCCATGCCACTTCGTTAGCCATCAAAAGCGGCGGGCTTCAATCGGGAAGTTGTTCGGGACAAATCCCAGGGGCGAGCACTGGTCTGGCGATTCTGTCTCACACCGGACAATTTGCGAACCTGCGGCTCGGATTTAATCGTCTGCTGAATTCAAATGAATTCTTCGTGAAGATGCCCGCCCGATCGCGGTTTGAGCCGAACTGGAAGCGTTGTTCGCTCTGGCGGATTGAGGCGAAAACCGCGTTGGTTGCCTCGGTTCTGACGCCCCGTTAGGCTGCGGAGCTTGCTCTGTTTTCGGCAAACTTCCGCCGAATTCGGCCCTCGACGAGGCCTCATCGCACTCTCGAAACGCACTTGAAGACCGCACCAGGCGGGCACGGAATCATGACCACAAAAACCCTCATCAACATTGCTCACAGCCCCGATCCGGACGACGCGTTCATGTTCCACGCGCTCGCCAATGACAAGATCGAGTGTGGCGACTACGAATTCACGCACACGCTGCAGGACATTGAGACGCTCAACCATCGGGCTCTGAAGGGCGAGCTGGAACTGACGGCCGTCAGCATCCACGGCTACGCCTACATGACCGACAAGTACGCCATCTGTTCGTGCGGGGCGAGCATGGGCGATAACTACGGGCCGATGGTCGTGGCGAGGGAAGCCTGCTCGATCGAGGACCTGAAGGGCAAGAAGATTGCGATCCCTGGGAAAATGACATCGGCGTTTCTGGCTCTCAATCTGCTGCTTGGCAAGGACACGTTTGAGTACGAGATTCACGACTTCGACCAGATCCTCAACGTCGTCGAACGAGGCGACGCGGACGCCGGCCTCATCATTCACGAAGGTCAGCTCACGTACGAAAACCAGGGCCTGAAGCTGATCGTCGATTTGGGCGAGTGGTGGTACGAACTGACCGATGGCCTGCCGCTGCCGCTGGGTGCGAACGCGATCCGCAAGGACCTCGGCCCGCAGGTCATGGATGAGGTCACGGCGATTCTCAAGCAGAGCATTCAGTACGGCCTGGACCATCGCGACGCGGCCCTCGACCACGCTCTGAAATACGGCCGCGATCTTGACCGCGCGAAGGCAGACAAATTCGTCGGCATGTACGTTAACGACTGGACGATCGACTTCGGTGAGAAGGGCCGCGAGGCCGTCAACCTGTTTCTGAAGAAGGGCTACGAAGCGGGCATTATCCCCGAACCGGTCAACGTCGAGTTCATCGGATAGACGCACCGTCCTACGGGATTCGGGCAGTCAAACGGAAAGACACATCATGAGTGCAGCGTACCTTCAAAACCTCTTCGGCCTCGACGGGCAGACGGCGGTCGTCATCGGCGGAACCGGAGTTCTCGGTGGAGCTTTCTGCGAGGCGCTCGGCGGTGCCGGTGCTCACGTCGTCGTCGTTGGGCGAACGCTCAAAGCGGGTGACGACGGCAAGTCCGTTGTCGATCGAATCGCCGATGCGGGCGGCTCAGCGGAATTTCTCGCCGCCGACAGCACCAGCAAAGACGATCTGGAAGCCATCGTCGCTCACCTGAAGGCGAACAACCGCCAGTGCAACGTGCTGGTCAATGGAGCCGGCGTGAACTCGGCAACGCCGTTCCTGGACATTCCCGAAGACGAGTGGGAATGGATTCTCAACGTCAATCTGCGAGGCGTGCGGCTGGCCTGTCAGGTCTTCGCGAAGGACATGATCGATCGCGGCACCAAAGGATCGATCATCAACATCGCCTCGCTGAGTGGCATGACCGCTCTGTCCCGCGTGTTTACTTACTCGGCGACCAAAGCGGCCGTCATCAACCTTACGCAGAATCTGGCGAGAGAGTTTGCTCAGTACAGCATTCGAGTCAACGCTCTCTCGCCTGGCTTCTTCCCCGCCGAGCAGAACAAAAAAGTTCTCACCCCGGACCGTGTCGAGTCGATCCGCAAACACACGCCGACCAGCCGCAAGCAGGGCGACGATCCGCGCAGTCCGTTCGGCACGCCGGACGAACTTGCCGGAGCGATTCTACTGATGGCCTCGTCGAAAGCCGGAAGTTTTGTGACGGGAGAAAACATCGTCGTCGACGGCGGCTTCACGGCGATGACAATCTGACGCCTTTCTGTAGCGGAACGGCGCAAGCCGTCCGGTCGATTCGGGTCCGTCCCGCGTGTCACCGGGCGGCTTGCGTCGCACCGCTACCTCGAAGGGTGGTCGCAAGGGCCGGACATGACGGAAATCGCGATCGAAGCTCGATCTCTGACGAAGGAATATCGCGTCTACCGAAAACGCGAGGGTCTCGCCGCGTCGATCCGCGGACTCTTCAAACGCGAATACAAGATTGTCGAGGCCGTTCGCAGTGTCAGCTTCAAGATCGAATCCGGTGAGATGGTCGCGTTCCTCGGCCCGAACGGAGCCGGCAAGACGACGACGCTCAAGCTGCTGTCCGGTCTGATTTATCCGACCGGTGGCGAGGCAACCGTCCTTGGTCACGTCCCCTGGAAACGCGAAAACGAATACCGCCGCCGCTTCTCGCTCGTCATGGGGCAGAAGAATCAGTTGTGGTGGGACCTGCCAGCTCAGGAGTCGTTCCGGCTACACAAAGAAATCTACCGGATCGAAGCCGGCGCGTTTGACCGGCGGATCGATGAGCTGACCAGCCTTCTGGAAGTCAAAGACCTGGTCGGCCAACCGGTTCGCGAACTGTCGCTTGGCGAGCGGATGCGGATGGAACTTATTGCCGCGCTGCTTCACAGCCCCGACGTCCTGTTGCTCGACGAACCAACGATCGGGCTCGACGTGGTCTCACAGCGTCGCGTTCAGGAATTTCTGAAGCACTATCAGAAAGAGCAGGGCATCACGGTCATCCTGACCAGCCATTATATGAAAGATGTCGAGGCGCTCTGCCAGCGGGCGATCATCATCAACGAGGGCGACATCAAGCACGACGGTCCGCTGGCCGACATCGTCGACAGATTCTCGAGTCATAAAGTGATCGCGCTGCAGTTTTCCGGAGCCTCAGTTCCGGACGACCTGAGCAGCTTCGGCGAAGTCTTTGACGCTCAGCCACCGCGAGTCAAACTGCGAGTCCCTCGCGGCGAGATCCCGAAGATTCTTTCGCAGATCCTCAACAAGTACACCGTCGAGGATGTCAGCGTCCAGGACCGCCCACTGGAAGAGGTCATCGCCGAACTGTTCGCCAGCCACCGCGACGAGGCCAGATCATGAGGAACCGAAGATTTAAGGCATTCGTGCCGTGCACAGAAGCCGTTCAGGTTCAGGAGTGCCAAAGGTCATCTGCACGGGAATTACGCCGAAGGCGTTCGGCGCGCGGACATGGATCTCAACGGAACTGGTGTATTCGCGGGCAAGCCTTTCTATACACATTCTTCCTGGCTCTTGTGGGGGCAGTTGGCCTCGCGCAGGACGACCCCGAAGAAAAACCGAAAAAGCCAACACCGTTTCCCGACCGCGTCGTGATGTTTCAACGAGGCTCCGGTGGCGGCAACGGTGAGGACAAACTTCCGGAGATCGTCCTCGGCCCACCGCAGGGAGCCGGAAAGTTGAAAGCCGGAACTCACGTTCTGTCGCTTGGCCAGGAAGGATTCATCACTCTGGAATTTGTTGACAACGAGGTCTTCGACGGAGAAGGCCCGGACTTCATCGTCTTTGAGAATCCGTTTCTCGCCGCTCCTGGAAACGATCCGGATTTCGGTTTCTTCGAGCTCGCTAAAGTTGAGGTCAGTTACGACGGCGAGAAGTGGGTCGAGTTCCCTTACGACACGGGCTCGCGCAAAGGCTGCGCCGGACACCGACCGGTGCTCGCCAATTCGAAGGACAACAAGATCGACCCGACCGACCCGAAGAAAGCCGGTGGCGACCCGTTCGATCTGAAGACCGTTGGCCTGAAAGTCATGCGGTTTATCCGGATCACCGATGTGCGGAGCTCAGGCGGAGGCGACGGCGCGGCGGGATTCGACCTCGATGCCGTCGCCGCGTGCCACTCACGCAAACGCGAGAGCGACAAGAAGTAGGGCGGGGCGTCTCGCTCGCGATTCCAGTCACGAAGTTTCTTGGTATCCGGCTCGGCTGCGAGCGATACTCGTGCGTTCACATCTCACCCGACGGAGACCTGACCATGATGCGCAACCTGATTTACGTTGGACTCGGCGGTCTTTGTGCCGCGCTCGTCATCGCAGGCTGGCGGACGACGGAAGCTCAGCCGGGAAATCAGAAGCTGCCAGGCGCGCGAGCCGTTGTCGATGCGACTGACTTTTCGTCGATCCAGGCGGCGCTGAATTCACTGCCGAAAGAAGGCGGCCTTGTGAAACTGCCGCCCGGGCGGTTTGAGATTACCGAACCGATCGTCGTCTCGACGGGAGACACTCACCTGGTCGGCTCGGGCGGAGCCACTCACATCGTCAACCTGAATGAAAACGGCAGGCCGGCGATCAGTCTGCAGCACGTCGACGGAAAGGATGTCAAGAAGGACGACCGACTGTGGCGAGTGATGGTCAGCAACCTGCGCGTGACCGGCAATCCCCAAAGCGGGGCCGGCATTCATGCGGTCCAGATTCAGGAAGTCTTCATTCAGGGAGTCACCGTTTCTCATCACGGTGGCGACGGCATCTTCCTCGATTTCTGCTACGAGGACCCGCGGGTCAGCGACTGCCTCATCACGTACAACAAAGGGACCGGCCTGAATCTGCTGGGTTGTCATGACATCGTCGTGTCTTCAAATCAGTTTGAGGAGAATCAGGACGCACTGCACTGCTTCGACGGGTTCAACCTGTGCATGACGGGTAACTGCGTCGACGACCATCTCGGCCACGGAGTCGTCATCGAGAACACGTATGGCTCGGTCCTGTCCGGCAACATGATTGAAGAATGCAACGGCACGGCGGTCATCCTCGACCGGGACTGCTACGGCATCACCATCAGTGCCAACGTGATCGCTCATAACGGAGCGGGCGTCGATCTGCGGGACGCCCACGGCTGTGCGGTGAGTGCCAATACGCTGACAATTCTCAAGAAAGATGCTCTGCGGATCGGACCGGACAGCGGCCGCATCACCGTGACCGGAAACAACATTTCCGACAGTTACGTCGGCGAAGGTGCGGTCCGGCGGAAGCTGAATGACCGTCTTGCCGGCGGTCTGGTTCTTGAGGGAACGACCGATGTCACCGTGTCCGGCAACCTGTTCTCAAGCCTTCTCCCGAAGGCGATCGAAACTCGCGGCGAGCCTTCGAAACGTGTCGCGGTGACCGGCAACGTGCTCAGCGAAGTGACCAGCGATCACGACAAGCTCGTCGGATCGATTGTTGAAAACAACATTGAGCCGGAATGACATTCGCGAGGACTCGCTACGAAACGAACTCGCGATGAGTCGACTCTTCGAATGCGGTGAGTTCATCCATCAGCCGTGAAGAAATCGCGTTCTGGTGACTCTCACTCGCGATCTTCCGACCGTCATTATCCGTGACGTAGAAAACGTCGGCGACCTGATCGAAGTGCGTTGCGATTTTTGCCAGCTCGATGGACAGACCGAGCTGATAAAGCGTCCGCGTGATTGTGTAAAGCAGTCCTGGCTGGTCGTGCGCGAAGACGGAAATGACCGTGCAGCGGTCCGACGTGTCGTCGTCGATTGTGACCCGCAGCGGAAGTTGCATCACGGTTTCCCGCGAGGGAACGCGCGAAAGTGTTTTGTGGCGACGGAAGATTTTCTCCACCGTGACTTCCGCCTTCAGGACGGCACGGACGGTCTCACTCACTTCTTCAATTCGTGACCTTGGAACTGCTCCGGCGTAGTGGTTATCGATGACGTGAAATACGTCGACGACAACGTCGTCCAGCGTGGTCGTGATCTCCGCGCCAAGAATTTCCAGGTGGCGGGCGGTCAGTGCTCCCGCGATGAGGTGGAAGCAGCCACTGGAATGTTCGGCGTCAGTGATGACCCGGTAGGCAGTCAGGCCGGATTCTGAGTTGTACTGCCCCTCAACATGAACCTCACCAGGCTCCAGGCTGCGGATGATGTCCAGGTCGGCGGCGATGCGCGAAGGTGGCGTCATCGTGAGGTAGTTCGGAGTGAACTCGTCGAGCTGTTGATCAATCCAGCGACGGAATTCTTCTTCGTCCCCCTGAGTTCCCAGCGGCACGATTGAGTTGTAAACGTGCTCGCGAACTTTCCGCAGCCGCTCCCGTTCGTGGAATCGGGGATGCTGTCCGCTGAGGATCACCGCCAGCCGCTCGTGAAATTCGCAGAGCAGTTCGGACTTCCAGTGATTCCAGACACCCGGCCCGACGCCGCCGACATCGGCTGCCGTCAGTACGAACAGCATGTCGAGTTTTTCCCGCGTGCCGACGTCGTGGCTGAATTCGACCAGAACCCTTGTGTCTGAAATGTCGTGTCGAAAGGCGAGGTCTGCCATCACGAGGTGCCGATGCACCAAAAAGCTGACAATGTCGGTCTGGTACTCCGACAGGCTCAGACGCTGGCAGACATCTCGCGCCAGTCGAGCTCCCAGTTCGCTGTGGTCTTCCGGATAACCCTTCCCGGCATCGTGAATGATGAGGGCCAGGTGAAGCAGCGCGCGATGCCGGATGCCAAGGTAAGCCGCTCCAAGCTGGGAGTCCTCGTCGCCGAATTTCTCACATAACTCAAGGCACTTCAACGTGTGTTCATCGACCGTGAAGCTGTGGTACTGGTTGAACTGAAGAAGACAGCGGACGTGCTTCCACTCCGGAATGACCAGTTCCAACACATTGGTGTCGTGCATGCTGCGCAGAGTCGCGCCGAGCCGGCCGGTCATTCCCAGCAGGTCCATGAACAGCTTCGCTGCCAGCGGCGATGGACCGGGTTCGAGCTCGCTGGCTTTCCGCGTGATTCCTTCGGTCAATCGAGGTGAGATGTGGACGCGATACGTCGCGGCTGAATGATAAATTCGCAGGATGTCGTCGAGGTTCGAGCACACGTCGGTCACCTTGTCCGACGCGACGTCAAGCTCCGTCGGGCTCAATACGAATCGCTCGTTGATTCGATGCGTCACAAACGCCCGCTGCACTTTTGCCGCCAGAGAACTCGGTCGGTGGCGGCTCACGAAGCGGCGCGAGATCTCGGCAACAGCCATGCTGTGCTGAAAATACTCCTGCATGAATTTCTCAACCGGCCGCTGTGCCTCGGTGGATTCGATTTTCCAGCTGCCAGCAATTCTCAACTGCTCATCACGAGAAAGCGTGTCATGCGGCTTTCCAGCGTGCAGATGCAGATCGATCCGGACCCGAGTTAGAAACTCGACGGCTTTGCGGAGTGCCACTGCGTCGTCGCGACTGAGCAACGTTTTTTTACGAAGTGTCTCGATATCGGTCGTCTCACAATGAGCGAACGCGACCCACTGCAGCAGATGCACATCGCGCAGCCCGCCGAGCGACTTCTTGACGTCCGGCTCCAGTTGCTGCACCGTCGCACCGTGCTGCGTTCGTTCTTCTTCGCGACCGGCAATACAGCTTTCAATGAACTGCCGCCGACTGCGCACAACCCGCCGGTAAAACCGACCGGCAAGCTGCTCGGACAGAGACTCGTCGCCCCAGAGACAGCGAATGTTGACGAGCGAAGAGGCCAGGTGCGGATCGTCGCGCGACTTCGCGACCGCCTCGTGAACGGTGTAAACACGCTGGCCGAGATGAACGCCCGCGTCCCAGAATTCCGGGACAACCGCTTTGGAAAATCGGTCGATCAGATCGGTGATCCTCGGCCGGAAAATGAACAGCACGTCGACGTCGGAGTAGGGAGCGACCTCGCCGCGGCCGGATCCGCCGACAACGACCATCGCACACTCCTGTTGCAGACTCTTCTGGTCGGCTTCGGGAAAGTCCAGCAGAGTTTCCTCAATGATGCTGACCACAAATCGGTCAAGATATTCGGACAGCATCGACGCAACCTGAAGACCCATTGCGCCCATCTCAATCAGAAGGCGAGCCCGTTCGCGGATGCCGTCCAGCACCTGCTTGCGGCGCCAGATTCGTTCAGGCTGAGATTCCAGGGGAGCGGGAGTCGACATTGGATTTAGAGCAGTTTTTGGAGTGATCGCAAAAAGGCGGAGAGAATCGATCTTACGTTACGGAGGCTTTCGAGTCCGCGCAGAAAACCACCCCGGCTGCCTCGCACCCAGGGTGTTATCTCAACGATCTCTGAACTCAAAGTGCCTCGGGACCCGATTCGCCGGTTCGAATTCGAATCACTTCCGTCAGCGACGTGACGAAAATCTTTCCGTCACCGATATTTCCGGTCCGAGCGACTTCGGTAATTTTCTCAACGGCCTTTTGCACATCGTCGTCCGAGACAACCAGCTCGAGCTTGACCTTCGGAAGGAAGTCGACGGTGTATTCCGCACCGCGGTAAACCTCTTTGTGTCCTCGCTGGCGACCGAATCCGCGAACCTCGGTCACGGTCATTCCCTGAATGCCGATTTCCGTCAGGCCGTTTTTGACGTCTTCCAGTTTGTAGTGTCGAATCACTGCTTCAATTTTTTTCATCGTTCTGTTCCTCTTTGTAATACTGAAGGCGCTGTCAGTTATTTTGAGCGGCTGTGTCCGTCCGGTTGACCATTTCCGGCCAACGGGTTGCGTCAGATTGCGCCCTCGCCCGTCTCGCCGGTTCGAATACGGATGATTTCGTCAAACTCTGAGACGAAGATTTTTCCATCACCAATCTGGCCGGTACGAGCTGTCTCAACGATCTTGTCGATGACTGCCTGAGCCTGCGAGTCACTGACGATGACGTCGAGCTTGACCTTCGGCAGGAAGTCCACCGTGTATTCACTGCCGCGGTATTTTTCCTTGTGCCCTTTCTGACGCCCGAATCCACGGACTTCGGTCACTGTCATGCCTTGAACATTGACCTGGTTCAGACCTTCCTTCACTTCCTCAAGCTTGAAATGCCGGATCACTGCTTCAATTCTCTTCATGGCTTTCTCCTGTCTGCATCCGAGCACGTTGCGTGTCAGTAAGGTCCGGTAAAGGAAATGCCGTACCGGACTGGTGCGAGAGAAGGAAAACAATGTAAGTCCTGTTTTTAATTTGGGTTACGATTTACTGGTGAGTGCAGCCCCGGGCCACAAAGCGCCTCGAATTCGAGACACCTCTGCCAGCTTTGTCCTGAACGTCGCAACGAATCGCGGATTAGTTTTCTTAACGTCCGAGTATAGAACGGGTTACAACAAGTGTCTTGTCATCGAGGCGCTGTTTGGCCTGCTAGAGTGCATTGTGTCTCGAATTAGTGACACATTTGCTCCGGCCGATCCACAAGTTGCCTGGCTTTGTTGAACACCTCGTCCAGCATCTCTTCCGTTAGCCGGCCCGTGAATGTGTTCTGCTGACTCGGGTGAAAACTGCCAATGAGCCATCGGCCATCGCCCAAATCCAGTTCCGCCCCGTGCGAGAACTTCGGAAGCTTTCCCGAGTACCAGCCCTGGTCGCGGGCGAAGTCGACGACCGCTCGCCAGCCGACCTGACCGAGACCGACGAAGACCTGGACCGGTAGCAACTCAATCGTCGAACGGAACCACTCCCGGCAATTTTCGATTTCATCGCGAGTCGGTTTGTTGTCCGGCGGAGCACAGTGACACGCGTTCGTGATGGCCGCGCCGTTCAGGGTGAGGCCGTCTTCCAGGCCTGTGGATTCTGCCTGGTTTGCGAATCCTGCTTTGTGAAGAGCCCGGAACAGCCAGTCTCCGCTTCGGTCTCCCGTAAACATTCGCCCCGTGCGATTAGCTCCGTGAGCTCCCGGGGCGAGACCGACAACCAGCAGCTTCGCGTTCGGGTCGCCGAAGTTGGGAACCGGGCCGCCCCAGTAGTCCTCATCCAGGTAGGCTCGCCGTTTTGTTTCGGCGATCGTCTGGCAATGTTCGATCAGGCGAGGACATTTCCGGCAATCGACCGTTTTCTTGTTGAGCACATCCCACGCGGAATGCTGTCTTGAGGTCCGCTTTCTTTGGCCGCTCGATTTTCGCTTCGCCATGGCTTCCTGCCTGTCCCGTTTGGCTTTCTGAATTGCCGACTGCTTTGTTTCGCCGATCCGACTGCTCTACCATATCGAGCTTCGCTGATCGGTCACAAAGCCGATCGGCCGTAAAGCCGATCGGCCGTAAAGCTGATCTGCCGCAAAACTGAAGCGGCACGAAAAATCGCCCCACAAGAAACCCAACGCTGCCACTGCCCGGCAGCTCGAACTGCACCGAGGAGAAACAAATGTCGGTCACGAAAAACTCCGTCTTGAAATGGACTTTGTCTCTCGCCATTTTCGCTGGCCTCACCAGTGCGCTTGTCGCCGAAGAGAAAGCGGCCGACAAGCCTGCGAAGGACGGCGGCTGGATTTCACTCTTCGATGGAAAGACTCTTGAAAACTGGGACGGCAATCCGGAATTCTGGCGAGTCGAAGACGGCACGATCACCGGTCAGACGACAGCCGATAAGCCGACGAAGGGCAACACCTTCATCATCTGGCGCGGGGGAGAAGTCGCCGACTTCGAGCTGAAGCTGCAGTACAAAATTATCGGCGGCAACTCGGGCATCCAGTACCGCAGCTTTGAGGTCGAAGACAACAAATGGGTTGTGGGCGGCTACCAGGCCGACTTCGAAGCAGGTGACCGTTACTCGGGGATCCTCTACGGGGAGCGGTTCCGCGGCATCCTTGCCGACCGTGGTCAGAAGACGGAGATCACCCGGACCGAAGACAAGAAGAAGATTCAAATCAACGTTGTTGGCTCAGTCGGAGACTCGAATGAAATCGGCAGCAAGATCAAGAAGGAAGACTGGAACGACTACTTGATCACTGCGAAGGATTTTCATTTCGTCCACAAGATCAACGGCGTGACCACCTGCGAAGCGACAGACAATGAGCAACAGCGACGCGAGAGCGGCATTCTCGCGCTTCAGCTTCACGCCGGGCCGCCAATGAAAGTTCAGTTCCGGAACATTCAGATTCGCCACACCAAAAAGCCGGCGAAGAAGACCGCAGCGACTGTAAAAAAAAAGTAAGTGAAGTCGCGGTTCGACTGACCATTGACGGGCAGCCAGTTGCCGCTCAAGTCGTCGGACCCGTGCAGAACGGCCAGAACCGGGTCACCGTGCAGCTTGCCGGTGGCTCGGCCAAAGTTCGCTTCCAGCCTGTCGCTCAGACGAAAACCGAGCAGGGTCAACCTGCTGAGAACAAACCGGCGACAGCTCAGGCAAAACGAGTCGCCTTTGTCGCCGGCGTTCGCAGCCACAATTACGGCGCGCATGAGCACAAAGCCGGGAGCATTCTCCTCGCGAGGAAGCTCAAAGAGGCGATGCCGAACATCGAGACCGTCGTTCACACTGACGGCTGGCCGAAGAATCCGGAAGACCTCGACGGGTTCGACTGCATCGTGATGTACTGTGACGGCGGCGGCGGGCACATGGTCAACTCGCATCTCGCTCAGGTCGACCGCTACGCTCAGCAGGGAGTCGGCATCGTCTGTCTTCACTACGGCGTAGAGGTTCCGAAGGGCGACTCCGGCAACGCGTTTCTCAACTGGATCGGTGGCTACTTTGAAGCTGACTGGTCGGTGAATCCTCACTGGGACGCCAGCTTCAAAAGCTTCCCGAAGCACCCGATTACGAACGGCGTAAAACCGTTCTCGACGAACGATGAGTGGTATTACCACATGCGTTTTCGCGAGGGCATGAAAAATGTCACGCCGATCCTCACGGACCTGCCGCCAGACAGCACGCTCGTTCGGCCGGATGGATCGCTCGCTCGACCGGACAACGCTCACAACAACAACCCGCACGTCCGGGAAGCGCTCTTGAAACGGAAGGAGCGACAGCACGTCGCCTGGGCAGCGACTCGCGAAGATGGCGGGCGGGGCTTCGGCTTCACCGGCGGACACAACCACTGGAACTGGGGTAACCCGAATCAACTGAAAGTCGTCCTCAACGCGATTACCTGGTGCGCGAAAGAGGACGTTCCGGCTGACGGAGTTCAGGCGTCCGAAGTGACGTTTGACGAGCTGCTTGCGAATCAGGATTACGATCCGAAGCCGGACTACGACTTCGCGCGAGTCGTCGCGGATCTGGACAAGTGGAACGGTCGCGTCACTTTGCCGCTCGTTCCGGCCGGTGAGCCTCTTAAACCCGTTGCGGTCACGCCAGCTCCGAAGCCGACTGGCGCTCTCTTTGAAAGCCCCGTCGTCAAGAAAACAGCGAAGGGACAATCGGTCGACATCGATGTTGACCTTAAAGGAGCGACGAAAGTTTATCTGGTCGTCGCCGATGGTGGAGACGGCTTCGCTTGTGACTGGGCCGACTGGGTGAACCCTCGATTCGTCGGCCCGAAAGGCGAGACCAGCCTCACCGAACTGAAGTGGAAGTCGGCCACGGCTGGCTTTGGCGAGGTTCGCGTGAACGGTAATGCCGGCGGCGGCAAACCGAGCGTCGGCGGCAAGCCGGTTGAAAAGGCCATCGGCACTCACTCGAATTCGATCATCGAATATGACGTTCCTGCCGGGACGACTCACTTCAAAGCTGTGGGAGCTCTCGACGATGGCGGTGTGAACCAGGGCTGCGGTTCGACAGTCACGTTCGCAGTTTACACGACAAAGCCAGCGGGAATTGCCGCTGGCCCGATCGCAGCCGGAACGGGCAGTCACGATTCAAAAGACGCGCTGTCGCAGCTCGACGTGGCGCAGGGGCTTCAGGCCGAACTGTTCGCGTCGGAGCCGGTGATGGCCAACCCGACGAACATCGACATCGACCATCTGGGGCGGGTGTGGGTGTGCGAGGTGCTCAACTATCGCCGCTTTGCCAACAAGAATTTTCCCGAGCGGATCGAGGGAGACCGCATTCTGATTCTGGAAGACGTCGACGATGACGGAGACCTCGACTCGCGCGTGTTTTACCAGGGGAAAGACGTGAACTCGGCCCACGGCATCTGCGTGCTGCCGACTCCGGACGGCAAAGGAACGCGGGCTCTCATCT
Organism: Planctomycetota bacterium; assembly: GCA_027623235.1. Lineage (GTDB taxonomy): Bacteria > Planctomycetota > Planctomycetia > Planctomycetales > Planctomycetaceae > JAQBVJ01. The sequence goes on from JAQBVJ010000122.1 coordinate 14,475, forward strand.
CGTGTGCCGACAAGGTCTTCTTCCTGATCGACACGGACGGAGATCTGAAAGCCGACAAGAAAGAAATCCTCTTCACCGGAATCAGTGGCACCGAGCACGATCACGGCATTCACGCATTTGTCTTTGGGCCGGACGGCAAGCTGTACTTCAACTTCGGCAACGCCGGCAAACAGATCATGGACAAAAACGGCAAGCCGGTCGTCGACCTTGCCGGAAACGTGGTCAACGACGCTCGGAAGCCGTACCAGGAAGGAATGGTCTTCCGCTGCAACATGGACGGCAGCGAGCTCGAGACGGTCGGCTGGAACTTCCGGAATAACTGGGAGATCAGCGTCGACTCATTCGGCACGCTGTGGCAGTCGGACAACGACGACGACGGCAACCGCGGAACGCGGATCAACTTCGTGATGGAGTTCGGCAATTACGGCTACAAAGACGAGCTCACCGGAGCCGGCTGGAAAACTCCGCGAACGAATCTGGAGACGGAAATTCCGCTTCAGCACTGGCATCTGAACGATCCGGGAGTGATTCCGAATCTTGTTCAAACCGGCCAGGGCTCGCCGACCGGCATCCTCGTTTACGAAGGCGACATGCTGCCGGCTCCGTTCCAGAACAACACGATCCACTGCGACGCCGGGCCGAACATCGTTCGCGCCTACCCGGCCCGCAAATCGGGAGCCGGCTACACGGCCTACACGCAGAATCTGCTCTTCGGAGCTCGCGACAACTGGTTCCGGCCGTCGGATGTCTGCGTCGCGCCGGACGGCTCGATCCTCATCGCCGACTGGTACGATCCCGGCGTCGGCGGACACCGCATGCAGGACGTCGACCGAGGCCGCCTGTTCCGCGTCGCGACGCCCGGTTCGAAGTACAGCGTTCCGAAAGTCGACGTTTCGACGATCGAGGGAGCCATCGAGGCTCTCAGAAGCCCGAACCTCGTGACGCGATATCTCGCCTGGACGAAGCTCAACAGTGAGGGAGTCAAAGCCGAGCCCGCCCTCAAAACACTCTTCACGGAAGATAAGAATCCGCGAGTTCAGGCGCGAGCCCTGTGGCTGCTCGGCAAGATCGAAGGCAAAGGGGCTCAGTATGTTGAGGAAGCCATTTCAAACGGCAACGAGGACCTCCGCATCGTCGGTTTGAGGATCGCGCGCCAGCTGAAGCTCGACCTGATTCCGATCGTTCAGAAACTGGCTCAGGATGAATCGGCATCGGTTCGGCGCGAATGTTCGATCGCTTTACGGTTTATTCACTCGTCAGACAAAGCGAAGGCGTGGGCTCAGCTCGCGGCTCAGCACGACGGCAAAGATCGCTGGTACCTGGAATCGCTCGGCATTGGAGCCGGCGACGACTGGGACGAGTGTCTGGCCGCATTCTTTGATTTAAAGGGCTCACCAATCTCCGAAGCTGCCGCGCGGGACATCCTGTGGCGATCTCGGGCGAAAGAAACTCCGGAACTGCTGGGGCGAGTGATCGCCAGCGAACAAACGACTCTCGCCGAGACAGGCCGCTACTTCCGAGCCTTCGACTTCCTGCAGGGACCGGAGAAAAATCCGGTCCTGTTTGACCTGGCCTTTGGATTCACCGGTGACGACGCCGAGAAAGTGGCGTTCGTGAACGAGGAAGCCGTCAAGCGACTTGGTTCGTTCAACATCAAGAGCGACACGAAAGCCCTCGCAGCTCTCAACTTGATGCTTGATCGCGTGAAGGGCACTCCACAGTTCATTCAGCTTGTGATGAAGTTCAAGCTGGCTGACCGCTATCCGTCTCTGCTGGAACTCGCGGTGGCGAACCCGGACAGGCAGATCGGCGTCGACGCGGTTGTCGCACTGTTTGCTGAAGAGCAGTGGCAGTTGATTTCGGATTCTCTCAACAGCAAAGACGAAAATGTCGCGCTGGCGATGGTTCAGGTGATGGCACTGTCCGGGGACGAGCGGGCTGTCGGGCCTCTGCTGCCAATCGTTCAAGACGGCAGTCGACCATCCGTGCTGCGGCGTCAGTCTGCTCAGGCCGTCGCTGCGTCGAAGACCGGAGCGCTCAAACTGATTGAGCTCGCAAAGAAAGACGAGCTGGATGCGGCACTCGTTCCGGCCGTCGCTGCGAAACTGCACTCGTCCGCGCTGCAGGACATCCGCGACCAGGCGGCAAAGCTCTTCCCGCTTCCACCGGTCAAAGGAGCAAAGCCGCTCCCGCCGGTCTCGCAACTGATCGCACGAAAAGGCGACGTCGCTCAAGGGAAAATCGTCTTCGACACAACGGGCACCTGCGCGAAGTGTCACAAGGTCGACGGAAAGGGCAAAGACGTTGGCCCGGATCTGTCTGGCATCGGCCTCAAGCTGAGCCGCACGGCGTTCTACGAATCGATTCTTTTCCCAAGTGCCGGCATCAGCCACAACTACGAAAACTACTCGGTGATTCTGAAGAGCGGCAACGTGGTGTCCGGATTGAAAATCAGCGAGACCGACGACGCAGTCACCATCAGAAACGTAGAGGCGATCGACCGAACGATTCCGAAATCAGACGTCGACGAAATCGTTAAACAACCGATCTCTATCATGCCCGCTGATCTGCAGAAGCTTGTCACGGAAAAGGACCTTGTCGATGTCGTTGAGTATCTGACGACTCTCCGGAAGGCAGAGGCCTTAGCTAACCCTGCCCGCTGATCTTCTGACAGATTTTTTACAACTCGCGAGTTGCTGTGAGCGGCCGGTTCTTCTTTGTGAAGAGCCGGCCGTTTTTGTGCGCTGACTCAAGTTGCCTGGCGGCAAATTTCGCTGCAAAACCCGCGATGAACTCAGTCTGGCGGCAAACCGACCAGGGTTTCTCGACAAATCTGCAGAATCAGCTGGTGAATCTCTCCAGGGTTTTGCGGTTCCAAGCGACAACTACCACGGTAGGCGAAAGCTGACTCACACCGCGGATCCCGCAACTTCGAGTTGCGCAACCAAGGGTTGTTTGTTCTGAACGCTTTCGACGCTGATCGGCGTCAAACGTCCGGAGCCGTGTTCAGAATAAACACTCCTCGCGTGCGCCGCGCGAACAAAAACGCCTTTTCGGGCGTCGGGTTATCAATCAAATACCGGTTTTGTCGCGTACTGAATTGTGAAACCGTTGATCCTTCGCAACGGAATGCGTTGTCTTCGTGGAACTGACACGTCGGCGGTGAGGTCAAAAAGCAACGTGCAATTGATGCCTCGCAAAACTGCGAAATTCATAAAACTCGCAAACCCCCGTCGGACTGAGAGTTACACAGAAGGATCGCTACGGAATTCAATTTGAAGTGTTACGGCACTTCGTTTGCGTCTTTGACCTGACACAGTCTGTCCATCCTGCAGAGACACGCCAGGCAAACAGGGGTCACTAATGGCACGGAAGAAACGACACTCGATCGACAAACGCGACGGCTACCTTGTGGTCGTTATGGGCGATATGGAAATCTGGGACGGTGCCGATCTGGCTCTGCTCCGGGAAACCCTGGCCGGGTTGGTTAATGCCGACAAACGAGTGAGGGTCGGCGTTGATCTGAGCACAGTGAAGTACATTCCGAGTGGATTCTTCGGAATGCTTTACGACTATGCCGAGCGAGGTACAAAGGTCCGAGTGTTCGGAGCGCTGCCTCACGTTCGAAACATGCTCTGGTTCCGGGAGTTCTTTGAACTCCAGGATTCGACCGACGGCCTGGACACATTCCAGCTTTGCCTGCGAGCCCAGACGAGCCTCTCGGTGGGCGACCCGGGTTCGATGAAGGCACCCTGGGCGACCGACGACGAAAACCCGTTCCCGCATCTCGAACCGCTTCCGGAAAGATTCCAATCGGTCGCCGCTCTGAGGTAATTCCACGCGACCGAATTGCCATCCGCTTACAAATCAAACGGGCAGGTTCCTGATGGAAGCTGCCCGTTTTTCGTTCGTGGTCTCAGTCTTACCGCTGGATCAAAGTGCTGATTCGTGGTCCGAAAACAAAGCCAGCAACCACGAGAGAACAGAGCGCGGCCACAAGAGCGGCCCCCGCAGCCATGTCCTTAACGCGTCCCGCATCGGGATGACGTTCTGGATGGACGAGATCGACCAGCCGCTCAATCACCGTATTGAAAGCCTCGCAAACCAGCACCAGCCCAACCGTCAGCGAGACGGCCAGCCATTCCATCCGCTCGATCTGGAAAAAGACTCCGAGGCCAACGACGAGCAGCATCGCCAGCAGGTCGATTTGGAAATGAACCTCGGTGCGGACGATTTCGAGGAGACCGCGGCAGGCAATTCCAAGGCTGGCAACTCGTGCTGAGAAAAATCCCTTGTGGACAGCTTCTGATTGAGAATGCTGCGGTTCGTTTCGAGGCTCGCTCATACGAATACTCAATCGAGGAACTCGTCAGCGACGTCGAACTTCGGGATGACGATGTTGATGATCTTCATTTTGCCGATCGCTCGGTGCCGGACGCCCGGCGGGATCAGGATGCACATGCCAGGGCGAACAGGAATCTCGACATCGTCAAGTTGCATCTTCGCGTCGTTGCCACACTCGAGGATGTAATACGTCTCGGTGAGTTTCTTGTGGTAGTGCGTTTGCGCGTCGGCGGAAATCTCCGTGACGTGAATCGTTGCCGGGTAATCCTCGACGTCAGCAAATGCCCGCTTCGCAGATCCGCATGGGCACGGGACTCCAGGAATCGCAGCAAAGTCGGCAATCTTCCAGCGGGGTTCGGTCGAGGCACTCATTTCTTAATCCTGGCGAACGGCAGTTTCTGGAAGCGTTTAAGGTGGCACGAGTCACGTCTCATGTCGACCTTCTGATTCACCTGCCTCGGATTTATTTCTGATTCAGCGAAAAGGTACCATCCCAGTCGGCCGGGGGCGTGTTGTCGAGTTTGGCCATGTGGCTCAACAGAAATTGCTGCGGGCCATCTGCGGGCAGTTCGTCAAGAAGGCTGATGGCTGCCGCCCAGTCTCCGGCGATGACCTGAGCGAGAGCCTTTTCGTAATCGGCGATCTGGCAGTCGGTTGTTTCGCAGTCGGGGCCGCAGGGCAGAAGCAAATCGCTGACTTCCACCGCCGTGTCCATACCTTTCGGGCGAACTCGGGCGAGTCGCCGAACGCGAGCCTGTTCGGGCGGCAGCCATTGTCGAGCAAACTCGGCGGAAGCTTCGTCGAGACAAATGGAAACGCCGAACTGTTTGGTCATTCCTTCCAGCCGGGAACCTTGATTGACGACCGGGCCGAAGACTCCGATCTTCGCCTGCTGGCTTGTTCCAATTTGTCCTGCGATCGCGTCGCCATGAGCGATGCCGATACCGACGGAGAAGCCGTCGAGCAGATCGTTCTCGCGACATTCGCGGCGGAACTCGGCCTGAATCTTAAGTGCCGCTCGACAGGCCGGGACGGCTCCGTCGCTCAGCGAGACCGGCCAGCCCCAGAATCCCAGTGCGGCGTCGCCCTGGAAATCCGCGATCGTTCCATCCTCTGCGAGAATTCCCTGCGTCATCGCGCCCAGTGCTTCCTTCACACAACTGAGCAGGTAGTGCAGATCGTCGGCGTGCTTTTCCGATTTCCGCGAAAAGCCACGAACGTCGCAGAACAAGACGCTGATTTCCCGTTCGGCCGGGGCGAGAACATCGGCACTGCCGCTTCCCGTGAGATTCTCGATGACCTTCGGCGAGAAGAACGAACTGAGCTGTGTCCGCTGGTCCTGTAACTGTCGCACGTGGCGGACCGACCCAATGAACTGTGCGAGCACTTTTGCGAAGCGCACATCGCCCATCAGATCCGCCTTCTCCAGAAGCAGCCCGCCGTTGCGGCTGCCTTTGCCGGCGACATAGAAACACCAGCGTTCCTGAGCGGCACCGGGAACCGGCACGCAGAATGCCCAGTCGAGACTGTCGCTCATCGTGAACCCGCCGGAATCTTCGCGCTGACCCCAGACGTGAATCGTCGGTTGTCCCTGCTCGATCGCGCTTGCCACCAGACGGCGACTGGGAAGGAACCGCCCCTCGTAGTCCTCGCGAGTGCAGACGCGCATCGTCTGCGGCCGAGTCAGATTGAGCTCGTCGGGCGAAACTCCGTCGCGAAGTGCGTTGACTGTTTCCGCGTCATATTGAGCCGCCGAGACCGCCACCGACTGAGGGATCGCGTCGAGCAGAACCTCTGCGAGCAGTCGTGCCAGGTCGATGTCGGAACTCGCCGAGCCGATCAGCTCAGGCAGCGTACAGAGCAGATCCATCTGTCGACCGGGATCACCAAAGGCCGCACCTTTCAGCTCTTCGTCGTTCAGGCTGATTTCGTCAAAGTCCGCGTTGTCTGGTTCCGCATCTCCTGGCAACTCGAAGCTGAAGCTGGTCTTGCCGATGACAAACCGGCATCCACGATCCAGCACGACCTCCCGAACCGGAGTGCCGTTCATCAGGATCGGATTCGTCGCGCTTGGCAGACACGCAACGTGGATCTGGTTGTCAATCAGTCTCAGGATTGCGTGTTCGCGTGAAACTTCGCGGTCCCAGACGACGGGAATGCTGTTTCCCGGTCCGCGGCCGATATTGAACTGTTCGCAGAGCGACAGGTCAAAGAGGGAATCCAGTTTGGACTTCAGATCAGTCACGCGAAGTGAAAACGGTGTCGGTGTCGGTGTCGGTGTTGAGGTGACCATAGTGTGCCTGCTGAGAGAAGCTGAGCCGTAAATTGCAGCGTCTGGCCGAGGGAGCAGAGTTGTTGCCCGCCCGAAGCGTTACGAGGTGACCGCCGAGTGTAACCGTTCACGGCCCAGTGCGAAAGAATTGAAAACTGGTCTAGACTTGGGCGGATGTTTTCTG
>JAQBVJ010000123.1 GCA_027623235.1 Planctomycetota bacterium
AAGACAACAGCGATGCGCGCTGATTCCGTCCCCTCTCCCCCTCAGGGAGAGAGGGTGCCCGAAGGGCGGGTGAGGGGGCCTTTCGGAACAACGGTCGACTCGGTCGCCCCCTCATCCGGCCTGCGGACACCTTCTCCCCCCTTTGGGGAGAAGGGACTTGACGAATCCACCTCTGCACACCGAGACGCAGACATGAAAACCGCAAATAAAAACGTCCGCCACTCCGCCGGTCACTCAAGGCCGAGCGGCTCTTCCTCCGTCCTGGCGATCGTCACATCGTGCGCGTGCCTGCTCGCCGCGCTGGGGCTCTTCCAGGTGACCGGGGTTGAGAACGCTCCGCCTGGCTCCGGCACAGAGCTGGCTTCCGATGACGCCTCAAGCGAGAGCCTTGTCGCCGCCGTCGCGAGCGAGGAAACACGCCGATTCGCGTACCCGTCGAGACTTGTCCCGCAGCGGCGCGAAGCCGCTCCGGTCGAGCGAGTCCAAGTGGGAGACGTCATCACAACCGGCGAGCGGGAACGCAAACGGCTGACCCTTCCGGACGGTTCGGTGCTGTTCGTCAATCAGCAGACCGTCGCGAAAATCGAAACGCCGCGCAAAGTGCGCGTTGAATCCGGCGAGGTCTACGTCGAGGTCGTGCCGGAGAATCTGCTCGCGGGTGAACTGCGAACGAAATTCGTCGTCGAGGCTCCGGACCGTTCGGTCACGGCGCTCGGCACAAAGTTCGCCGTGAAAGCGGCTCCGAAACGAGAGACGGAAGTGCTCGTCACACAGGGTGAGGTGGCTGCGAGCGGGCTTGGCGTTTCGATCGAATCCGGCAGGGAACTCGTAATGCTGGCCGACGCGTTCGCCTCGACCGAAGCGGAACTGCAGCCAGCGGGTTTGGTCGTTCAGCAGGCTCCGCGAGCGTCCGAGGGGCTGTCGTGGACTCGCGAACTGATGGCCGCTCGAATCGTGCCTGTCGTTCCGGCAAGCAAACATCGCGGCGGATCGCTCATCGTGGTCGACACCGAGGGCCAGGAGATGCGGCTCTCTCTGCGCAAATTCCACATCGACGTTCACATCGAAGACGGCTTCGCCCGCACAACCATCGACCAGACCTACTTCAACCACACGCAGTCGCGGCAGGAAGGCACGTTCCACTTTCCACTGCCGGCCGACGCGTCACTGTCGCGGCTGGCCATGTACGTCAACGGCAAGCTGATGGAAGGCGGCATGGCCGAGCGCGACCACGCCCGCAACACGTTTGAGGAAATCGTGCGGTCGATGAAGGACCCGGCACTGCTCGAGTGGGTCGACGGCAGCACGTTCAAGATGCGTGTCTTCCCGCTGGAACCTCGGCAGGAAAAACGCATCGTCATGAGCTACACGCAACGACTGTCGAACGATTACGGCAAAGAGACATACCGCTTCCCGGCCGGCCACAACCTGGACCGAGTCCGCGACTGGTCGACTCAAGTTCGCGTTGCCGGCGGAGCGAACCTCGAGTGGGACAGCCCGTCGCACTTTCTGAAAGCGAAGAAACCGGACGGCGACCTGGTACTCGAAGGCGAAGCTCAGCGAGTCACGATGAATGACGACCTGGTCGTTGAACTGACGAATCCGGAACAGCGACGCGCGAAAACGTCGACGAAGTTCTCGTCCGCCGAGCACGAAGGACAGCAGTACCTGATGGTCCGGTTCCGACCGGACCTCAACGAAAGTAGGACGGACGCCCACGTCCGTCCGTCGCAGAAGGATGCGCAGTCTTCGCAGACGGACGTGGGCGTCCGTCCTACGAAGTCGAAGACCAGGCGACCGCTTCGCAACTGGGTGTTTCTCTACGAGTCCTCGGGCGATCGCGACCCGGTGCTCGCCCGCGTGCAGGTCGACCTGATCCGCACGTTCCTGGAAAACGCCGAGCACGACGACACGTTCTCGATCGTGCGCGCTTCGTCGAAGGCCGAGCGGTTTTCCGTTCGCCCCGTGCCGTGCGTGAAAAAGGAGATTGAAAAGGCCGTCGACTTCATGGAAGACAGCCACCTGCTGGGAGCTCTCGACCTGGGACAGGCTTTCAAACTGTGCAGCAAGCAGACCAGCGACGACTCTGAGAACTGGCTGGTGCACGTGGGTTCCGGCATCCCAGCGATTGGTGAGCGGGATGCCTCGGCGCTGGAACGTCGGCTTCCGAAAAACGCTCGCTACGTCGGAGTCGGCATCGGCAAACGCTGGAACCGGCCGTTCATGAAAGCCGCCGCCGGGCGGACGGGCGGGCATTTCGCTCAGATCAACCCGGACGAAAAGATCGGCTGGCGAGCCTTCGAACTGTTCTCGACGCTCAATGCTCCGCGTCTGCTTGACGTCCAGGTCGTCGCCCTGCGGGAAAACAAAGATGATGCCGATCCGCGGTTCCTCAACTTTGCCGACACGCTCGCGCACGGTCAGGAGCTGTGCGCGGTGACTCGACTTTCAAGCGAAGACGATCTGCCGGAGTCGGTCGTCGTGACGGGACTGCTCAACGGCAAGCCGTTCCAGCAGACAGTCAAAGTGAAGAAGGTCGTAAAGAATGCCGACTACCTGCCGCGAAGCTGGTCCCGCCTGGAGATCGACCGGCTCGTCGCGCTGGGAGCGACGGAGCACAAAGACACGATCATCTCGCTGAGTAAGGCGATGTATGTGATGTCGCCGTTCACGTCGCTGCTGGTCCTCGAAAATGAGGAAATGTACAAGCAGTACAACATCGACCGCGGTCGCAAAGACCACTGGGCTCTGTACGGAGCCCCCGCGGAAATTCAGGTCGTCCACGAACCGCTCATGGGGCCTCGCCCGAATGCGTCGCCCGCCGAACTGACACGGCTGCTGCAGGAAGCGCTGGCTGTTCATGACGAGGCTCAGGCAAACCTCAGCCTGGCGGAACGTGATCAGCGAAACGGACGAATCATCGAGGACCTGGAGCGGCAGCTTGAGCTGCGCCAGGCGGAGGTGGAGCAACTGTCGGCTCAGGTCAGGCAGCAGGAAGTCGTCGAGAAGGATGACCTGAAGAAGCTTGCGGGCACCGTCGTGTGGAAACAGCCGCAGGTCGCCGGGAAGCAACTCGTCTGGATCGGCGACAGCGGTTTGCAGGAGCATTGGATCAACGGAACGAGACGACCCGGACTCCAGCCCAACAACTGGTTCAGGCCGTCCGATCGGCTCGCTGACCGGATTGCGGCTTACGAACTCGCGTATCGAATGCAGCCAGGCTACATCGTGGCGGGGACGGACGACGGTCTGGACGGGCTTGTGGATGACTATTTGCTGGCTGGGGCCGACGGTCGAGACATTCTCCCGCAGCAACAGGCCTGGGGATTGATTCAGGACGGCTCCGTTCGCTGGCTGGACCAGCAGACCCTCACTCTGTACGGAGCGACGTCGACCTCCAGTGTGCTTGCCAGGCCTTCCATCACGCAGTTGCAGAGCGATGAGTGGATCGACCCGGCCAGGTCCTACGCCCCCTATGGAGCCTATCGAAACAGCAACGATTTTTTCCTTTCGACATTCGGCCGACCTTCCCGCGGGACACGTACCAGTGGCGTCGACTTTGACGGCGATGGCTACATCCCTGATTACGGGCTCTGGAACGGACCGGTCGTCGTTTCATCGGCCGGAACGCCAATCAGACCGTTATTGAAAGAGCTGGATGTCGTCGATGAGCGTTTTCGTGGTGCCGTTTTCACGATGCCGCTGCCTTATCGGGTGTCAGGCAATTGGGGATTTCCGGGAAGTCAAGGTCTCACTTCACACTCGCAAATCAAAGCCGTTCTGACGACCCAACAGCAAGCTCAGCTGACGGCAGCAATGCCCGACCTGATCAGAGAGCTCAACCGCGAAGTCGAAGTCGAGTCTCTCGACGATCTGGGGGTTGTGATTCTCAGAGGCAATCCGTCGGACGTCCTCGATGTAAAATTGACCATCGAACAGATCGAGAGGACTGCGGCTGCGGACATCGATCCGATCCGGGTCGTCCAGCTGCGAAGTACGGATCCGACCATAGCATTGAAGACGGTGCTTGAGCGCCGAGAGTTTGGCATCGATTTACCGGCCTTGGTTGCGGCAGATGCCTGGGGCGTTGACAGGTTGGCTCGCCCGATGTTCTTTGAAAGGCAATTGAATCAGCGACTTCTGGGGTATTCCTACAACGGGTCGCAACAGGTGATTCTGAAGCCGCCAGGGATGCTCCCGGATCTGATCGAGCTGATGCCGGGCCTGCAGACTCTGCCGGCAGACACTCTGGCGGTGCTCGCAGCAGAAGGTGGCGAGAAAACGAAAGCCCGTCGCGGTTCTGTCGACGAAAAGGCCCGCGAGCTGATCGAACGGGCACGCCGCTCCGGCTGGCAGCGAGTCGTCGTCAAGTCGCTCTCCGGGAACGATGAACCCGTCACAGTGAGCGTCAGCGGGGCCGGCCGGTTCCGCTTCGATCGAACGCTGCCGAGCGGTCTGAAAGAAACGGTCATCTGCGACGGTGAGACACTCTGGCACGTCTACGCGGAACTCGGCCTGGCTTCAAAGCGACCGATGAGCCGCTTCCACCGTGAGGCCATGAACTCACTGTTCCCGTGGGCCGTCCATCCGACTGAGGATTTGAGCGTCGGCTGCGACGTGCGTTACGTCGACGAGAACACGATCGAACTGGTGCCGCTCAAACCACTGAAGTCGGATTCGAAGAGCGGCGGAAAAGACGCTGTGTCTGAAGGCGAAACGAAAGCGAAATCCCGCACGAAGGTGGTCATTGTCCGACTGGTCTTTGGCGAAGACGGTCGCCTCGCTGAGAAGCAACTGGTTGTCGGTAAGAAACGTGACCTTGTCCTCCGGACGGTCTTCGCGAAAGACGGTCAGGTGCGAATCCTGAACTCCGCTGACAAAGAAATCGCCACCTGGAAGATTGACCGTACGGACTCAGAACCCGTCAACCTGACGCCGGAAACGGACGGACTGGTCGTGCTGCCGCTGCCGTATCGCTCGGCCGAACACGTGCAGCCACTGCTCACACAGAAAGATGCCTTCACGGCGATTGCTGAGGACGACGCATTGAAAGTCGTCGCCTCGTACTTTGCGACTGGTAATTACGCCGCGCTGGCGAACCTGATTCAGGAACGCTACATCAATCGGAACGACAACCGGCTGGGCTTCCTGACGATGATCAGCGTGTGGGCGACTCACAACGTCGCGGTTCAACCGATCTTCAACAGCCGCAAGGATCCGATGCAGCAGTTCCTGTGCGAGTACTACGACTGGCGGAACTTCCGCAACCCGAACATCGAGTTCACTCAGTCGGACAAACTGCCGCCGTTCATTCAGGAATTTGTGAGAAGCCACAACCTCTTCACACTGTGGTACAGCGGTCGCGCCACGCAGGACCGCACGAAAGCTCAAGTCGGCACCGAACTGAACCGAACGCTCGCCGCGATTCGCGAGTGTCCGCACGAGGACTTCCGCTGGAAGCTGCTCGAAGTCGTGCAGCAGAAAATCCACGAAGCGAAAATGATGGAAGGCGAGTTCGGCCGCAGCCTGGCCGACGAACTGAAGCCATTTGAAAAGTCGCCCGTGTACGCCGGCAGTGCTCCTTACGCCCGAATCATCTGGCTGCTGCGGGCCCAGGAAACGAAAGGCGTCGGGAAGATGTACCGCGATCTGCTGGTCGACGTGGCTGAACAGGGGGGCGTCATCATCCTCTCCGACGAGATTCACAAACTGTTCAAGCAGCGTCTGAAAGGACATCGCGAATGGACATCCGCCGTCAACGCGGTCGCAAAAGTCCTGCGGAAGAATCGAGGCCCGGTATCGCTCATGGATCTGGCCGAGCAGTGTCGATCACTCGAGGAAGCCGAGCTGGCCAATTCGCTGTACCTCGACGCCCTGAAAGAACTCAAGCCTGTCGAAGACCCGCGGCGATTGCAGTTGATTTACGGATTCGTCCGCCGAGCCAGCGACTGGAAGCGGGCGGACGAGTACCTGCGAGTGCTGCTCAAGGACGAGAACTTCGCGAAGCAGCCGGCCCTCTGGCGGGAGGCGTCGGCCGTCTCTTCCGAACTCAGTCAGCACGACGAGTCACTGCGCCGCCTGGAGCACGCCCTCAACCTGGAATTTCAGGACCTGCCGGAAGCCGTCGACCTGCAACCGTTCCGCGCTTCGTACGGCCAGCTTTTCGACCAGTTCGCTGCACTCGCTGAGAATGCATCGTCCGAAGAAAAGACTTTGCCGAAAGACTTCCTGAATCGGCTGCTCGCAATGGCCGATCGCTGGCGAACCATCGACCCGAACGACACCGACGTCTGCCAGCGTGTCGCCCGGATCGCCTCGAAACTGAACGAAGTCGATCTGGCCTGGGGCTACCTGACAACACCGCTCGCCGAAAACCCGGGCGACTCGACCGCGTGGCGAAACCTCGCCAACGAAATGGGAGCTCAGTCAAATACGAAGCTGGCCAGTCGAGCCTTCGACCAGGCCTTCGAAATCGAGTCGACGAACCCGGAGATCCTTTACGAACACGCCATGATGCTGCGAGCCGCCGGCGACGAAGTCGCAGCGAAAAAGAAACTCTCAGAGATCGTCAACGGAACCTGGGGCCGCAAATTCAACGGAGTCAAGTCGAACGCGGACAGGGCTCTCCAGCAGACCCCGTAGTCCGCACAACGGGAGGGCGAGGCTCCCGCCGAGCCGCGTTGCGCGGACCGGCTCAGCAGGAGCTTCGCCCTCCCGAAACACTCAATCGTCCATCCGGGGCCTCTGGCGGGTCTTCTTCCGGTCCGAGGTGATTTTCTTTTCTTTGATCCGCCGCTCGACCGAGCCTCGGCTGCGCTTCGTCGGCCGGCGAGTTCGCGGGGCCGTCGCGACTTCCAACAGCAGCTCGCGCAGCTTGTCCAGACTGTCGGCCACGTTTCGGCCCTGGTCGCGGTACCGCTGGCTCGTGATCAGGAAGTCGCCTTCCTTCGTGATTCGGCGGTGAAACGTCTTCATGAACCGTTCCCGCACGTCGTCGGGAAGCGTCCTGCTCGAAGAGACTGCCCAGCGCAGTGTCACCTTCGTGTTGACCTTGTTGACATTCTGCCCGCCCGGTCCGCCACTGCGCGCAAAGGTGAAGTCGAACTCGGTGTACGGAATCGAGATGCGGTGGTTGACGTTTAACATGAGGTGAGCCAGAGAGTGCTGGTCCGGACGTGCCGTTGATGATGTTGCACGGCCTGACGGAGCGGAGCGGAGCAAGCCGCCCGGTTTTGCATGGGGAAACGCGCACAGACCGGACGGCTTGCGCCGTTCCGCTTCTTCGGTCAGGATGTGAAATCAGTTGCCACAAAGAGTCGCAAAAAGGCACAAAACGAGGCAATGGGTAATTGAACCACGCCGCCGTGCTTTTGCGGTTTCTGCGCCTTCTTGCGGCTGCCGCTTCGAAAAGCACTCAGTCTGAGTCACTCAACTTACTTCGCGGCGACCGCGTTCTGTTCGCGGATCTCGATTGCGTTGAGGATGGCTCGGCCTTTCGCCGTCTGATCGGCTTTGGAAATCAGCCGGATCACCAGATCCTTTTCGACGTTCAAGCCGGAAATGAGTCTGACATCGGCGGTCGGGTTTGAGTTCGCTTCGTGAGTCAGCGTGACGTCAGACAAAGCGACTTTGCCGTTAATCTCAACATCGAACTTCGCCGTGCCTTCGCGAATCTGAGCGAAATGGAGTTTCACGTCGTAGGTCGAGGGGCCGTCGGTTTTGCCTCGCAGCGGGATGGTGAGGTCAGACAGGCCGCTCGCCCACGAAGTGTAAAGCCAGTTCGTGTCGGTTCCGTCGACCGGCTGTGTGGCGTCGCTGACGCTGGTAAATCCGCCGGCCGTGAACGTCGGCTTCAGGTCGAACGCCAGGTCCAGACTCGTCGTCTTGTGAGGGTCGGGGCGCGGGTAAGCCAGCCAGATGGTGCCATGCTCGTCCCGCCGGTCGCCGGGGGCTCCCAGGTTCAGGGCCATGTGCCTGACCGGAGTTTGAGCACCAGTCGCGCTGGTCAGCGTCCACGGCCGCCTGGCTTCACGCGGCTCCAGCACGATCGTTGAGGCGATCGAGAACTGGCAGACGCAGCCGGCACTCGCTTCGGGAATCATCACCAGACCGTTTGCCGGAATTGCGTTGATCCAGCAGCCCAGGCGATGGCCGGCGAAGTGGCGAGTGCCCTCGTCCGTTTCCAGGTCGTAGAAGCCGGTGTAGCCGGAGCGGAACAGCAGCATATTCTTCGCACCGGTCAACATGCCGCAGTGATGACCGGGCCGAATGATGCTCCACGGCACGTTCTGGCCGGTCAGCGGGTGAGCTTTCATCAACTGTTCGCCCGATGTCAGGTCGAAGGCCCACGGTTCGGCGATGACCCGCTTGCCGACGATGATCGGCCGGTGCCGGTAGTTGGCGTCGGTTTTCCAGAGCGTGTAACCGTCTTCCGACGAGAGAGCCACCATGCGGCGGCGGCTGAAATCGCCAGCGATAAACTGGTTCCAGTAATGCCCGTTCGCGTTGGCTCCGCACAGAATGAGCACTCCGTCCTGAATCATCATCGTGAGCTTGCCGCCGCCGATGCCGATCTCGGAGCAGTCGGTCACGTCGACGCCTTTTTCCCACAGCTTCTTTCCGGTGGCCGCGTCGAGCCCGACAGCCGTTCGCGCGTCGAGCTTCTTCATGCGGTCTTCGGCGATTTCTTTCGCCTCACCTTTGAGCGAAGCCAGTTCGGTTTTGTCCTCACGCAGAATCCGGTCGCGTTCCTCACTGGTGATCGTGCTGTCGATGAAAAAGACACCTTCGTCGGACAGCGCGATCGTGTGATGAGTGATGCTGCCGCCCTCGTGCATCCACAGGTGCTTTCCGGTTTTGACATCAATGGCGAAGATGCCGTCGGTTAAGTCTTCCGTCTTGCGGCCTCGGCGACGGAGCCGCGATTCCGCCTCTTTGCGAACGGTCGCGGTGCCGATCAGACGCCCGTTTGAGAACGCGACGTAACCCCACTCGCGAGTTCCGTCGTCGTACTTCTTCGGCAGTCGGTGAGTCGCCAGGACCTTGCCCGTCTCTGCATCCAGTTCCAGGCACTCGTCCTTGACGAAGTGGAACAGCCTGTCGGTGCTGGCCGCCAGGTTGCCGGGATTCTGATTCTGGAAGACGCCCGTGCGAAGTGCTTCCGGGTTCTCGTGCTTCCACAGAAACTGCCCGTTGTACGCGTCGTAGGCGAGGATCGTGTGTTCGCCCTGCACGATCAGCCGGCCGTTGACCGACAGCGGACCGACTGCCCCTTCGTGCCGGTTGGTCATCTCGCCGGGACCGGGATCGCCGAACCACAGCACGCCCAGATCGCCTTTGACCCGCGTGTCATCGATGATCGCCGTGTTGCCGACGTTGCCGTACTGGTGCGACCAGTCGGCGGCTCCGGCGAGGGCACCTCGGGTGAACGATGCAGCCGTGGGGCCAATCCTGATGTTCGACTGGTCTAGAACGTCCCATTTCGCGAAATAACTTGCGGCTGTGGAACGAGATTCGTCATCAGTGGTTGTCCGGCCGAGCCACGCGACTCCGCCCAGCGGTTTGAGATGTCGCAGAATCTGCGTCGAATCGCCCGGGAGTTTTCCAGTTCGCAGATGTGTGTCGGACACGATGAGATTCGCAAAGAAGTTTGAGAACGGAATCTGATCGAGGTCCGCCTGGAGAATCGTGACTCGACTTCCGTAGATGCCGGCTTTGGCGAGCAGGTCGCGCGACTTCGCAACTTTCTTCGCGTCCGGCTCGATGCCGTAGATTTTCAATTCCGTTCGCTGAGCCAGTTCGTAAGCAAGCCGACCGTCCTCGCTGCCGACGATAAGTGCGAAGCCTCGCCCGATTTTCGTTGTCGAGACGATTTCCTCAGCAGCCTTCACGCAGATGGCGGTCGTTTCGTCGTCCGCGTACGGGTTCGGGTATTTCGGTTTCGCGACGAGTTCGATGTCCTCCTGCGGTCCGGCCTGGAAGCAGGTGATTTCGCCGGTCGTGGTGCTCACAACGAGATGACCGTTGGCCACGACGAGGCCTCGTGCGGTGCCGTCGACTTTCAGTTCCAGAAGTTGTTTTCCGGATTCCAGGTCGTAGCCGCTGACCTGGTTCTCGCCGCCGACGATCAGGCGGTCGCCGCAGACGATCATCGAGGCGTCGTCTTCCGACTCCGTCTGCCACACGATCCCGACGGGACGGATTTCTTCGAGCTCTTTTTGAGCCGCGTCGAGTTTGTCACGAAGAGTCTTTTTCGACTCGTCCGTCTTCGCGCTGCTGAACGAGCGCGACACGCTGTAAATCTCGTCTTCCAGCTTGCGGCGCTGACGGCTGTTGACGGCGTATTTTTCGCGGTCGAGCTTCGCGATGAACGTACCCGTCGCGACGTAAGCGTGCGGGCCGGCGACGACCATGTCGTGCCCGTCGAACCACCCGTAACCGATGTTGCCGGTTTTCTGTTCGATCGCCAGCAGGTGGTGAGCCCCGCCCGAGTACAACTGCCCGTCGGCGAGCAGCGCCCGCGTGCCGCCGACAACTCCGCCAGCCGACGAACGCCAGCTGTACGTTTTCTTGTGGAGCAGCGTGCCGGTCGCCTTCTCAAACGTCGCCGGCATCGACCGGCCGCTCGGCACGAACAGGTGCTCGGCACTCGCCAGGAGGTACCCCTGCGGCGAGAGGTCGTCGCGCCCGGCGTCGGACTCGCTGATGTCGTCGCGGTTCCAGATCTTTTCGCCGGTCTTCGCGTCGAGGGCGTGCAGATAAACGTCCTCGTGAGGGAAGATGCCGGCGCCGAAATAGGCGATGCCGTCATCGATCAGGATGCCCGTGCGGATCGGCCAGCGCGAGATCATCTCACCGCGCCCGATCAGCCACTCGGCCTTTGGCCCGGCCATTTGTTTCCAGACGACGCTGCCGTCTTTCGCGTCGACGCAGTACGCAAATCCGTCGTCCGAGCCAAAGTAGACCCGCCCCTCGAATACAGTCGGAGCCAGCCGCACCGGCCCGCCCGTGAAGAATGTCCAAAGTGTTTTCCCGGACTCCAGATCGAGGCACCGAACCTGGTGGTCCGACGACGAGCCGAAGAAGATTCGCCCATCCGCGACGACCGGCTGAAACGCGTCGTCGTAGCGGACGCGATCTTTGATGATGTGCCCTTCGATCGTTCGCCCTTCGGCTTCCGACCAGGCTCGACGAGGTGGGCTCGGCGGCAGGACCCGCCAGGCGAAAGAGGCTCCCGGAAAGTTCTCGCTGGTCGCTCCCGAGCGGGCGTTATCCCCGCGAAACGTCGGCCAGTCTTTCGAAGTGGGATTCGTCTTCTGCGCGTGAGCCACCTGGCTCAACAACAAAACGACGGCACAGCAGCCCGTCGCGAAACCAGCCACCGAACGAACGCGAGCACGACTCTTCATAGCAGCGTCTCCCAAACAGTTTCTGCGGGCGCACCCGACGGCCAGCCGGGGCCTCACGACGATGTCAGCAGGCTACGCGAGGACGATACAGACCGAAAGCCGACCACTCCCCGAACGGACGCGCGGCACCGACTGTCGAACTCGCTGATGCCGCTCGGCACGTCGACGATCAGTCGCCCTCAAACCAGCCGCGGCGAGAAACGAAACCGACGCGAATCTTGATCCGCGACGTCGCAGACGCCCGTGCCGAGTTCAAAAGCGACCAGCCTCGCACTTCATCAGTGAGCGACATCATGAACGAGGTACGCGGTGCATCGTGAACTGATTCGAAGCACGGCGTTCATTCGCGCAGCGCACCGGGCGGCCCGCTGAGTCTCAGCATCAGGGACGGTGCACCTCAAACTCGTCCTGTGTTATTGCCTCGCGTCATGGATGGCGGCCGCGAGTGGGATTCGCCGTGCGGTGAGCCTCCAGCCACTGCCGCGTCGTGATTCGCGAGCCAGGCTCGCAACGGGACGTCCTCGTCCTGGGGATCGTAGGCGCTGTTGGCGAGGCCCGCTCCCAGGAGCTGACGCTCGATCGGCGACAGTTGCGGATACAGGTGCTCGACGGTCATTTCGTCTTTGGGCCTCAGCCAGCGGTAGCTGTAGCCCAGCCAGATGACCTTTCTCGGTTTGCTCGACGTGTTGGCACTGCGTGAGTGCCAGGTGCGGCGGTCGAGGATCATGGCCGAGCCCGCTGGCACGCGAACCGGCTCGGCCCCGTCGGGACTGGACTGGCCATCCTGCGGGCACTCCAGCCGGTTCTGCAGATGCGAGCCCGGCACGACGAGCGTGTTGCCACCGTTCGGTTCGGTGAGGTCGGTCAGGTAAAAGCCGATCTTCAGTGACAGCCGTGGCCGCGGGTCCGATTCAATTTCATCGTTGACCCGCATGCTGTCCTGGTGCCAGGCGACGCTCCAGTTCTGAGCCGTCGCGTTTTCCGTCGGCGTGCAGTCCAGATGCGAGTGGTACAGGTGGATGTTCCAGCCGAGGATGCCCCAGACTTTGGGAAAGGTCGTCGCCCAGCTCACCAGCTCGACCATCGCGTCGTCTTCCTGAATGACGTTCGTGACCGAGAGCAGCCTGCCTCGGTTCTCGTCATTCCGCTGCCGAGCCTCGACGCGGTCCACGACCTCGATCAGGCGAGCGATCATCGATTCGTCGAGGGCGTCTTCGACGATGAGGAAACCGTCTTTGTTGAAGGCGGCTCTTTCGTCCGCCGTGAGTCGATGCTGGAGGCAGTCCGGGTTCATGGTGAGCCTGTTTGAGTTGGTATTTCGTAGGCCGGATCGAGCGAAGCGACGCTCCGGCAGCAGAGAATCTCGTTACTAATCCAGATGCCGGAACGTCGTCGCGTTGCTCCTCGGTCCGGCCTGCGACCTGGCCAATCAACGGTTGTTGATTCCCCGCGAAATCGGCGAGGCTTATGCTATCGAGCGTTGCGATTTTCTCACAATCAGCCGGGTTCGAATGAGCCCGCATGGAGGCTCTCGATGAGTTCTGCACTTCGCTATGACCCCTCGGCCGCTTTGTCGCTTCTGGATTCCGGGAGCCTGGAATCGCTCACGGAGAAACTCAACGCGGCTCGCGCCGAGACGCTCGCCGATGTCGATCTGTTCGAGTCAGGCGGCAAAGTTCCCGCAGTGAAAGAGCCGCTCGATGCGGGCTTCATCAACTTCCCTCGGCAACTGCTCGACGAGTACGAAGCCGACGCGAGCGGCAGTCAGCTCGGGCGGATAATCGCGACGGCCGAGCGTCTGCGGGCTGACGTCGACCGTGTCGTGCTGCTGGGAATCGGCGGGTCGTACATGGGAGCGCGGGCTCTGTTCGAGGCGCTCTGCCATCCGTATCACAACGAGTTGTCGCGCGCGGCTCGCAACGAAGTTCCGCGAGTCAGCTTCGAGGGCAACAACGTCGACAATGACGCACTGTCCGCATTGCTGGGGATGCTGCCGAACTCGCCGGACTGTCCGCGCGAGCTGACGGACCGCTGGGCGACGGTCGTGATCAGCAAGTCGGGCGGCACTCTGGAAACGGCGCTCGCCTTCCGCCTGATGCGGCAGTCCATTGAGGGTTACTACGGAGCCGGGTCGGACGAATTGCGGCGGATGATCGTGCCGGTCACGGGCGAGGTCGGCAAGCTGCGAAGCATTACTGACGAGCAGAAATACGCGTCGCACTTCCCAATCCCCGACGGCATCGGCGGCCGCTTTTCGATCTTCACCGCCGTCGGCCTGCTGCCGGCCGCGATCCTCGGCCTCGATATCAAGGCGCTGCTCCAGGGAGCGGCGGACATGACGGACCTCTTCCGCACGGCCCCCGTCGGCAAGAACCCGGTGCTCGACTACACGGGAGTCTGCCACCTGTTCGAAAATCAGGGAGCGAAGATTCGTCTGCTGTCGACGTGGGGCAAGAAGCTCGAAGCGGCAGGACTGTGGTACGACCAGCTGTTGTCGGAAAGTCTCGGCAAGGAGGAAAAAGGGGCGACACCGATCACCGTCGTCAACACGCGGGACCTGCACAGCCGAGGTCAGCAGCACCAGGAAGGCCGCCGCGACAAGCTCATTACGAATGTCATCGTCGAGTCGACATCGGCTCCAGACGTCACCGTCCCCAGGTTCGCTTCCGATCAGGACGGCCTCAACAAGTACGCCGGCAAGACGGTTTCGGACGTTCTCTCCGCAGCGATCCAGGGAACGAACGAAGCCTACGCGGGTGTTAATCGCCCGACCGCGAATCTCCTCATGCTGGCCGTCACGGAGCACACGATGGGCCAGTTTTTCCAGATGCTGATGCTGGCGACGGTGGTCGAAGGCCGCCTGATCGGCATCAACCCGTATGGTCAGCCCGGTGTCGAGGCCTACAAGCAGAACACAATGAGGATCCTGGGCGAGGATTAACGCTGATTGGCGTGCCGCTGGCCGGGTTCAATACGGGAACGCATTCATGAATTCATCCATTGCGGACTTGTTGTTCTTCGCGTGCGCGGAGAAGTAGTAGTTGCCGCGAGACCACGCCACGAGTACGCCTCCCTATGGATGCGTACTTTTCATGAATGCCAGATCGGGCGTCACGACCCAGACCTGAATGACACATTCGCTGTTGGCGATGGTTTCTGACCGGGCCGTTTCGACACCCTGTCGAGCTTCTTTCGAGTCTTCGCACACGCCGAGCTCACAAAAGATGCCGCGGTGATCGCTCTTGTAACTGACGTAGCCGTGGCAGACATCGGCCGGCTCCCTGACCGGCTCACGAAGAAACGGTCCCACCTGGGGAGGCATGAGATCGTCGAGATCCTCGCCGATTGGCATGGGCCGATCGGCGATGGGGTAGGGAATCTCAGCTTCTTCCAGCTGCCGTCTGGATGCTTCCTCAATCTGCTGGCGCGCATCCGCGCGACGCCGAGTTTCCAGTTTGATTTGATTGAGTTGTCTCTGCTCGATCCCAAGATGTTTTGCGTAGTCGACCACAATCCGCTTTTCCGATGGCTCAACAGTGCCGTCCAGGTACGCCGCACAAATCAGGTCTTCGAGATTCCGGATCCGGTCCGACCACCGGGCAGAGACGTCGGTCTGAAGTCCCTCTTCTTTGAAAAGATTCCTGGCACGGTGCCGCTCGTCATGACTGGCTCGTATTTCTTTCGAGATGGATATCGACGAGCCGCTCTTCCTGGCTGTCGATCTGTCCGTCTCTGAAAAGCAGCATGTAGAGATTTGACAGATATCGTGTCTTCTCGTCCCCGTTCATCAGGTTCTCCCATCGAGATCGTTGTTGCTCATTCGCTCCCAAAGCAGCGTCATTGCGATGACTCTTCATCGAACTGTACTCTGATGACGAAACATCGCTCGTCCAACCACCTTCGTACAGCCTCATGCCGGATTTTGAATACACACGCTGGGACGGGTCGCAGGAGTTTACTCCTCAGTCGACGGACAAACTCTTCGATCAGTTCTCTCAGTACATGATGGATTATGGCGAGTTCATGCTCGACAACCTCGAGCAGCTTGGCGAGGAACATCCCGACGTCGTGCAGAAGCTCATCGATCGAGGCTACATCGACCGCGATGAGAGCGGACGATTTCAGGTGACTCCGAAGGGCGTCAAGCGGGTGGAAAGTCGGGCGGTCGAGGAACTGTTCAACGTCACTCGCAAAGACAAGACCGGCAAGCATGAAACGGAATCCCGCGGAGCCGGGCAGACGGTTCACGAGGAGTCGAAGCCGTACGAGTACGGTGATCCGGTTTCGAACCTCAACATGCACGAGACGCTTCGCAACGCGATCAGTCGACAGGGTGGCGGGACGCCGGTCGAGATCGCTCACGATGACCTGGTCGTTCACGAAACGGAATTTCAGACCAGCTGTGCGACGGTCGTGCTGCTCGACATGTCCGGCAGCATGAACCGGTACGGCAAGTACGGTCAGGCGAAGCGTGTCGCGATGGCTCTGCAGGGCCTCGTCCGAGGTCGCTACCAGGGCGACTTCCTGCAGATCGTCGGCTTCTACAGTTATGCCAGCCCGATGACTGAACGCGATCTGCTGTACTCGGTGCCGAAAGAAGTCAGCATCCGCGACCCGCGCGTACATCTGAAAATCAACCTGGACTCACCGCCAGGTTTCGTGCCGCAGCACTTTACGAATATCCACGCGGGCCTGCAGTTTGCGAGGCGCATCCTCAAGAAGCAGCCGGCTCAGAACCGGCAGATCATCACGATCACCGATGGCGAGCCGACCGCGCACATCGAGGCCCGCGATCTGTACCTCATCTATCCGCCCGCCGAGAGAACGGCCCGAGTCACACTTGCTGAGGCCAAACGCTGCGCGGCCGAGGGCATCCACCTCTCCAGCTTCGCCCTCATCGACGATTATTTCTATCTGGGCCTGGTGAACTTCGTGGAGCAGATGGCCAAGGTCTCCGGCGGAGTCGCCGCGTACTGCAACGCCCAGGACCTGGGCAACATGGTCGTCGACAGTTTCCACAAAGGACGACGGCGGCGGCGGGCGATGTGACGTCGACTTTTGAATGGCGAATCTCGTCAAAGGTGCATCCGTGGCCTGCCACTGGAATCGCCTTCCCTTAAGATGGCTGTGCTGTTCTTCGTTCTTGTTTTCGCGGCGCGTCCATGAAAAGTTTTCTTGAGTGGTATCTGGGAATCGCTCCTGCTCAGCCGGGCCAGGGGACTCGGTGGTCGTGGCAGCACCAGGCACCGTGGCCCGCCTGGATGCCTCAATGGATGGTCCTTGTCGTCAGCGTCGCGGCGATCATTTACCTCGGGTGGGTTTACCGGAAGGACGCTCAGAACGCATCGACGGGAATGCGAATCGGGCTCACGCTGCTGCGGTTGAGTGTGCTGGTTGCCGTGCTGCTGGTGCTGTCCGAGCTGACTCTCGTCGTCGACCGGACCGGGCTGCCGTGGGTTGCGGTTCTGATCGACGACTCGGCCAGCATGGGGCTTGAGGATCGTTACGACGACGCAGCCGAAAAGTCAGCAGTGGATCGACTCAGCCAGGCGAGCGGCAGCAAAACCCGCTCGCGACTGGCGATTGCCCAGGGACTGCTCACGCAGGACGACGCGGCGTTTCTGAAGCAGCTCCAGGCAGGGCATCAGCTGAAGGTGTATCGCTTTTCGGAATCGGCGGTCGCCATCGCAACGTCTGATCCGGATGCGACCTCGGAAGAAAAAGATCCGATCGTGGCCGCGATTCGAGCTCTGAAGGCCGATGGCGATGTGACTCGCCCGGCAGAAGCCGTCCGAAAAGTGCTTGCCGATTTCCGAGGCTCACTCCCATCCGCGATTGTGATTCTGTCCGACGGCATCACGAGCTCGACCGACGCGGACCGACTGTCCGTCGTGGCCGAGACCGCCGCCCAGCGGCTCGTTCCGATCTACACAGTCGGCATCGGCAGCGAAGAGGCGATGCACGATCTCAACCTGTTCGACGTGCTCGTTGACGACGTCGCGTTTGTCGGAGACCCGATCACTTTTACCGGCAAACTGCGAAGCTCGGGCTTCAAAGGGAAGAAAGTCACGATCGAGCTGCGTCGCAAAGGCAGCCGCCAGGCCCTCACTCGAAAGAAGGTCACCGCGGCTGAGGATGGGCAGACGCTGCCGATTGAGATCACGTGGATCCCCGAAGAGGCCGGCGAATACGAGTTCATTCTTGAAGCCGTTCCCCAGCGCGGCGAGTCGGACGAAGCCAACAATGCCGAGGTCCGACAGGTCAGCGTTCGCGAAGGTCGCATCCGCGTTCTGCTGGCCGACCTCGAACCACGCTGGGAGTTCCGCGAACTCAAGACGCTGCTCGAACGTGAGAAGACGGTCGACCTGCACACGGTCCTCCAGGAAGCAGACCTTGAGTACGCCGATCAGGACGTCACGGCGGCTCCTTTGCGAGGTCGGTTGCCAGTCAACGCGGAACAGCTCAACGGATATGACGTCATCATTCTGGGTGATCTCAATCCGCAGTACCTGACGACGGGCTCGCTGGAGACGCTTCGTAATTTTGTGCGCGACTCGGGCGGCGGACTCATCATGATCGCCGGGACTCAGCACAACCCGGTGCAGTACTGCGGCACCCCGCTCGAAGCGCTGTTGCCGATCGAACTGGACGGCGTTGAAGTCCCCTCGCCCGACGTTCCCTTACCAAACGAGATTCGCCCGCAGCTGACGGTCGAGGGGCGAAAGAGCACGCCGATCTTCCGATTCGACGCGAACGAGCAGGACAGCGACACCGTCTGGAAAAACCTGCCGGGCTTTTACTGGATGATCAGCGCACCGCGTGTCAAAGCCGGTGCAACGGTCTTCGTCGAGCACCCCACTCGGATGGGCGACGGTCGCAAGCTGCCGATCATCCTGATGCACAGATTCGGTGCGGGCAAAGTGCTGTTTCACGCGACGGACGAAACGTGGCTGTGGCGCCGCAAAGTTGGCGACCTTTATTTCGGCCGCTACTGGATTCAGGCAATCCGCTATCTCAGCAGGACGCGTCTGCTCGGCCAGTCGAAGAGTGCCGAGTTGCGGTCCGACCGGCTCGTTTATCAGCGAGGTGACGCGGTCAACCTTCGCGTTCGTTTCTACGATGAAAAACAGATCCCGAAAGAAAAAGACGGAGTCGCCGTCATCGTCGAGCGGCGCGGCGCGGGCTCGCAGGAAGTCGCGTTGGTTCGCGTGCCGCAGGCGCCGAACGTGTTTGAAGGCCAGCTCCGCCGAGCGGTCGACGGCTCCTACCATGCCTGGGTCGCTCGCCCGGAATTCCCGGAGAACTCGCCGTCAACGGACTTCCGCATCGAAGCTCCCGTCCGGGAGCTCAAACTGAGAGGTATGGATCGAGCCGAACTGAGCCGCGCGGCCGTGGTCACTCGCGGTCGCTATTACGGACTCGCGACAGCAAGCTCTCTGCCGGAAGACATCCCGCGTGGCCGACCCGTGGCGATCCATTCAGAAGACCCGATCCGCATCTGGAACCGCTGGGAAGTCCTGGTTGTGTTCTGCACGCTGCTCACGATCGAGTGGCTGCTGCGCAAACGCCTGCGACTTGTTTGAGGCAGCCACAGGAACGGCGACTCGACGGGCGGCTGACGCGGCTCCTGCTGTTCCGGTCAGCTCGATTCCATCTGGACATGTCGATGGGAAGTGTGAGTCGCAGGTTTTCACGTTGCGAGTCTTGCGGCGAACCGGAAGGTCACTCGCAATTTCGACCCTGGTCCATGCGGATTCGAAAGGCGTTGAAAGAGGGCTGACAGCCGCTCACCGCGACCGCTTGCGTTACGAGGCTGCGTTCTTTCTACTGGTGGTCTCCCCGCATCCCACATCCCACTGCACGAAACAGAGTTCGCCTGCGATCTTCGTTCGCGCAGCCTGCCGGAAGTTGCTTCTCGATGCCTGACGAACTCATCTTCATGATGGGCAAGTACGAGGCCCGTATTCCCGCCGATCGGCTTTACACCACCAATCATCTGTGGCTCAAGCCGGACGGTTCACGGTATCACGTTGGGTTTACAGCGTATTCGGTGCGGCTTCTGCAGGACGTTTTTTTTCTGGATTGGGGAATCGACCCGAACACGGCGGTTCGGGCGAAACAGGACATTGGAGAGATCGAAAGTTCGAAAGCCCTTTCGACTCTCTACGCCCCCTGCGACGGGACGGTCGGCGAGTTCAACGAACTGCTGCTGGACGACCCGTCGGGAATCAACACGGATGGCTACGGCGACGGCTGGCTGTTCACGTTCAAAACGGACGCGAAACTGCTCTCGCCCGAGGACTACCGGAAACTGCTTGAGGACTCCTGGGAAGACACCCAGCGGGTCATCAAAGGGCAGATCAACTGAGGCAGGTTTCGTTGCGCTGTCGTTGCAGCGCAAAGACGCGGAGAACGCAAAGATTCGCAAAGGAAGAAAAAGAGTAGCGCATTCTTTGCGAACCTCTGCGTCTTAGCGCCTTTGCGCTGAGGTCAGCCTGAATTAATAATAGACTGAGGCGGAACATGGCCGGCTCGAAGAAACTTACCGTTGTGATCTCGCAACACCAGGGCAAAAACCCTGCGAAACGGCAGCTCGAAGAAGAGCTGGCGATGCAGTGCATTCTTGACCCCGAGGTCGAGGTTTCGATCGTCCCGAACCTCTACGACCTCTCGCATGACCATTCCGGCATGCTCTTTCTGAGGAACATTCCCGGCGATGTCGTCGTGCTGTCGTGGCTCTACCCGCGGGCAACTCACTGGATCCTCGACCGGGCCGGTGTCAAAGGAAAAATGGGCACGGTCCTGGTCACGTCCGAAGAGGAAGACGAAGAAGAAGAGGATAAGACCCCAAAGGACGAGGTCATCGGGGCTCTCGACATTCCCAACCGATTTCTTTACTGCGTCGACCTGAAGGCGACCACCGACGCTCAGACTTACCTGACCGAGATCAAGCGGATCGCGTCTGAGGTGAAGACGGAAACCGTTGACCTGATGAGCTGGATTCAGGGCGAACCGAAAAAAGAGCAGCTGGAGCGGTATCTCGACCCGCAAACAATCTTCGGTAACAACAACGGCAACGGTGCCGCCGCCGAAGAGGAAGCCGCCGAAGCCGTCTCACGCCGCTGGTACCCGGTCATCGATTACAGCCGCTGCACGAACTGCATGGAGTGCATCGACTTCTGTCTGTTCGGCGTCTACGGCGTCGACATCCTCGACCGGATTCTTGTCGAGGAACAGGACAGCTGCAAAAAGGGCTGTCCGGCGTGCAGTCGCGTCTGCCCGGCCAACGCGATCGTGTTTCCGCAGCACAAAGACACGGGCATCGCCGGAGCCGCCGGTGAGGTCGCAAACCTCAAGATCGACCTGTCGAAACTGTTCGGAGCTCCCGACGCCGTCGAACTCGCTGCCCGGGAACGCGACGTCGAACTTGTCCGCGACGGCCGCGACGCCGTTGGAATGGCCGTGGGAATTCCCAAACGGCAGACAATTCCGGCGCAGCGGGACGACCTCGACGATCTGATGGACGGCCTCGACGACCTGGATTTGTGATGAGTGGCCCTGACTACGTCCCTTCTCCCCCCAGGGGGGGAGAAGGTGGCCGAAGGCCGGATGAGGGGGGGCTGAGTTGTATGGGTGAGATGAGG
>JAQBVJ010000124.1 GCA_027623235.1 Planctomycetota bacterium
GCTGAACAGGATGTTGCCGGCGGCTGTCCCCACGGTGTCGATGTCGACGTTGCCGCCCAGCGTGACCGCTCCGGTGTAGGTCTGCGTGCCGCTGCTGGTGACGCTGGCTCCGATGTTCGCGGCACCGGTGACCTCGAACGTGCTCAGACCGGTGATCGCCCCGTCGATGTCGGCGATGCCGTCGATCTTCAGCCCGTTCGTGCCGCCGGCGATCGTGCTCACGTTCTGCACGGTCGAGGCAGTCAGAATCCGGTCGCCGCCGCTGAGGGTGACGGCGTTGTTGTAAGTCTGGGTTCCTGTTGTGGTGACGTTGGCGCCGAGTGTGATTGCGCTACCGGTTACGTTGAGTGAGCCCCCAAGCGAAATCGTCGCGCCAACGGTCACTGCATTCGCTGCGTTTAATACGACAGCTCCCGCTCCCGTATTGGTAACGGTTGCATTGACGACAATTGCTCCGGCAGCCGTGATTGAAAGTTGGTTGCCACTGGCCAGGTCTGGACTGGCGGCGGCGATAGTGATGTTGCCGTCTTCACCGTTGTCAGGACTGGCCACGGTGGTCACGGTTACGTTTGCGCTGTCAAGAGCGGTATCAATTGTGGCCCAGGTCAATACTGTGGTTGCTGCCAAGTCTGGACCGAATGTGTTTGCCGGATCCTCCTTCACATTTTGATCGGCGCCGTTATTGATGGTGAGGTCAGTCGGGTCGAGCAGCAGCTGTCCGGTTTTTCCGTGCGGGGCGCGCGTCGTGACGCTGCCCGTAAACGTGAGATAGTGGGCCGAAGTTTCGACGAACCCACCGTCACCGCCTTCCAGGCCTCCTTCAGCCTCGATCTGTCCGAGGAACCGTGTTGTATGATCGGCCCAGACAATGACAGTCCCGCCATCGCCGTGCGACAAGGCACTGGCGGAGATCGACGTATTCGAACCAACGTAAGTGATACGGGAATTGCGGATGGCGGTATTGCTTCCCTGGAAATCACCGCCGACCAGAACGGTGCCGCCGCCTGCAACTCCTGAGGCGTCAATTCGCGCTTGATCAAACAGGCCCACATGCATGCCAAGAAGCTCGACTCGCCCGCCGAACTGGCCCGGTTCGTCGTCTGAAACGTCAATGAGCCCTGACAGCGTCGTGGTACCGTTGTCGCCAGAATCAAGCTTGACATAGCCGCCGTGGCTGACAATCTCACCTGTCGACGAGACTGTGATTTCCTCTGTTGCCGATAGCTCGATCGTTCCGCCGCTGCTGACAATCTGGTGCTCGACGTTGATGGTACCGGTGATGACTGACAGATGACCGCTGCCGATATCCGTCTCGTCCTGCTGAAAAGAAACAGTATCGTCAGACTGACTGTTCACGATCAGGTCACTGTCGAATGTCGAATCAACACCCTGAATATTGATCGTGTCCGCGCCGATATCATTCGCTG
Source organism: Planctomycetota bacterium (assembly GCA_027623235.1). Lineage (GTDB taxonomy): Bacteria > Planctomycetota > Planctomycetia > Planctomycetales > Planctomycetaceae > JAQBVJ01. Next base: position 1,428 of record JAQBVJ010000124.1, read on the forward strand.
ATTGAATCGTTAATGAGCTCGTCGGATTTGCGAAGGTGACGCTCGCAGCCATTGATGAGCCGATCAACGAGAATCCATCTCCCGCAGTCTCATTGTCGGACAGTGTGATCGTTTCCTCTGCACCCGAGAATGAAAATAGACGGTCAACGACAGCACTGTTGTCCGAGATCGAATCGACGCCGAGAAAGCTCAGATCAGCGGTAGACATTCCGTACGAGATTCGGATCGAACCATCGGATGAATTAACGAAACGGTAACCCGAGCGCGATCCGTCCGCCCCCGTAACGATGAGTGAATCAAATCCATCTGAGCCGCCGTCGTAAGAAACTGGTGCCCAGTCCAGGCGTCCTCCAAAGTCGACGGTCAGAGTGTCCTCCCCTTCCAGGGTCTGAATGTCGATCTGCCCGGAAACGCTTTCCATGGCAACTTCAACTGTGTTCTCATCAACCTGAGTCACTCCGCTCCCGGCAATCAGGTTTCCGTTAAGTGACTCAATGATGTAATTCGACCCGTTCACCGTAATGCTGAGCTCATCGTCCTGGCCCGACGCGTCGCGAACAAACAGGTCGCCGTCGTCGACTTCGACTGTCGCCAGCGGATCTTCCAATAGAACGTCGGCTACGGGTCCAACGTTGAGGACGACCCGCTCCTCCAGTCGAGTGAGCCCCAGCTGAGTGATCCGGGCCGGAGCCTTCGGTTTTACTCGCCGGGGAGACCGGTCGATGAGCCTCTTCAACCATGAGGTCAGAAGCATGTTGCTGTTCCCTGGGGCAGATGGCAGTCGTAACGTGCCGGCGTGTTCGCCTGCCCGTCCGCCCGAAACTCAAAAGTAGAAAAACAGAATTCGAATTTTCCCCCGGCCGGAACCGGGTTCGCGAGTTGAAAAAAGCTGGAGTCCAGATCACGTGCCGTCAAAGCGGAGCGGGGTGGCGCAGCCAGTCTCATCATGACGGACGGACTCCCGACGGCAGCCCGCTTCGACTGCAGGAACCGTAAAAATTCAGGAGCAGTCGATTGGGTCAAACTGCTGAAAAGGAAGAACGCGCCTTTCGGCAAGCTCCACACTCTCAGGTTCCCTTCACCCTCCTGGTGGGCGGGAATCACAACCACGCCGCTGCGGTCCGGGCGTCGGCAGTTTGTGGCGGTGCGCAACGCATCCGTCCGGATCGAAGTTCTGGACTGGAACCACTTTCCGAATCGTCTGCGAATCCAGCCATTATCAGGCTGTTCAAAAGACAAAGTCAAACGTCACTTCCCCAATCGACCTGTTCAGAACAGTTTTTCTGTGTGCCGCAGTCGATGCACACTGCGCACAATCACTGACGGCGCACACCCTCACAATCGGACGGTGGCAGGTGGCCAGTCAACAAATTCACGAAACGCGCGTGCTGCACGATGTTTCCGGGTCAGGCGACCCGGATGAGTTAGAGCGGTTAAGCGGATTCTGGTTCCGCTGGCGTCGAGCGACTCGAACAGAATCTCTGGTTTCGAGTCAGGCGCTCAAGACGTGGCCCGGACAGTCAAGCAGGCTCTGGCGGCTCGACAAGGCGTCGCGCAGTCGCTGGAAGCAATCGTGAGACGTAAAGCACTGTGATGAAGTCAGTTGCAACGTTCATTCAGAGCAGGTTCGCGAGCCTGTCATTCCGGTGGTGGCGGCACCTGAAGTGGCTTCTCAACCGGGAGCGGAATCGGTCTCACACCGAGAATTCGAGCTCGGGGAACTTTCCGATCGGAAGCAGTGGCTTCCGGCCGCGAACCGCGATCGTCACCCTGAGTCCCGTTCGTGTTTGCGTCGCGGTCGTTCGTAGCTGTCCGGCTCTGATCGGGACGAGTCGGAAAAACGGGGTTGATCGGGCCGGTCCCGCCGGGACGCCGGATTCCTGCCGCCGGCGGGGCCGCGATGAGAGGTGCCGGCAGAGTCTCACCGATGAGACTGACCCCCACGCCCGCGAGTGTTACGTCGCTTGGCGAGGCCGCGGTCCACCACGCAGGGGCTGCCTGCGGTCCCGACTTCGAGACGGGTGCCCCGAGGCGGACCTGAAGTCGCGTCGGATTTCGTCCCCCGCTCGGATCGGGATATTGGAATTCGACGAGCATTCCGCTGAGCGATCCGGTGCCGTCGACCACGCGGCGGAAACGCAGCATCTGATCTCCCGACGGGTGCACGGTCAGCTCCGGTTTCTCCAGCGGCGTCCGGTCTCCGGTCAGCGCGCTGACCTGAGCAAAATGGGATTGCCAGCCGGGCGAGCAGGCGATGATCAGGTCGTCCTGCCCAAAACGCGGTTCGACGGCAACTCGCAACGACTCTCGAATTTTCATCGCGACGGCCGGAGGGGTTCGCGCGGGTCCGAGCTTCTGCATGCACTGCACCAGACTCAGAATCGGCAGTGACGCGAGCAGGTCCTCATCAGACAGTGCCTCGCCGAGCCGCGTGAGCTCGTTCTGCCGATACAGAAGCCCGACCAGCGCGACCGACGAACTCGATCGTTCCAGGTTCACGTCAAGGTTGCGCAGGATCGCATCTTCCGCGTCGGGAATCTCGCCGGCCTTCTCGAGAACCTGGGCACACATCAGGTTGGCCTCCCACACGGCCGACGATTTCGCGAGGGCTTCTCGCGCGGCGTCCTCGGCACCGGGTCGTCCAAGATGACTTCGGATCATCGCCAGGTTGGCCAGCGAGGCGGCCAGCATGTCGTCCCGCCGGAAATGACCGTCAGCGACTTTGTCGAGCTCTTCGAAAGTGTCCGCGGCTTCGATCAACTGCCCGAGTCCCTGTTGCGTCCGAGCGAGGTAGTACCAGTACGGCGGGTAGCACTCCATGTAAGGTTTCATGCGGGTGAGAATTCGCAGTCGCTTCGTCAGGTCTTCTTCCTGAGTCGCCACCATCAACTGATCCAGTTCTGTCCCACGGATCAGCCAGCGATCCGGAATCTCATTCTCCTGAGCCAGTTTCCAGAATGTGTCGAGGAAACGCGACGACTTACTGACGACCGCCTGAATGCGTTCTTTCTCAAGCTTGAACTGATCGAGCTCGCGCGTCCACGCGGTGTCGCGGTAATCGAGCCAGCTGTTGACGCCGGTTCGGACCATGTTCTGCATGGAAATCGTCGCCAGCTCCGCGCTCATGATAAACAGCGAGGTGCCGACCTGCCGGGCGAGCGACTTCTTGTACTTTTCCTGATAGACCTCCTTTTCAAGATCAGCGATCTCCACCTGGCTCATCTCATCCAGAACCGCCGAGTAAAGCTTGATGACCTCTTCGTTCCCGATGCCGTTCAGGTTCAGGTTGTTGAGGATCTTGTCCCGTTCCTCAAGGATGACCTGAGTCGACTCGTACTTTCGGATCCGGTGAAACGAAGCGCGACAGTAGTTGAGTGCAACGGCGGTTGTCCGGGCTCGCCGTTCAACCTTCGCTGCGTTATCAGCCGCCTCGTCCGCTCGCACAGCCACAGGCAGGATCACGACGACCGCCAGGAAAGCGGCCAGGGCTTTTGTTCGACCGAAGAAGACACTCATCAATCACCTGCCTGTTTCCGGGTGGGCCAGGCAAAGCGAGACCCACCGTCAGCGCGTACTGCTTCCGAAACTCTTGAAGCAAGTCTACGCGCCAGACAGGCCGGCGGACGTCAGCCACTCTCGGCTGCGACACATTCGGGGGGTGCGGCGTCAGGTGCCGTCGACTGGGTAAAGTCTGCCGACGTTGACGCAGTCTTGAGGACCGGCAAAACCGTCAAAGCCGACGGCCTCGCCTCCCGGAGAAACGGGAAGTCGTTTCGGGACAAATCCTAAGCGACGTCGCGGATCTGGTATTTCGTACCCCAGTTGTGACTGGCCGCCGCCTCCAGAATTCGGTCGGCGACTTCCAGCGCTGCCAGCGCTTTTTCGCCATCGCACGACGGGGTGCTGCCGCTGCGGACGCATGAGACGAACTCGGCCAGTTCATCGGTGAGGGCGTCGGCGTCGGCGATCGCGGCTTCTTCGACGCGAATGAATTTTCCGAAGACATCTTTCTTAAGCTGTTCGATGTCGGCACCCGGCCGCTGCGCAAGTTCGACGGGAGACTTGCCGAATAACAGAGTTTCACCCGGCTCATAGTTGGTCACAGAGCGACTTTGGAAGTCGACATTCACGCAGCCGATGGCCGACCAGATTTGCATTTCGCGTTTGACCGACGGATGCACGCGGTTTGCACTGAGGTCGACAATGCAGCCGTTTTCGAACGTGAGGCGGGCATTGATCATGTCCAGCAGCGGACTCATCAGTGACACGCCGAACGCCTGAACGGTCTTGACTTTCGATCGGACCAGGTCGAGCACCAGGTCGATGTCGTGAATCAGCAGGTCGTGTACGACGCTGATATCCGTCGATCGAAACGGAAACGGACTGACTCGTTCCGCCCGGATGTACTTTGGCAGGCCGGAGAGTTTCCGCGCGGTGACCATCGCCGGGTTGAATCGCTCCACGTGGCCGACCTGCAGGATGGTGTCGTTGTCCTGCGCGAGGTCGACGAGTTTCTTTGCGTCAGGAGCGTTTCCGGCGAGCGGTTTCTCGACGAGTGTCGGGATGCCCCGCGAGAGGAACTCGGAAGCCACTTCCAGATGCAGAAATGTCGGCACAACGATCGACGCGGCGTCGACCTGACCGATGACCTCACGGAAGTCGGCGATCCATTCCGAACCGTGAACTTCTGCAACGGCCCGCCCGGCTTCTTCGCGCGGATCAGCGACGGCGACGAGATCAACGCCATCCATCTGCGAAAGAATACGGGCGTGGTGTCGACCGAGGGCTCCCGCGCCGACGACCATCATTTTCAGTGAGTTCATGCTGCTTTCCGGATTGTCACAGGTGGGGCTTCAACAGTGGTTTCGAACGCCGGTTTCATCGGAATATTGCGGAACGCTTCACGGCCGCGGCCGCTTGCTCCGTGTGCGCTGAGTTCCAGTTCGGTGAGCAGCTTCTGCAGTTCGGGCGGAAAACCGTTCGGCAGTTCCTGCGCAAAGATGGACTGCACCTCGGCGTGGCGTTTGAATTCGCGAAAGATCAATCGATGTGCCCGCTTGATGAGGCGGATCGTGTCTTCTTCGATGCCGGCTCGACGCATGCCGACAATGTTGATCGTTCTGACTTGAGGCGTGCCGCTTCCTGCGAGCATGAACGGCGGCATGTCGCGGACGATCCGGCACCCGCCACTCACAAAGGCAAGCGTGCCAATCGTCGTAAAGTGATGCACGACGGTGTTTCCGGAGATGATCGCTCGATCCTGAACGTGAACGTGCCCGCCGAGCAGCACGCCGTTGACGATCATTGTGTCGTTGTCGACCCGGCAGTTGTGAGCGATGTGGGCATTCGACATCAGCAGGTTGCGGCTGCCGACGTGAGTCCAGTGGTCTTCTTTTTCGGCTCCCCGGTTCACGGTGACGCCCTCACGGAACATGTTGTCGTCGCCGATGCTGACGCCGGTTGGAGCGTCCGCGCGGTAGCTCTTATCCTGAGGCTCGCCCCCGATCACGACGTTGGGGAGAAAGCGGTTTCGGTTCCCGATCCGGCAGTGTCCGATCACCGTCACGTGGCTGTCCAGGACGCAGTCATCACCAAGTTTTACGTGCGGCCCGATCAGGCAGAACGGCCCGACCTGAACGTTGCGGCCGAGTCGGGCAGACGGGTGAACCTGCGAGAGCGGAGAAATCGAAGTGGGCATAGTCGGTCGAGCCTTATCAGAGATAACTCAGTCCCCGTTCTTTTCAGAGCGGGGCCTCAGTTCAGAGCGGGGCCTCAGTGAATTTCAGAGATCATGTTCAGGACATTGGCAGGTTTTTTTGTGGTTGCATTTCGTGCAGAAGTCGCCGTCGTGAGCGTGGTCCCGTTTCGAATGCTCTTCACGTTTGACGGCGTCTCTCACTCGAAAGCCCATGCTGACTTCGCTGTGACCGCTGGTCGAGGCGGCCGATGTCGATCCGCTTGGCTCCAGTTCGAACTCGGTGTAGCCCATCTGCCGAACCTGTTCTTCGGCGTCTTCTCTCGCGGCTTTCGTTGCCTCGGCCGGTGTTGCTCCCGAGCCGACTCCATTCACGGTGAATGACCTGGCCGTGTTCCCGATCGTGAAGGAACAGCCCACTGCGGACAGAGCCGCCGTTGCAATCAGTGCCAGAACGAGTGTTCGGGTCATGGTGATCTCCAGTCAGGCAGCGGACGCCTCTTTCTGTGTTGAGTCCGTTGTCGTTCCCTGTGCGAGCCGAACCGCCTTCATCAGCTCATGATTCATGCGATGCCCCGTCCGCCACGCGGTGACGTAACCGTGCAGGTCACAGCCGAGCAGAGCAAAGTCGCCCACGCAGTCGAGGATCTTGTGCCGGGCACACTCCTCACGAGCCTTCAGGTCGTTATCGATAACGCCGTGCTCGCCGAACACGAGCAGATCCTTCGACGTTGTTCGTTTGCCGAGCCCCTGCGCCTTCAACGCCTCGACTTCGGTCCCCAGTACGAATGTCCGGGCGAAGGCAATCTCTTTCGCAAACGTCCGGGGAGTAATTTCCACTGAATAAGTCTGAGGGTGGATCGGCGATGCCGGGCCGTAGTCAAGCTGGTAGGTCATCGCCAGGCTGGGACGGCCGGACGGTTTGGCGCGAATCGTGCTGCCATCCTCATCGGCCAGCGCGTATTCACGGTCGATCACGATCCGCGGCCTGTCGACGTCCTGTTCTTCAAAGTCGGCGTCGAACAGGCAGTCCACGACGGCCTGGCACGAGCCGTCGAATCCGGGCGTCTCCGGCGCGTTGAGCTGCACCAGGCAGTTATCGACCTGAAGCCCGGCGAGGGCCGACAGGACGTGCTCAACCAGTTCGACAGTGGCTCCGTTGGCGGAAAGTCCGGTGCGTCTCTGGCGAGGAATGAGCGAATCGAGACTCGCCGGAACGCAGGGCTGGTCAGCCAGGTCGACTCGCTGAAAGACGATACCGTGGTTGGCGACCGCCGGGACAAAGCGGATCGTCACATCCGCTCCCGTGATAAAGCCGATTCCGCCGGTCGAAAATTCGCGGCGAATTGTTCGCTGCAGCCTGGCCATCGTCCTGATGCTCTGCTGAGTCGTCATTCTGTTTCAAGCGGAAGCCCGATCCATCCGGCTCCCATCAACCTCCACAAAAAGCCGAGGCCTGCGATCAGACCTCGGCTCAAAGTTTCCGTGGAGACTCAAAATCAATTCGTACGCGTGCCTGGTGTCGTGTTTCCAGCGGCTCGTGGTGCCGGTTTCGGTGATGGCGCCGGGAACTTCCGGTTTAGAAACTCGACGATCGCGTCGGTGATGTCATCCTGGGCTCGGTGGTACACGACCAGTTTGTTGAGGTTGTTCGCAATCTCCTGCGGATTGCCGCTCTGTGTGTCGAGCGGCTGGCTGTTAAACCGCAGGACGAGGGTGTATTCGAAGTGCTCCGAGTAAAGCTTGATCACGTCTCGGGCTTCAACGTAAATCTGCTCGAAGATTTCCGCTTCCTTTCGAACGTACTCAGCCTGAGCGACCTTCTGCTTCGTCTGAAACTGAGTCGTCAGTTCGGTCAGCCGGGATTCCTTGGCGATGAATTCCGCACTGCCCTGTCGGAGCAGTTTGATTTCCTCGGAAATCGTTTTCGCTTCTGTGGCAATCGCCTGTGCTTCTTTCATCCGCGTCTCCATGATCTCTTTCAAGTCATCACGAAGGCTCTGGAATTTCTTGTACTCCTTAAACACGCGAGCCATGTCGACCAGGCCAATCTTGACCGGAACGGCAGCGGCTGGCTTCGCAGTTTGTGCCTGGACTGTGCCAAGAATGCCGGATAGGCAGAGGGCGGCAGTAAGGGCAAGGATGAGTTTCTTCACGACGTAGGCACTCCTTTGCTGAGCGGTACGCAGCCGGTCGTCCTTGATGGAGACTGCGCATTGAGAGAGGTGAGCAGTTTGAGGGGCGGAAACTTCGCAGAGACCGCAAAACGGGTCAATATGGATATTTCGCGGTGAAAGTGGGGCCTGTCGCTTCGCGTAAGCGAGGGACAAAGACCGAAAACCAGTCGCTCACGCGTCGGGTTACCTGACGAGCTGAACGTTGTCCTGGCTGCGTCACTTCAGGCTGGCCACAGCCGTTCAGCGAAGCTCAAAACACTGCAGATTCCCGTCGCTGTCTTTGCAGTAAAACCGTCCTTCTGACAGGACGATGTGAGGCCACACGTCCTTCTGAAACACGCTCCGCTTTCTCGCGAGCTCAGTGAATTTCTTTGGCGATCGCTCGGCCGTCTCAGCAAGAACGAGCTCACCGCGGTCTGCCCAGACGACGAGCCGGTCATCCTTCGTGACCAGGCACGAGGCGGTATCGCCAAACACTCCACCGCGCCAAAGTGGGCGACCAGTCGCAAACTCCAGGCAGTACACGCCGCGCCAGCACCAGTAAACATGCCCCTTGTGGATGACTGGCGAGCAGACGCCAGATGCGTAGGGCTGCTTCCAGACTTCCTTCGCTCCGCTTCGCGTCACGTCGATTCGGGCGATGGAGTACTGGTTGTACTCCGAAGTGACGATGACCGAGTTTCCCTGAACGACTGGCGTGGCAATGCTGTTCGCGAAGTCCGTCACCCACGGAAACTCAGCGAGCGTTTCTCCTTCGTGCCCGGTATCCAGTCTTGCCACGAGGAGATTGCGAATCGTCAACACGGCCACGCAAGGGATTTTCTCAATGGTCATCGGCACCAGCCCACCGGTGTGACCCGCCGGGTCTTTCGATTCTGACGCCCATTTGCGCAGCCCGGTCCGCTTATCAAAAGCCATCAGGTTGCCGTCCTCATCACCAACCTCGGCCACAATCCAGTCGCCATGAACCAGAGGGGAAGCGGTGTAGCCATAGTCGCGCAGCCTGCGCGAACCGACGAGCGGTCGTTGTTCGACGTCGTACGTCTCGTAGAAATTGACGCTCCAGACGCGTTTTCCCTGCTGCCGTGTGTCCCAGCAATTCAGATCGCCATCGGTGCTCAGCGTGTAAAGCAAGCCGGTTTTCGCATCGAACGAAGGACTGGCCGACGGACCAAAGTACAGCCCCTTGTCACCTTCACTGCGCCGACCGTATTCCGGGCACGGATAAGATTGTCTCCAGATCAGGCGGCCCGTTTTCGCGTCGAGACACGAGACCACGTCTTCCGATTTCTCGCGGTCCCATCCCAGCGAGTAGAGCTTCCCTTTCGCGACGGCCACCGCACTCGAACCGGCTTCGACCGACGCGATCCATGTCGCGTCACCGGGCGGCCAGCTTCCGGCCTCCCACCGTGAGCTTTCTCCCGTGACGCCATTTCGACTCAGGCCGCGCCAATGGGGCCAGTCCTCAGCCAACGCGCCGGAACTCGACAGCAGCAGACTCGCTGTGCAGATACCATAAATGATTGAAGAAGTTTTCACGCTATCCCGTATCTCCCTCCGACTCGACGATCCCTGCGAAGACGGATCGAATCCTCTCGGCATCTTCCAACGGCAGCGGCGAGCCGAGAATGGTCTCCACGTTTTCCTCAAGGTGCTCCACATTTCCCGTTCCGATCAAGAGAGAAGAAATCGCGTCGTGGCCGATGCCGAATTTGTAGCCCGCCTGGACGACTGACTTCACGTCATCATGAATCAGAAAATCCAACGGTCGCTGAACCGGGAGGGCGTCCGCGGCGATCAGGCCTTTCTGTTTCCAGACCGCGATCGTCTTTCCGAGTTCCTCAGCCCGCGTCATTTTGACACGCACCGCCGACATGTTGAGCACGCCGACGTTTTTCTCCTTCGCGAGCGGGAAGACTTCGCGCTCGGCCGAGAGATTCATGATGCCGTACTTGACCATGATCGTGTCCCAGACGTCCTCTGCCAGCGCGGCGAGCAGCATCTGATGATCGGCATCGCGAAAGAAATACTCGGTCACTCCGATAAATCGAATCTTGCCCGCCTCACGGAGCTTTTCGACTGTCGGAAATAACTGATCAACGGCGAGCCGATAATTGGATGGGACGAGGCCATGAAACTGGTAGATATCGATCGTCTGCGTTTGAAGACGTCGCAGACTCCGGTCGCAGGACTCAATCAGCGCCTGCGGAGAAATCACCTTATCGTTTCCCTGCGGATCCGGATTGAACTTCGTCGCGACGACGTACCGATCTCGCGGAACGTTCTGCAAAGCCCGCCCGAGAATCGTCTCGCTGTCGCTGTAGTCGGCGGCCGTGTCGATCAGATTGATCCCCAGATCCAGCGCGCGCTGGATCACTCGATGCGACTGCGCCTCGTCACCGTGGGTACTCTGTCCGATCCGACTGGGTCCACCGGTCCCAAGACTCACCAGCGAAACATTGAGCCCCGTTCGGCCCAGAATTCGGTACTTCATGATTCGAAATCCGTTGAGCGGCAATCGGAGAAGTCACAGACTGGCCGCTCAGCATAGCGTCAGCCTCTCAACGCATGCGAACCATCTCTGCTGCGAACCATCTCTGCGCAGTGGGCGTCGTCGCTCCACTGCTCGACATTTTGCAGACTCGCTGTTCAGATACCCGTCGCGATCTCAATTGCATTTCCTCTACACGTTCGGGTGTTTTCATGCCGCTTAACCCTCCGCTGAATCGTCGCCTTCGAATGGCCCTGCCTGGTGGCGGCGGGACAGGTTTCATTGGAAAAGTACACCGCACTGCGACAACGCTCGATGGCCGTGTTGAACTTGTTTCGGGAGCGTTCTCGTCGGACGTTGACCGCTCGCGCGAAACAGCGGCCGACTTCGGTGTTGATCCGGAGCGAGCCTTCAACTCTTTCGAAAAACTAATCGACGATGAACTAAGCCGGCCGGCCGAAGAATGCGTCGATTTCGTCAGCATCGCGACGCCCAACTGGCTTTACTTTCCAATGGCGAAAGCGGTACTCGAAGCCGGCTTCAACGTCATGTGTGATAAGCCGATGACGGTCAGCCTCGTGCAGGCCGAAGAACTTGCAGAGCTGGTCGATCGAACCGGCGCAGTGTTTGGAGTAACTCACAATTACACGGGCTACCCCCTCATCCAGGGCCATCGCGCACTTTGGGATGGTGAGGCAGAATGGAGGGCTGGCGCTTTTGGGTTGTGTTTGTTAGTTGGACAGCGCCACTTTGCGGTTATGCAGATGGTGTAACTTCTGAAAACAGAAGGAGTTAACGGTCGGAGAAAGTTGGTGTTCCCCTCGACCGTGAAATTGACGATCCCCCGTGTGTTCCAGGGTGTCACGAAGACCCTTCACGGAGGATCGTCAGGGATGACATTAAAGCAGATCAGGTTTCTGGGCAGGAAGCTCGTTGCGTTTCTCGCGCTGTTTGATGACTGCTTCGGACGCGCCGACGCACGGGCTCTGTTGAGTATTTATGTCAAAGGTCAACTCTCCAATATTCATCGCAGGACCGCTGAGGCTATCGCGCTGGCGGCTGGACGGGCTCCGCGCACGCTGCAGCGGTTCCTCGAATCCATCAAGTGGGATGAACAACGGCTGCGTGATCGCTGTCAGCAACTGGTCGCCGCCGAGCATGCTCATCCCGAAGCCATCGGTTGTAAGGTCCGGTCGTATGGGAAGTGAAGTGGAGCGTGTTCTGGAGGAAGGACGAGTCGGGTCTTCCGACGCGGCGTCACACGCTGCTGGTGGCGCGGAACGTACTCACCGGGGAAGTGAAATACTTCATCGCCAACCGTGTGCCAGGCGAGGTGAACCCGGTGACGGGCGAGCGTGTGACCGTGCGCTGGCTGCTGCGTGTGGCCTTCGGCCGGTGGTCCATCGAAAATGTGTTCCGGGAGGGCAAGGAAGAACTGGGCCTGGATCACTGGGAAGTCCGCGGCTGGCGTTGCGTGCATCGCCACTTCTTTCTGACTCAGTTGAGCCACCTGTTCTGTGCGCGGATGCGATCGGAGTTCAACGCCTCTCCAGACACGTCAGTGCGAGTGACTCTGGAGGGCGTGCGGAGCGCGATCAATGTGTGGCTGGACACGCAAGACCTGTGTCCGCGTTGCCGCTGCCAGCGTCTCGCGGACGAAGCGGCCCATCAGCAGTACCACGCGACGCGAAACGAACAGGCTCGTCAGTCCCACCGCAAAACGCGTGTGTCGACGCTGACATCCCTGGGAATCGATGTCACACCCATCAAATCCTGCCTCGATCCCCGCCCACCCACCTGACGAATCTCATGACCGACACCCAACTTACGACAACCCCTCGCCGCAAAGTGGCGCTGTCCAAGTAGGGGACTCGTTTCATCCTGGTGAAGTGTATCCGGAACACCTCGTAACACGAACACACAATAGCGCTTGCCTGCTTCTTCGGTGAAGGGCACTCGCAAGTGGTGTACGCCGTTGCGTCACAGCCTCACGTTCCGCAGACGCAGGGCGTTGCTGATGACCGAGACGGAACTCAGGCTCATCGCGGCGCCGGCGATGATGGGGCTGAGCAGTAATCCGAAGAACGGGTACAGCACTCCTGCCGCCACCGGAATCCCCAGTGCGTTATAGAGGAAGGCAAAGACCAGGTTCTGCCGGATGTTCCACATGGTGGCGCGACTCAGGTGGATGGCTTTGGCGATGCCGCGGAGGTCGCCTTTCACGAGAGTGATGCCGGCGCTTTGCATCGCCACGTCGGTACCCGTGCCCATGGCAATGCCGACTTCGGCTTCGCTGAGCGCCGGGGCGTCGTTGATTCCGTCGCCGGCCATCGCGACATGTTTGCCTGCCGCACGCAGCTTCTTGATATGAGCCACTTTTCCGGCGGGGTCGATCTCCGCTTCTACCGCGTCGAGGCCAAGTTGCTTGACCACGGCGGCGGCGGTACGGCGGTTGTCGCCGGTGAGCATGACGATCTCCAAACCGAGTGCGTGGAGTTCCTCGATCGCTTCGGCGGTGGTGGCTTTGATCGGGTCGGCGACGGCGAGAACTCCCGCCGCCTGGCCGTCGATGGCGACGAACATCGCGGTCTTACCGTCTTCCTGAAGTTTCACCGCCGAGGCTTCCAGCGGTTCGAGGCCGGTGATCTCTTCGCTCCGCAGGAAGTCCGGTTTGCCGACCAGCACCGCTCGACCGGCGACCGTGCCGACAACGCCCCCCGCCGTGACCGAACGAAAGTCTTTGACGTCGTCGAGGGCAAGGCCCTGCTCTTTCGCGCCCTGGACAATTGCGGAAGCCAGCGGGTGTTCGCTGTTCTGCTCCAGCGACGCGGCCAGACGCAGGAACTCACTCGCGCCGAAGCCATCGACCGGCAGGATATCGACGAGCCTGGGTTTGCCTTCGGTGAGCGTGCCCGTCTTGTCCACGACCAGCGTGGTGACCTTCTCCAACTGTTCGAGTGCCTCGGCGTTCTTCACCAGCACTCCTTCCTGCGCGCCGCGTCCGACACCGACCATGATGGACATGGGCGTCGCCAGGCCGAGGGCGCAGGGGCAGGCGATGATCAGGACAGCGACGGCGTTGACGATGGCATGCGCGAGCCTGGGCTCGGGACCAAGCCACATCCAGACGACGAAGGTGAGCACCGAAACGACCAGCACCACCGGCACGAAGATGCCCGCGACCTTGTCGGCGAGACCTTGAATGGGCGCGCGGCTCCGCTGGGCTTCGGCCACCATGTTGACGATCTGTCCGAGCAACGTGTCGCTGCCAACGCGATCGGCTCGCATGACGAAACTGCCGGATCCATTGACCGTGCCGCCGGTCACCTTGTCGCCAACCGACTTTTCCACCGGCAGCGGCTCGCCGGTAATCATGGACTCTTCCACGCTGGAGTGACCTTCGACCACCTCGCCATCCACCGGCACTTTGTCACCGGGCACCACGCGCAACCAGTCGCCGACTTCAACCTGATCGAGCGGGACTTCATGATCGCCGCCGTCGGCAACTTGCCGCGCGGTGGGCGGGGCGAGGTTGAGCAACCCTTTGATCGCGCTGCCCGTGCGACTGCGGGCGCTGAGTTCGAGCACCTGACCGAGCAGCACCAGAACCGTGACCATCCCGGCGGCCTCGAAGTAAATCTCGACCTTGCCTGCGTGCAGCATCGTGGACGGAAACAATCCGGGTACCACCATCGCCACGGCACTGAAGACAAAGGCCGCGCCCACGCCGATCGCGATCAGCGTGAACATATTCAAGTGAAGCGTCACAACGGAGCGCCAGCCACGTTGGAAGAATGGCCAGCCCGCCCAGCAGACCACGGGGATGGTGAGCACAAACTGAATCCAGCGCGAAACGTCACCCACGACCCACGGCTGCGTACCCAGCACGGGAATCATGTGGGCCATGGCCAGAACAAAGACCGGCAACGTCAGCACAGCCCCAATCCAGAATCGCCTGGTCATGTCCCGTAGCTCTGTGTTCTCCTCGTCATCCGGCCCGGCCTTCACCGTCTTCGACTCCAGCGCCATGCCGCACTTCGGGCAATCGCCGGGATGATCCTGCTGCACTTCCGGGTGCATCGGACAGGTGTAGAGGGTTTTGCTCTGTGCCGGCTTCCAGGCGGGATTGCGTTCCAGGGCCATGCCGCATTTCGGACAATCGCCTGGCTCATCAGACACAACTCCAGGACACATCGGACAGAAATACTTGAGCGTCGGGCCAGCGTGTGCCCGATGCTCGTCACCGGAGCCACGGTCATCGCGCGAAGCTTCGGTCTGGCCGCCGCAACACGGACTCGCGGCGACGTTCGCAGACTGTGTATTGCCCAGAAACTGTTCTCGACAGTGCTCGCTGCAGAAGTAGAACGTTTTGCCATCACGTTCGGCGTGACGCGCCTGCGCCTCGTCCACCGTCATGCCGCACATCGGGTCTTTCGTCATTGACTTGTTTTCAGTTCGTTCAACGGTGTCGTGACAGCAATTCAGAGACGAACCGATCGACAGGGAGAATCAAAGGCCGCACATCATCGTGCTTCGACGTGACTTATGCTTCGACTGTGACAGGCTCCTCATCAACGACTCGTTTTGTCGCTGGACGAACGGTGGCCGGCGAAACCTCCCCGTTGCCGTTGGACTGTTTCAGTGAAGCCTTCAACTGCCGAACATAACTATCGAGCAATTCGCGAGCGTGGCCGTCGTCGATCCAGCGTGGGTCATGGCTGATGCTGATGCTGAGCTTCCGGCCGTAATGTGAGACGGCGAAAGTCGCGTGCGTGAGATGACGAAGCGGCATGAAAGGCTCCATGCTTTCAAGGATCACACTTCCCGACACCGCTCGCCGATCACGCCCCAGCAAGGGGGAGTGTGCCAGAACGATGCCCAGGTTCGACAACGCGGCGGAGGCCTGACAGCGCGTTCGCTGCATGCGAGCGTGGAGTCGGCCCGGAAACATCCCGATCAGCTTCAATGCCGGAATAAACACCAGTGACTTCCGCGATCGTTGCGTCACTTCGGTTTGCGCTTGCAGGTTGGCGAGCAGCCGAACCGGGTCCGCAAGTTGATTCGCATCCCGGTCGAGAAACGACAAACTGATCACGTTGGCGGCTGACATGCGATGGTCGCCTGACCTTCTGACATTGACGGGCACGCAAACTCGAATGGCCTGACTGCAATGTTCGGCCGAATGCCGTCGGTTCCAATGATCCAGGATCAGAAACAGATCACGCAGGAGCAGGACGTTGAGACTTACGCCCAGCCGTTTCGCCGTCACTCGGATTTGTTCGGTGTCGGCCTGGCTGAACGTAAACGTCTGAAATCGCGGAAACTGATCCACGCCGGAAGTTTCCGAAGGCAGGGCTCGCGGAGTGGCCAGCGGAATCGGTTGATTCTTGAAGTATCGCGGCAATCGAGACATCGCAGTCCACGCCGTCTTCGCGATCCGCCGCCAGGATGAACACGACACGTCACGCTCGCGCAGCAGACGCGGATCGAACATTTCCTCGAGCCCCGACAGTGGGGTCGATGTCTGCAGCCGATGGTAGGCCAACAATAAGGTATGAATGAAACTCATCGCTCCGAGGCCATCACAGCAACTATGATGGACCTGAAGAATCAGCGTGGTGCTGCCTTCTGTCTCGCGAAGCCATAGGCGAAGTCCGGTTTCGGTTCTCAAATCCATCCACCGTTTCGTGGCGAAGTGGAACGGGATCCCGGCATCGTTCCAGTCAATCGCCGGTGGCGGAGAAGTGGACTCGACCCAGGTGATGCGCGAGGTCGCATCTGTGGCAGACCCCTGAATCCGGGAATTCAGCAAGGGATGCAGAGTCAGCGATTTCTTCAAGGCGGCATTCAACTGCGAGCGATCGAATCGTCCCTGAAACTTCAGTTGGATGAAGAAACTCATGGGACGCTCGGGACAATCATCCGCCAGCATTAAATGCTCAAACGGAGCCAGCGGCAGAGAGGCGGTTTGGCGAGAGACTCGACGTGCAAGCGACGGACTGGGACCACTGGCAGGTTCCGGAACATCGCTCGCGCGTCGGTCGCGTGTGCCGGTCTTGATGTCGCTGCTGGTAAAAATCGACATGTCGTCTCCTTTTCAAGATTCATGGACGGCCAATGAGTCCTGCCGCGTGTGTCACGCGGGTTCGCAAGAGTTTGAAATCGCACCACCCCACGGCGAAAAACAACGTTGCGAAACCCAGGAGCATCACGCAGCAGCGGCGGGCCACGGCAGAGTTGAGGTGTCAGCGAACATGAAGTTGGTCGCAGGCAATTAAGGCCCACGCAGAGGGCTTGATCAGGCCAATCTGTTACTGGAGTTGCGATTGCTGAGTCGCGAAAAAAAGCCGACGTCGCCAGGACCCCTGAGGGTCTTGAGCACGTCGGCTTACTCGTCAACTGACCTCCCGGCATGGCCGGATTGCCTTTCAATGAGTCATCCGAAATTCAATTTCAGTAATCCATCAGAGTCTGCATCCCAAATGACACAGACTCCGCAGTATGGACATTGTATCCACTCAGAGCGGTAAACCTCGTCAATTCCTGGTTCTCGTGGCTCGTTTCTGGAGTTCTGCGTGAAATTGCAGTTTATGACGCAACGGTTGACCGCGGCCGGGGCCGATCGGAAATCAAGCCGCTCAGGAATAACTCTGCGCTCTCTGGTTCTTTGTGTTGCCGTCTTCGCCTGCTTGACGAGTTGCAACACAGAGAACCAGAGAGCGCAGAGATTTGCGAACTGGATGCAGACGGCCCGCCAAAACCTGAAACAATACAAGTGAGCAGTCAATTGTAATTTGTCGGACCAGGGAACGCGTGGAGTCTTTGGCGGGAATCGGACGGTCACTTTCGGCGCACGCCCGTCAGGCCACTTGGCGCCGGGAGGCAGAACCAGGTTGCGATCCAACGGGTTGCCCGCAACGACTGACGAGAGTTCTTTCGGCTCCGTGTTGATTTCATTCAGCGACGTCACGCTGCCGGGTGCTGGCGGGCCATTCGAGATTCTGCGCGATGCCGGTGACCTCGTCGTCCGCGTTTCCGGCGGAGCGGAACTGCTGCGACAGTCCGCCGAGACGATTTACGTTCTGCGTCTGACCGGAACCGCAGATGCCGACTTCGTGACCGTGTTGAATACCGGAACGGTGGTGGATACGCCGCTTGTCTTTTTCGGCAGCGACGGGAATGGCCGTTTTGACGCGTCGCTCGCAACCAGCAATGTGAACCTGACCGGCAACGGCGGCGATGATCTGCTGATTGGGGGCTCCGGGGATGACACGCTCAACGGTGGAGATGGCAACGACACGGTGTATGCTGGAAACGGTCGCGATTCGGTGTCTGGCGGAAACGGAAACGACCGGCTGTTTGGCAACAACGGTTATGACACGATTTCGGGCGGACTCGGGAACGACTTCCTCCGCGGTGGACGGGGCCGGGATTCGCTGACCGGTGATGCCGGAGACGATGAACTGCTCGGCGACGACCACAACGACACGCTGATTGGCGGCAGTGACCGTGCCGACGGTGAAGCAGGAGCGGACACGATCGACGTTCAGGAAGCCCCTCAACCTGATGGGATTGATTCAGTGGTTGGTGGCGACATGGCCGACACGACTTTATGGATCCGGCCGATCCGGCCGATCTGACTCGCCGGTACGGTCATGTGTGACCATGACTTCCAACCGGCAGGTTTCCGCATGACCGTGGCCCCATTGAGGCGACCGGGAACCGAGTGATATCGGGATATCACTCCCGGTTTCCACAGAACCGTCGCCCCATTGAAGCCGCTCGAGACTCAATGGTGTGCCCAGGGCGATCGCCACGCTGGGCAATCTGCGAGACTGGGGCGGCAGCCTGTTATATGGAGTAACGGGCGAGATCAAGTCGCCTCAGGATCGGGATACAGACATGACGGAATCACAGGGATGTGTGGAACTGTGTGATCACTTTTCGGAGCTGACGGAACCTCGTTCGGGAAGGGTGACTCATCCTCTGTTGAATATGATTACGATCGCGGTGTGTGCGGTGATCTGCGGAGCCGACGACTTTGTGGCCATCGCCGAGTTCGGACGTTTGAAGCGCAAGTGGCTGGCGAAGTTTCTTGATCTGACGAACGGCATCCCGTCTCACGACCGGTTTAATCAGGTGCTGTCGGCGGTTCGGCCGGCCGAGTTCGAGAAGTGTCTGCTGAGCTGGATTGCGGCTCTGCATGACATCACGGACGGTCGGATCATCGCCATCGACGGCAAGACGCTGCGTCGCAGTTACGATCGTGCCAGCGGCAAATCGGCCATCCACATGGTCAGTGCGTGGGCCAGTGCCAGTGAGAGTTCTACGCGGCACATTTCTCTGGGGCAGGTCGTGGTTGATGAGAAGTGCAACGAGATGACGGCGATCCCGAAACTGCTGCAGATGCTGCAGATGCTGGAAATCCAAGGCTCGCTGGTCACCATCGACGCCCCCCTGGAAAACGAAGAGGCGGGTTGCCAGGTGAAGATCGCTGAAACGATCGTGGATCAGCAGGCGGATTATGTCCTGGCGGTCAAAGGCAACCAGCCGACTCTGTTTGATGGAGTGGTCTCTCACTTCGCCCTTCACCTGAGTGATGACAACGTCTTCAATGGCCGCGGTTTTCGTCGGACGACCGAGAAGGCACATGGTCGCGAGACCGAACGTGAATACTTCGTGTGTTCCGTGCCGGACGATCTGACTGATGCATCCCGCTGGCCGAAGTTGCGAGCGATCGGCATGACGGTCAACCGCACACTGCGTGACGGAAAGGAAACGATTGAAGGTCGTTATTACATTCTGAGTCGAAAGCTGACGGGCAAGCAGTTTTCCACCGCCGTTCGCGGTCAACGACAAGGTTTTGATGCGATACTGCGTGAGGATCTGGAAGTTATCAGAACGGAGTAATCGCCCGACAGCGAGCAGAAAAGCGAGCAGGCGGCTTCGATCCGCGAGTTCGGCATCCTGCAGCCGGTCTCTGTGAGATACGTTCAAGCTGTCGATCGTTACCGAATGATCGCGGGCGAGTGCCGTTACCGGGCCGCCCGCGAAGCGGGGCTCACCGAAATTCCCTGCTGGGTACGGACACCAGGGCCAGCGCACACTTAGTCCTTGAACTGCCACGCTTTAGAGCGTTTTCGTTGTCCGGAATCGACCACTCGCCCCGCACCTTCGATTGAGGATCTCACTAAGGACCGGCGGTGAAATTAAATCGGCATCTGTGGTGAGAGGGTGTAGTTGTAGCGTGGGAG